>NZ_DKST01000027.1:0-86598 GCF_002472835.1 Sphingobacterium sp. UBA7249 | reverse complement strand
CATAACAATACAAAGATATATGTATTTTATGGTACCATGCAATACATAGTACCATACGAAACAAAACAAATACATTAATTAGCTGATTATCAAAGTAATAATTTTTTAAAATTATTTGTATTTCATTTCTATCAGGAATTTTTTGGATATTTATCCCCATGATTAAAATCCTACTGGACTATAAATGGTGTTTTATTTGGGCCATCATAGTCATTGTTTTATGTACACTCCCCGGAAATAATTTTGATACAGTTCCCAGCTACCCTGGAATGGACAAACTCGTTCATGCAGGGATGTTCTTCGTATTTTGTACACTTATGTACAACGGTGTTATCCAACAATTTAGCGGAAAACCAACTCGCTGGTTACCTATCTTTATTGTCTCTTTTTTCGGTTTTCTATTTGCAGGATTAACAGAGTTACTTCAGCTCTATATTTTCACTTACCGTAGCGGTGACTGGTGGGATTTATTTGCTGATTCAGTAGGCATTGGTATGGCCGGATTTGCTTATTTATTGAATTACGTGGACCGGAGACATTAATGTCGGTTAAGCCTGGATTTTTTCGATGATCCGGGGATGGGATGGTGTTACTGTGCACGAGCCAAAGTCGCTACGGATACCTTACATCCCAGAGACTCCTGTAAGCCAAGCACACCCGAGACAATAGTCGCACCGGTTGTAAGGACATCATCAACAAGCAAAATATGTGCATCCTGCGCCAACGAAATCTGTTTACAGGTAAAGATGTCTTCCACATTTTCATAACGGGCTAAACGGTCCTTACCTGTTTGCGTCATGGTTGCCCGTTTACGCAACAATAGATCCTCTTGCAACGGAATATGCATTGCTCGTGACAGTCCACGACCAAAATAGGTCGATTGGTTATAACCTCTTTTTCGAAGCTTACTCGCATGTAATGGTATTGGAACAATAGCCGATAATCCAACGTACAGTTCGGATTGAAGGAGCTTGAGGCCGTACTGATAACCAAAATATTCGGCCAAAAATGGTTGGTTATTATATTTAATCTGGTAGATTAGCCGCTCCACACGACTCCCCTTTTGTAGGAGGAGAAAAGAGCAGGCTTCCTCTATTGGAGCTTTCCCCCAAAGCTGTCTCGCAGTGTCATTATCGGAATACGTGTGAAAATTGGTATAAGGCAAATGAAAATCACAGGCAATACAAATGTATTTCTCCTGATATTTAAGTGCACATCCACAACAGGCACATTCTTTTGGAAAGAATATGGTAACAAAATCCCCGAGAATATTCCGTAGATCAAATGACATAAAGCTAACTTCCTCAGCTAAAGATAGCAACAATCTTGCAAACTAAGCCTCAGCGGTCTCTTTATCCTTATCTTTTATGGCCAATTGCCCACAAGCTGCATCAATATCTTTTCCACGGCTCCGCCTAACATTCGTTATGATCCCCTGACTCTTGAGGTAGTTGGCGAATACATCTATCTTGTCAGCTTCGGCATTCAGGAAGTCAGCCAGTGCAATTGGGTTGTATTCAATCAGGTTTACTTTACATGGTACATGCTTACAGAATTTGGCAAGTTCCTTTGCATCTTCCAATTCATCATTGAAATTGTTGAACACAATATATTCAAATGTAATTGGGCTCTTTGTCTTCGCATAGAAGTATTTCAGCGCTTCCGCTAATGCATTTAAGGAATTTTGTTCATTGATTGGCATGATCTCATTGCGCTTTTTATCATTGGCAGCATGTAGTGAAAGCGCCAGATTAAAACGCACCTGATCGTCCCCTAATTTTTTGATCATTTTCGCAATACCAGCTGTGGATACTGTAATTCGCTTTGCAGCCATATTAAGGCCATCCGGAGCTGTGATCCGCTCAACAGATTTCATCATATTGGCGTAGTTTAACAAGGGCTCACCCATGCCCATATAAACAATATTCGTTAGGGGCTGACCGTAATTTTCTTCGGCTTGTTTGCTGATGAGCACGACCTGATCATAAATTTCATCCGCATTAAGATTACGTTTTCGATCCATATAACCAGTCGCACAGAATTTACAAGTTAAACTACAGCCGACCTGCGAACTGACACAGGCTGTCATACGCTCAGGTGCAGGAATCAATACCCCTTCTATGATATTACCATCATAGAGCCTAAAGCTACTTTTGATTGTTTTGTCGGAGCTGATTTGCGATTCCTTAATTTTGACAGCATTGATCGTAAAATTTTCCTTCAGCTTTTCGCGCAAGGCCTTGCTCAAATTACTCATTTGATCAAAATCTACACAAGACTTTTCCCATATCCACTCGTAAATCTGCTTTGCACGAAAGCCCTGTTCACCCAACGCGGTCAATTGATCTTTGATCTGACTCAAAGACAAACTCCTGATATCTATTATTTTACTTTTTTCGATCACGGTACAAAGATAAGAATAATTAAGTGACAAAAAATCCCGTTCTAAAGAAAATAGAACGGGACAACTGTTATGTATGTGTTTTAAAATAGGTAGATTCGCTATTATTTAGCCATGTATAGCCTCTTTATTTCCGTAGGACTGGATTAGCTTACCTTCAAAATCCAACCACTCTTTCCAGCGTTTTTCCACATCGACATCTACGGAATATTTCTTTGCAAAATTCAGGAAGGTTGTATAGTGATTCGCTTCGGAAACCATCAGATCGTAATAAAACTGAGCAAGCTCCTTGTCTTGGATATTTTGGGACAAGACCCTAAACCGCTCACAGCTACGCGCTTCAATCATCGCAGCGAACAATAATCTGTCGATAAAAGCCATATTCCGGCTACCATCTTTTTTGGAAAATTTCATCAGCTGACCTACATAATCATCCTTTCGTTCACGCCCCAACGTATAGCCCCGCTCCTTGATGATGTCAATTACCATCTTAAAATGTTCCATTTCTTCAATGGCTATTGCCGTCAATTCATGAACCAGATCTTCATGTTCTGAATTGTTTGTGATCAAGGATATCGCATTTGAAGCGGCTTTTTGTTCACACCAGGCATGATCGGTTAAAATCTCTTCCAAATTTCCTTCAGCGATATTTGCCCATCGCGGATCTGTCAACAACTTAAGTCCAAGCATCTTACTATCTAACTAAAATTTACTGGCAAAGGTAGGCAATATCCCGGCTTAAAAAAAATGATACTGCGTTCTTAGCTATCTTTGTTTAGTAATGTCCTAATTTTAGGAGCTATTTTTTCCCCATAAATCTCAATAGACCGCAACATCTCTTTATGTCCAGGTGCTCCCACATCCATATGTGCTGAGAAACGTGTCAATCCAAATTTCTCATGGATTTCCAAAATTTTATCAACGGCATATTCTGCGTCCCCAACAATAAGGTGTCCTCTAGAAGACCTGCCGAAATCATATTGTGTCCGTTGATAGGATGGCCATCCACGGCTTGCTCCGATACGGTCCATCTGTGCCGAGTAGATAGGATAGTAATAATCTGCAATCTGTCCACTATTATCGCCAAAAAAAGCATGCATATGAACGCCAACTTGAAATTTCGACATATCATGTCCATTATCTTCATAAGCTTGGCGATACATTTCGAACAAATGATCGAAGTTCTCGTACATGCCGCCAATAATTGCAAACATGACAGGCAGACCAAGTTTTCCGGCACGGATCACCGATGATGTGGTCCCACCAACCGCTACCCATATTGGCAACGATCCATTCTTTGGTCTCGGAAAAATCTCTTGGTTGATCAAAGGTGCCCTAAAATTTCCGCGCCAGGTAACTGTATTCTGTTTATTCAACCGGAGTAATAATTCCAGTTTCTCTTCAAACAAATCCGAATAATCCTTCAAGTCATATCCAAATAATGGAAATGATTCGATAAATGAACCTCTGCCCGCCATAAGCTCTGCCCGACCATCGGACAGGAGATCGACTGTCGCAAAATCCTGAAATAATTTAACGGGATCGGCCGAACTTAGTACGGAAACAGCACTGCCCAACCTGATGTTTTTGGTCACTGTAGAAGCTGCTGCCAATATAATCTCTGGAGCCGCGACGGCATAATCTGCCCGATGGTGCTCACCAATACCAAAGAAATCCAATCCAACCTGATCCATCAGTTTGATTTCTTCAATAATTTCTTTCATTCTATCCTGTGCTGCCTGGATCTGACCTGTACTTGGATCTATCCGAGAGTCACCAAACATTCCTATTCCTAATTCCATGTCTCTATTTTAAAACTAATTCAAAAATAGCTGCTGCATTTCACAATTTATTTGATCTAGGATAAGAAATACTAAAAAAGAGATAACGTTGCTTTAACGACCTGCTCTGCATCGCCACTAAAATGGTGTCCTCCTGAAAGATATTTCTTACTGAAGTTTTTTAATGTAATTTTCTGCAGTGGGAATTCAGCCTCATCATCCCCTAATACCACACTTGTTTTGATACCTTCTATCCGATTTATTTCTGCTATTACATCAAGGCTGCGCTTGGCATTGCTCCTGCCCAAAATATCAGCAATATGAATTTCCAGATCCGTTGAAACTGAGGGCTCCAATAACACAATGCTTTGCACGTTTTTCTTGATCAGGGGATCAATACGGTTTATGATAAAAGGCACCGCATCCGCCCCAAAGGAATACCCCACAATAAAAAGCTGGAGATTCTGCCGCGAGCGCATTAGCTTTTTAAGCGTATTTGATATATCCGCCGCGATATCCTTGGGTGTTTTTTTCTTCCAAAAATAGTTCTTAGAATCAATAGCAGCCACAGCATATCCGGCATGAGCAATTAACTGACATATTTTATTCGAAAAAGTATTGAAACCACCATCTCCGCTTAGGTAAAGTACCAGAGGCAATACCGTTTTATTGTTCCAATATTTCATATTGATCAACCGTTGTTGCGCAAAAGCATGAAAGACCATGCAGCCAATTATAAATAAAATGATCAATTTCTTCATAGAAATCGTTTTTTGCTTAACTGGAATGAACTGATATCAATCATTCGGTTTCATCACTTTAACTAACGCAACCGGAAGCGGTATCAGATCAAAATCGTTATCAAAGATAAGGTATTTGTTTTCCCAAAAAGTCGCATACTTCTCTTTAAAATCACGTAAACTGTGGTAATGTTTAAAATTTCCGAGTCGCGTTGACGCAAATTTCATAATCTTTTCTGCGGGACTCGCTGTTGCTTCCAACCCCGCCATCGGAACCATCCCCAAGTTCAGGTAGCTATATTTTTGCGCTTTTGCATATCGAATCAATTCAACGATTAGCGCATCCATACTTCCACCTGGCGCCGCCATCGACTTCCGAATCATATCATAAGTACACTCATCTTTAGCATAATCAGGAATAATATTCAAGAAAGCAACGATTTTGCCGCTTTCATTTTTAAGGACAATGATATCCTGTTCAATAAGCTCGTCGGCAATAAACATACCTTGTGAAAAGACCATTTCCTTCCTATCGAATTCCTTTAACCATTCGTCAGAAATGACCTTGAGTTCATCCAGGATTACTAGTGGCTGCGGCGCCTTTAACACTGCAGTTGTAAATCCTTTTTTCTGGATCGCATTCAGTCCATTACGTAATGATTTACGCTCTTTCCCCTCCAAGCTAAATGTTTCCAATTCCAAAAGAGCTTCCTGTCCGATCGCTATCTTCTGCTTCCGAAGGGATGAAAAATGAACTAGGCTATTTTCATCAACCCGATAATAAATAGCTTTTAACCCATTTGAATAACAATAACGATCGAATTCTTCAACTAGCTCCTCTTTATCTCCCTGTTCGCATACGGGCTCATCCAATACGATCGCAAACTCATTGGCAAGTCTATAAGCTGTAAAGCCCTCTGAAATCTCGGAGAAAAAAAGATATTTGTCTTTCCCGAGTTTGAAAAAATCCATGGGCGATTGCCCAAATTCATTCAACAATAGTTTCGCCCGTTCGAGTTTAGATTGACTAGAATCCTCATCCGGAATCAAACGCGGACGAGCGAGGGCGTAGATTAAAAGAAACCAGCAAAAAATCCCTAAGACTTGTGTGATACGCAAGAATTCCTGCCCAAAATTTGTTTGAGGCATCAGATCATTATCAGCGAACAACAAAAAACTTTTTGCAGTATGGTAAAGAGACTGCCGCCAAGTAAATTCAACGCCAAAATGCTGTTTATCAATAAAGTAAAAGCTTACTACATCAAATAAACAGACCCCGCCTAATGCTACGGCAAAGGTTATGAAGCCAATCCTTATCCAGCGGATATTACTTTTAATCCGATACTGCTTGTAACTGATCCCCAAGAAGATAAGGGTCAATAGGGCTACCGATGCTTCTTCATAGTCCAATGCTTTAAACACATGTCCAAACAAAGATAAAGCACTGAATACAACAGCAATCCAGAATGCGACACGAAACCCTTTGATGAGATAAGCCGAGGTAACCAACAAACCTATTCCCAGAACAAATACCATAAACTTAGATGCATGGATAGCTTCCAGCGGTAGGTAAAACCGGTCTAATTTCAGTGGAGTTAATACCGAAACGATATTGACCATACCCAAAAAGAAGATCAACAATGCCGGTCCCACCCGTGCCAAAAGCTGTCTACCACGCCAGGCAAAAGCGATCAATCCCAAGAATAAAGGTAACCAGAATTCAAATACACGATATAGGATGGTTATCCCTAATCCTGCTGCCTGCCCGTATCCATATGCCTTGAAAATATAAAGCATGGTTAATTCGACGGCACCCAATCCTCTCAAAAAGGGCGATACAATCATTAGAACTACCGAAACTGTATAAGCGATGGCTGCCGCCTCAAATGAATGATCTAGGCCCAGCGCATACATGCTGACAAAAGCATGCGCTATCCCGCAGCCCTCAACGACCATTGAAGCCATTATTGTCCCTAGGAGGTATTTCATTTTGACTTCCCCAGAAAATATTTCGTCGATATTGGAAGCAACTGCTGGAAATTTTAATTCCATCCAACGATAGATCCCCTTATGCGTACGAAAGGACCATACAAACCAGAATATAATGGTTAAAAGCAATCCCAAAATCAATAGCGAAATCCAAGCGTTACCAAAATTTTTGTTGTCCCAAATTGTATATAATATCACAGGGACGCCAATCATAAAGACAGTCAACAACCCGACGTAACCATATAAAGCGCCAGCTTGATGAATCTGTGTCGTATTTAAATTCCTTTTTCGTAATTGGGTAGTTGTATAAGCCAGGGAGCTAATACCCCCCGCAGGAAGAAAAACACTCAGTAAATTTCTTTTTAAGAATAGGTCTATGGCAATTTTCAAGCTGATCGAAAGACCAATCGCTTTAAAACTCTGCACATACATCAGGCCTTGTAGTAACACATAGAGCAAAGTGATACCAATACCGACCGAAACCCAAGTTAGATCCGCCGTTCTCAGTTGAGGAATAATGGCCGCTAGCTCTTTTCTTTCGTTTCTAAAAAAGACGAAGGCAAGTAAAATAACCAAAACAGCTATTAGCTCCTTCCAATAAGTTTTTGGTGAGAAATGTCGAATGCGTTGAACAATAGTCTTGCCCATATTATCGTTTATTGTCTAATAACCATACCGTATATATAAACACGAAATAAAGCTAATCGTTTCAAAATGACAAATTGTTAAGTTTTCGTCAATTCTTTTGACATTAATCAGTAATTTTCACCCATGAAAGAGAAAAGGGTATTGTTCATCGGACTAGTTTGGCCCGAGCCAACATCATCAGCCGCCGGTTTTAGGATGATGCAATTGATCGAGACATTCCTGGATCGTTCTTATCAAATCACTTTTGCTTCTGCAGCAGCCAAATCTCCTTATAGCGCACCATTGAGATCACTGGGTATCGTCGAACAGCCTATTGTATTGAACAGTGACAGTTTTGATGATTTTATCACCCAGCTACAACCCGATATTGTTGTATTCGACCGGTTTATGATCGAGGAGCAATATGGTTGGAGGGTAGCTCAGCAATGCCCTAGTGCGCTTCGGGTACTCGACACCGAAGATCTCCATTTGCTAAGGCAAGCACGGCAGGCCTGTATCAAAAACAACGACAATTTTTCCTTTCAGGAGCTGTTTACGGAAACAGCGAAAAGAGAGATTGCCTCGATATTGCGTTGCGATCTGTCATTAATCATTTCGGAATCCGAAATGAAAATTTTAACAGAAATATTTCGCATTTCACCAGATATTCTATATTATCTCCCCTTTCTCGAAAATGAGATTACGGCTGAGGATATGAATACATGGAAACCTTTTGAAGAGCGGAAAGATCTGTTATTTATTGGCAACTTTATCCATGAGCCCAACTGGCATACCGTGCAATACCTAAAGACAACGATTTGGCCGGTTCTTCGTAAAATGCTTCCAAAAGTAGAATTACACATCTATGGTGCGTATCCAACGCAGAAAGTCCTTCAACTGCATAATCCCAGAGAAAATTTTCATATCAAGGGAAGAGCAGATTCCGCGAAGGACACTATGTCCAACTACAGGTTATTGGTTGCGCCGATCCAATTTGGAGCCGGAGTAAAAGGCAAATTTATTGATGCCATGCATACAGGCACTCCTTCTGTCACCACTTCCATTGGTGCCGAAGCGATGAAAGGCAATTTATCTTGGAATGGTTTTATCGCAGATACCGCTGAAGTATTCTGCCAAAAAACCACTGAACTTTATAACGATAAAACCGCATGGAAAACAGCTCAAGCCAATGGTATTCGTATCATCAATGAACGTTATGAAAAACGAAAGTATCAAGCGGACTTTATGACCAATTTGTCCCTACTTAAAGTGCAATTGGACAAACATCGGCAACAGAATTTTATTAGCCAGATCCTGTTGCATCATACATTACAAAGCACAAAATATATGTCGCTGTGGATTGCTGAAAAGAATAAGCAATAATTTAATTTACATCCCGCCACCAAGGAGCATATACGCTGTCTAATTTGTTCAGATGCACCAGTTCACCTATTTTTGGGGTAATCAGTTTGCTACGCTCTTTTTGGGCGATCTCATAAAACTTCTCCATAGGCTCCCTCCATCCGTGCATGGCCAAAGCAAATTTCGAAGAGTGGACAGGCAAGGTGGCTTTAGCTTGCAGATCTTTCGTTTCGAGGCCCCATTCTTCGGGCAACGAATGGATATAATGCCAGGCATCATTATACTGTCCATTTTCTAATATCGCCAGATCAAACGGACCAAATCGCTCGCCTATGGTCTTGAAGTGTTTCCCATAACCACTGTCACCGCCCAAAAACAAATTGTATTTTGGAGTTTTCAGTACAAAGGAAGTCCAGAGGGTATTATTCCTTGTAAATCTGCGTCCGGAGAAATGTCTTGCAGGGGTAAAAGTTATCTGAAAATTGGGATCAAGGTTCACTTGATCATACCAATCGCCCTCTATAATTTGCTCAGGTTTATACCCCCAGGCTTCAAAATGTGCCCCAACACCTAAACCACAAATAACCTGGACGACTTTCTCACGCAGTTTGGCTACCGTCTCATAATCGAGATGGTCATAATGATCGTGCGAAATAAAAAGGTAATCTATTTTAGGAAAGTCAGCTGCAGTATAATCCACTGCAATTTTAAAAGCTCTGTTACTCCCTGGCACAGGTGAAGCATTTTGACTGAACACAGGATCAACGAGCAGCAGTTTTCCGTCAATCTTCAGCAGATAGGAAGAGTGACCAAACCAGACCAAAATATCCTGTTCCGGCAGATTTTTCAGATCACATTTCACCGCCGGTAACACAACCAATGGCTTCAGTCCCGGTTTTTTATTGAAAAGAAAATCCCACATTAAAGAGACGATATTTACATCATTCTTTAGGGCGGGAGTCACTTCAAGATTATGAAACACCCTATTTCTGAAGTTGGGCGACTGTCTCATCCGCGCTAGCCGATCACCTTTCATGCTTCCGCCAAACATCGGGTGGACAAAATAATAGAGCAACCCACTGACGAAAACAATCAATAGCATCCCTAAAATAATCCATCCCACATTCCTCATTTAGAAACTATTTTTCCACATCATGGATTCGACCGGACGAACGGTCTTGCCATTATATTTTGCATTACCTTTTGTATTGTAGAAGGTTTCAATCTCTCCTTCCACAGCAAAATAAATCAACTGGCCAATTGGCATTCCGGCATATATTCTGACTGGCTGTGCGACAGAGATCTCCAATGTCCACGTATTACAAAATCCCACATCACCTTTACCAGCCGTAGCATGGATATCAATCCCCAAACGGCCAGTACTAGATTTCCCTTCCAAAAAAGGAACATGCTTGTGCGTTTCTGTATATTCCTGCGTGACGCCTAAATAAAGGGTATTAGGTTCTAATACAAACCCTTCCTCTGGAATTTCAAAATGATCAATTTCATTATGTTTTTTGGCATCCAGTACACGGTCTACATAGGTTGCCAAATATTTCCCCAAATGCACATCATAGGAATTTGTTCCTAAACACTTACGGTCAAACGGTTGAATGACAATACTGCCATTTTCAATCTCTTCAAGAATTCTTTTATCCGATAAAATCATGTGTATCAAAATAGCAAGAGCATCAGGCCATGCTATATAAATTCAAAAATACGGTTCTCACACAAATTTTTATGTTATTTTTTATTTAAAGTGCTGTTTTTTATTGTCAATTCGCTCTTTTAAAGTTGAGAGCATCTCCATCCGTCCAAACACTTCAATTTTTCAAAACGCCAATACTTGATTGTGCTGTAATATGCGATTTGTTTTTTAAATTTGGGTATGAGTCTAGTGTATTTACGTGAGATCGATAACCAAACCAAATTTGCTATTTGGAGGATTGAAGAATCGGATGATGATTTATTGTCCAAACTTCAGCTGGATGAACGTGAGAAAGCCAAATTAGGCTCTTTTAATAAAGGTAAACGACGGTTACATTGGCTTGCTACACGTGTCTTACTGCGGACCCTTCTAAATACTTCGCGTTATATAGACTGTCCTTCCGATGCGAACGGTAAACCTTATTTAGCCAATTTTCCACAGAAGATATCACTTTCACACTCCTTTGACTATGCCGCCGCAATGATAAGTACCAAGGGAGAGGTTGGGATCGACATGGAAATTATCAAGACGAAGGTAGAGCGGATCCAGCATAAGTTTCTCAAGCCTGATGAACTCGCTTTTATCACAAAAGGTGCAACGCAATACGAACAATTATATGCCTGTTGGTGTGCCAAAGAAGCCATCTATAAACTTCAGGGGAATTCTGGTGTTTCCTTCTTAAACAACATGACGATACAACCATTCGAATATCAAAAACAAGGTGTGTTAAAACTCGAGCTTGACAGTAGCCAGCACAAGCAGATTTATGAGGTGCACTATGAAAAATTCAATGAATATATGCTTGCATATGCTGTTGGATAGTGTCGACAAAAAAATAATTTTTCTCAATTTCAGTGAATTAGCAATAGAAGCGCACTTTTTTTTTGTGCTTATTGAAAAAGCTTCTATATTTGCAGCATCACAAAGAAAATGGCCCGTTCGTCTAGGGGTTAGGACGCAAGATTTTCATTCTTGAAACAGGGGTTCGATTCCCCTACGGGCTACTAAAGAAACAAAAAACCTGCAATTTTGATTGCAGGTTTTTTTGTTTCTATGTACACGCAATAATAGCGATGATGATCAGGCCTTCAATATCTTCGCTTTTTCCTGGTCAAATTCTTCTTGATTGATAATTCCGGCATCCAGCAGATCCTTTAAATCAAACAAAGCTTGCTTTTTAAGTCCCATATCCATCGGCGAAGCTGGTTCAGCTATTCTGGCTCCTGCACTGATGGGGCCATCATCCACTGCGTTTGTTTTCGCGCCGAAGTCTATCAATAATCTTGTTATCTCATTAAATCCCTGCATATTGGAATAATCTATTGGCTTTTGCTCAATAACATTAGAAATATCAGTCAGCGCACCGTTTGAAAGCAAATAACGCAATACATCTTTTTTTCCATATGCTGCCGCATAGTGCAAAGCTGTATTACCGGAGGCATCCTGTTTGTCTATAGTCGCACCACTATCCAACAGCTGTTTTACCAAAGACAGATAACCCATTTTCGTAGCAGTATGTAATAATGTTTCTCCGGCGTAATGTGGTTCATACCCCAAAATAAAAGTACGTCTTCCTGTTTTTGCAATAAGCTTCTCCAAGTATTCTCCATCTTTCCCATCAAATGAATCTACAGGGCGAGCATAATCCGCTGAAAGCCCTCGTTCCAGGAACAAGGTTAACAGTTCCTTTTGATTACTGTTACACACGTACCAAACTGGAGAGATCCCTTCGGCAGATTCGGCAAAAATATCACTGCCTTGCTCTAGTAATCTCTGTGCGAGCACACGATTCCCCATTTTCACGGCTAATAGCAGGGGGCCTTCGCTTAGATCGTTCAACGTGTTGACTGCGGCGCCATTATCCAACAACATATTTACAATGGGCACCGACCCTAATGCTACTGCAATGTTGAGTGCCGTATTGCCTGCTTTATCGGTGATGTCCAAATTGGCTCCTTGTGACACCAGCAATTGAACGACAGGGGGATATTTTGCCTGCACAGCCAACAACAAAGGCGACTCCGCATCATTGTTCAATGCATTTACATCCAATCCTGCAGCGATCAGTTTCTCAGCCATATCCTGCTGTCCGGTTCTAGCTGCGATATGAAGCAAACTATTTCCTGCGAAATCATTGATATGGGCGTTTGCACCTTTATCCAATAAATACACTGCAGCCTGCTTTTGTTTTTGTAATAATGCAAAATACAAGGGTGTCTCCCCTCGGTGATCTTCATAATCTAGCGTAGCTCCCGCTTCAACTAATTTTTTAACCAGATCTTGGTACCCTCGATGGGCTGCATAATGTAATGCTGTTCGACCTAATTCATCCGTATACGACACATCGACTTGGTTTTTTTCCAATAAGATTTCAGCAATCTTGCGTTTTCCCCCTTCGCATGCAACTATAAATGATTGAGACATGAATTTTCTTTTGATTTATTGTTTTAATAACCACTCCACGGTCTTTACCTTGAGATTGTCCTCCATCGCATAATCAACCGCTTTCTTATCGTTTCCATTTTCCACTTGTGGATCAATTCCCTCAGCCACTAAAACCTTCACTTTCTTGTAGAGATCCCGTGCTTTGTTTTCATCGTAATTGATTTGTTCTTGACAGACCTTATGTAGGAGTGTGTTCCCTTCATTATCAATATAGTTTACATCCAGATATCCTTTTGATATTACATCTTGCAACACGGTAGCGGACTTCTCTATCAACCAGTCGACTCCGGTCTTCTCTTTCTGATACCAGAGGGAAGGTTCGGTAAAATCTGCACCATGCTCCAACAGCATGGAAAGAATTTTTAAATTTTGGTCACTGTCCGTATGCATTGTGCGCAGGAAAGCATTAAGCAGATTCTCCCCTTGTTTAGTGGTACTATGGAAATCTGGTACCCCATAATTCAGAAGTTGTTCCAATAAGTTTGCATTGGAATGCCTTACAGCAGCATAATAAAATGAAGTTTCGCCATGCCAATCTTTCTGATTGGGATCTGCGCCAGCATTCAATAAGCTTATCACAACCTCAGGCTTTACGCTGTCTACAGCCATGTGTAAAGCTGTTTTTTGTTCTACATTTGCTGTATTTGGATCAATCCCTTCCGATAATAACCACTCCACAATGTCTAAAACACGGTCGGTAGGTTGCATACGCAGGGTACATATTTTAAACAATAATGTCTGCCCATATCGATCTATTTTGTGAATATCAGCGCCTGCAGCGACTATAGTTTTTAGAAGGGAAATCGCTGTATTTTCTCTCAGTGCATATTCAAGCAATGTTGTCCCTGCGACCTCTTCATTTACATCATCAACCTGCTCTAAATAACTTTCGAACCATTTTAAATAACTTTCGAGCTGGTCCGGAGCCACAATTGGGGGCTTTATTAAAATATTGATAATTGTTGTATCGAAGCGATCATAGTCATATAGATCTGTTGAAATGAAACCATATTCAACAAATTTTGATAAAATGCTATAATGCTGCTGTCGAATCAATTGTCCGACTGCACTGTTTAGTGCATAATCCTGGAATTCAACTTTCCGTGTTACATGTTCAAGGATTTGCTCCATCCCCTTGATATCCCCCTTACCCGAGCACGCGGCAAGCGATCGTAATTCATCATTTGTCATTATTCAATTCTATTAGATCAAAGAAAATGGGCTAAATTTCTTTAAATCCTCTTTATTTCATTATTTTTTTACAGAACGAGCTTTCATATATCTAGAAATGACTATGTGCTCAATTATTGGCCCATGAAGATATTTCTTATCTACCTATAAGAAACGATTGAACGCATAAAAATAGTATAAAATACGCGATGGACACTATTTTTAAAAAAACAAAAATGTTACACTTTCATCCGGTATCCCACTTTCTTATTGGGGGAATTGGGGTGGTCTTTTTTCTAGAAAAGCCGAGACGCCCTCTTTAAAATCCTCCGTTCCGAATAAGTGACCAAAGGCATCCATCTCTACCTTATTACCGTCTCTTTTTTTATCTCCAGCTGCATTGATGGCATCAATGGCATTGGCAACCGCGACACGTGAACGGGTAAATATTTTCCGAAGTATTTCTTCGGCCCTTGAGATCAGTTTTTCTTGCGGAACGACTTCATTCACCAAGCCCATTTCATAGGCTTTATGCGCATCAATCATATCACCTGTTAAAATCATCTGTATAGCAGGTCCCTTTCCGATCAGGGCTGGCAAACGCTGTGTCCCCCCATAACCCGGGATCAGCCCCAACGAAACTTCTGGAAGTCCCATTTTCGCATTTTCAGAGGCAATACGCATATGACAAGCCAGCGCCATCTCAAGTCCACCACCTAAAGCGTAGCCGTTGATGGCCGCAATAACAGGTTTTGGAGCCCCCTCAATAAGATCTGTAAAGATGATATGCCCACGCTCACTTAACCAACGTGCCTGAACAACTGACAAGTCAGTAAACTCCTTAATATCCGCCCCTGCGACAAATGCTTTATGACCAGCTCCCGTCAATATAATTCCACGGACATGATTATCCGAATTGAGCTGTTTGAAAATTTCCTGCAATTCATCGAGGGTCTCCTGATTCAGCGCATTCATTTGAGGCTCACGGTCTATGATGATATAACCAATGCTATCTTTAACCTCATACTTTAAATTCGAATATTGAGTCATAAGACTAAAAATTAAAATGTATGGATGCTGTGAAGGTGTCTGAAGGAACCCCTTCTCCACCTTTGTAGCTCAATCTTTTTTTATACTCTAATCTAAGCAATTTAAAGATATTATCCACGCCCACCAAGCCCTCAACATAAGGTTTATTACGGACAGCTTTCGTCTGAACAATACCATCTTTATCTGCTTCAAATTTAACGTTTTCAGGGGTTACAAAGGGGTTGTTCACATCGCTCAGTTTTCCATAAAAAGCTTTGAAGCCAGACACCTCACGCCATTTCAGTCTTCTGAACAAAGGAATTCTATTAAAGAAAAATCCGTTCCAATTGTGATAATAGGTCAATTTTAAAAACTGATCCGATGCAAACTCCGAAGCTGCCATCAAATCAAAGTTGACCAAGGGACCAGATTTGTCTTTAGTAACTTCAGGAAGTTCCAATAAGGTGTACGGCAAATGTTTCCCCCAGATCCTTCCTCCCGAAAATTCAAAATCTGCTTGTCCGGCCGGAGATAAAAACATCCGTTTGAAGACACTGAACCGCAAAGCATCATAACTATAATCTGCTCCCCAAAAGCCTTTCAAACCCTTGTTATATTGCAGCGTAAAAATTGGATATTTATTTTCTACTGTACCACGGTCCAAATTATGGTACGTAAAATCTTCATTTGGAGCCCAACGCAAGATGAGCTGTAGGTCATTTGTATTTACCGCACGGATCGTATCAGGGTTGGGTAAACTATTGATATAAAATAAATCACCCCGCGGCTGTCTACGTGTATGTGTAAAAGCCGTTCCAATACTGACATGATTACCAAATTCGATCAGATGATCAACGCGATAGATATCATTGAATTGCCATTTATTTGGCCTATTCTTTCCAAAAGAACGGAAAAAACCATCACCTTTCAGAAATCCTAAATTTCGTCCCGGCTCCATCACATCGTGCTGTACTGTAAAGCGCAGGTAGTTTGCGGGAAACTGGACAATGCGTTCTCCATTTAATGTGAACGCAGTACTCAGATAATACTTAAATGCCTTATCTTTGTCGCCATAGGCGGTATACCCTTCGATAAATGCCTTTTCAGAAAACAAACGTGTGGTTCGCCCGCTCAACCGGAAACGATTACCTTCATAATTATTCCGGCTATAGAGATACTCCAACGGCCCAAACTCAAATTTCCCGGCATTATAATACCCCTTTGCCAATAAATAACCCAATGAAACCAATTGGTTGAAAGAACGCATATTCTGAACGGAATCAACTTTCTGATAAGCCCCCAATTCGGCCTTGCTCAATGCTGTAGGCCTCACTTGAATCATCGGGATTTTTGCCGCAGATTGAAGCAGGTATCTTTTTTCAACAGGCACACCTACAAAATTCTCATCCGAGATCGAATCTGTCCGATGCCCCAAATATTGTGTTTCCCTACGTCCATATAAAACGTCCGATTTACTTGCACCAAACAATATTTTTAAATCGGTATGCACCGGAATCATACTACCGTTTTTAAATTCGCTGTAGCTCAGGTCAATCTGTACATCATTGATCCAGTTGATATTTGCCGCCTTTCCAATATTCAATGTTGCCTGCTGAACAGCAAACCGTGTATCATCTGAGATAAGGAGAACACCATAGAACAATAAATCAATCTTGGATTTGCCCTCAAAATGAAGTTCGATATAGTCCTTACCCGCTATTTGAATAGTATCCTGTATACGATATTTATAAAAAGCTGTGGCACCGGTGGCTATTGGACTCAGTATCCCTTTATTCGTAATCTGTATCGTATTCTCATAGAGATCGACATTACGAAGTATTGTTTGGAAACGCGTCTGCCAGTTATCGTTATTGAAAAAACGAGGATTTAATTCCGTTTGATTGTGACTGGTGACAATCTTTTTGCTTCGGTTAGGATTATGCGAAGAAAAGACATTTGCATAATTTTCCTCCATATAGAATGGGGCGATCGTGACACCTCTAAATACGGTAGAGTCTATATTTTCGAAAAGGAATCGAAATGGCTTTGGAAACTTCTTAGCCTTTTCTTCTGGATTTACAAAACCAAATTGTGTCTTCTCATACTCGTCGAAACGAATCTCGGGAATACGGGTATAATGATTTTGCGGGCGATGGGCAATGACTTGTTCTATCAGCGCAATCGCTGGATCTTTTGGTTTCTTATTTTTTCGATTGATGACAACCATATCCAGGGTATTGTCTTTCGAAGTCAAGCGAACCGTCATCATTGTATCAGGCCCCCGGTGTACATCTATCGTCCTTCGTTCATATCCCACTGCCCCAAATGTCAATTGCCGATGCTGCTTTTTGTCCTGAATCTTAAAATAACCGAGTGTATCACTGATACCACCTCCATCCTCTCCAACCCAATTGATTGAAACGCTACCAATCCCCTTCCCGGTCTGTGCATCAACAACCTTCCCACGAAGAAATTCTTGCGCACCCACTTTTCCTCCCAACAGGATGAATAATAGTACCACACTCAAAAAGCTTATCGAAAAAGATTTAACACACACTTTAAACACCATCTGCAAACTGATAGGATTTCTTTTTTACAATATACAATTTGTATTCAAGAGTTATATCAATAAATATAAAAAAAGCATAGCGAAATCGCTATGCTTTAATAAACAACAAGTATTTTAACAGAAACTTTATATTAACATTAAAAAGCAGTCTGGATACACCCCAATAAGAATCGTCAATCCGACTGCAAGCAATAGGACAAATGAATAGTTCCACTGCACATTTACACAGGATTCTTCACTTTCTCTAAAATACATCGCAACCACTACTTTCAAATAATAGTAAACTGCGATAGCTGCATTGATCACCGCTAAAATTAACAATACGATATGGTAGTTCTCCATTACTGAAGAGAACATCATAAACTTACCAATAAACCCTGCAGTCAATGGAATACCTGCAAGTGAAAGCATCGCTACAGTGATTGCAAATGCCAACATTGGATTTCGTTTTCCTAATCCGTTAAATGCTTCAAAATGCTCTGAACCCGTAGTCTTCTTTACAAGAATCAATCCTGTAAATGCAACAACTGTAGCAAGTGAATATGCAAGCCCGTAAGCGAAGATACCATTTGCTGAAGTCGCTCCCACAGCTATGATGGCAAACAGCATATAACCTGCGTGAGAAATACTGGAGTAAGCTAGCATACGCTTGAAAGAAGATTGCATTACAGCGGAAATATTTCCGACAAACAAGGTGATAATTGCGATGATCAGGAATACTGGTGTCCAAAAATCTTGTAAAGGAAGTAAACTGTAACTAAACAATCGCAATAACCCCGCAAAGGAAGCTACTTTAACGACTGTACTCATATAACTTGTTATCAGAATAGGTGCTCCATCATATACATCAGGTGTCCAAAAGTGAAATGGTGCCGCACCAACCTTAAAGGTGAGACCAACAATAAGCAATAGGATACCACCATAAAATAAAGGTGAAATCGCATGTGGGTTGTTTACAACATATGCTTTTATCTCCGCTAGATCAAATGAACCTGTGGCTCCATATAGCAATGTAATCCCAAATAATAAAAAACCAGTAGAGAATGCCCCCATCAAAAAATACTTTAGTGCAGCCTCATTAGATGCCTTATCTCTTTTACGGATGCCCACTAGAATATAAAGCGCAACGGACATGATTTCAATACCTAAAAAGAGCATGGAAAAATTATGATAACTGTTTACCAAAACGGCCCCTGTCAGTGAAAATATCAATAACGAATAATATTCCGCCACTTGTCCACCTTCGTCAAAATACCCCTTTGAGATAATAAATATACACAACGTAACAGCAATACATAAGACCGAAAAAGCAACCGCATAATGATCAAAATGGACCATCCCGCTAAAAAGTGGTCCCTTGTCTATTTTCCAGTCGTTCAATAAGAAACCAATGGCAATCAAGAATCCAAGGATAGAAACAGGTAGAAGCAGTGTTTTTGCCTTGAACAAACCAAGATAAAGAACAACTAATGCTAATATTGAAAGTGTAATTATAGCTCCCATACAATTTGATATATCTATTTATCTGCCTAAAAATGTACTTAAAACTTCCACTGAACCCGCAGAAAGATTCAATAGGAAATTTGGGAATATACCGATATAGAGAATCAAGAAAGAGATCAAACCCAACACAACGAGCTCTCTCCCTTTTATATCCTCAAACTGTATCGTCCTGTCCGTTGTTTCCCCCAACATCGTCTGCTGATAAAGACGAAGCATATATACAGCACCTAATATCAGCGTTAATCCGGCAAAAACTGCAAACCAGAATCCATATTGAAATACACCTTTCAACAGCAGAAATTCACCAATAAAGCCATTCGTTAACGGCAATCCTACAGCGCCCATACAGATAATCATAAAAAATATGGCCAATTTTGGCGCTTTGCTTGCTATTCCGCCAAGTTCGGACAGGCGCCGTGTCTGTGTACGTTGCTGCACGATATCTAGCACATAAAAAAGACCGACAACTGAAATACCGTGATTTAACATCTGTATCGTTGCCCCACTTAGGCCATTTGTATTCCAAGTGAAGACCCCCGCACTGATCAACCCAACGTGTGCAATAGAGGAGTAGGCGATCAAGCGTTTAGCATCGTCCTGTTTAATGGCAATGATAGAAGCATACACAATTCCGATAACGCATAGGATCATTGCGAACTGGCCATACAATGCTACCCCCGTCGGAACCACAGGCAATAGCCAGCGCATCAAACCGTATACCCCCATTTTCAACATAATACCAGCTAACAACATCGTACCCGCAGCCGGCGCATTTGTGTAAGTATTGGGTTGCCAGGTATGAAAAGGGAAAATTGGAATCTTAATCGCAAACGCAATAAAAAATGCCCAGAATAACCAACGTTGCGTGCTATCCCCTAATTCCAAAGCAATAAAGGATGTCCACTCAAAATCATGGTTGGGCACTTGCTGATAGAGATAAAGAATTCCGATCAACATCAAAAGGCTTCCAAAAAAAGTATAAATGAAGAACTTTAGATTAACCCGAATACGGTCACCTTCGCCCCAAAGCGCGCAGATAAAATAAATCGGAATCAACGCAATCTCCCAGCCCACATAAAACGTAAAAGCATCCAATGCCATGAATACAAGCAGTAACCCCGCCTGCATAAACGCCATCAAAGCATAAAAATTACCTTTATAGTTTTTAGCAAAAGTAGTCGCGATAATAAAAGGCATCAATCCGTTGGTCAACAAGATCAACGGTAAACTAATCCCATCTATCCCGAGGTGAAAATGAATATGTAATGTCGAAATCCACTCCCAATTTTTTTCAAATTGCATTCCGCCATTTGGGTCAAATTGACACAGGAACGGAATAGTCAATGCGAGCGATACTAGTGATAAAATCAACGCGATTGACTTTGCGGCATCAGTCTTTAATAGCGCTAAAATCAATGCGCTTATTAACGGCAATAAAATAAGTAGAAAAAGGTTATCCATCGATTATACTAAATATTAAAGACTCAAAAATCCATAAATGAAAATAGCAATCACTCCAATTACCATCATCAATAAATAAAACCCAACATTTCCATTTTGAAGCAAACGGAGCACTTTTCCCGTATCAAATGTCGCCTTACCAGCTCCATTAACGATGCCGTCAATCCCACGTTGATCCACCACATTGCCAAAGAAACTCGACAGCCAGTTGATCGGACGTACAACAACCGCATCATATAGTTCATCGACATAAAATTTATGGTAGGAAAGATTTGCCAGAAAACCACGCGGAACTTCATCTCCCTCCGGTATCTGCTGACGTTTGACGTAAATATTGTAAGCAAGGGCAACCATAATGAGTACACCTACTACGGAAACCGCCATCAGCATATATTCGGTACTATGCTCCAAATGATGTGCAGCAGGCACCAGTGCCTTTCCTTCGGCAAATACCGGTGCCAGAAAATCTTCCAGCCAGTGGTTTCCACCTAGCGCTGCCGGTAAATTGATCGCTCCACCAACAACAGAAAGCACTGCTAATACCATTAAAGGGACAGTCATACTCTTGGGTGATTCATGCAGGTAATGTTTTTGATCGTCCGTGCCTCTGAACGTACCAGAGAACGTCATAAATAGCATTCTAAACATATAGAAAGCCGTCATTAACGCTCCCAAAAATCCGAGGCCCCATAAGAGCGGATTGGCTGCAAAAGCATGAGCTAATATCTCATCTTTGGAGAAAAATCCGGAAAACGGTGGAATACCCGCGATTGCAATCGTTCCGATCAGCATGGTCATATAAGTGATCGGCATTGCTTTCTTTAATCCCCCCATTTTTCGCATATCCTGTTCATCACTCATCCCATGAATCACTGATCCGGCACCGAGAAAGAGTAAAGCTTTAAAGAATGCATGGGTCAATACATGAAAGAATGCTCCTGTAAATGCGCCCACACCAAGCCCGAGAAACATATAGCCAAGCTGTGAAACTGTTGAATAAGCCAAGACTTTCTTAATATCATTCTGCGTTAATGCAATAGCTGCGGCCAGCAAGGCGGTACAAATTGCAATGATGGAAATCAATTGTAGGGTAATCGGCGAGAGTACGAATAATACATTTGACCGTGCGATCATATAGATACCTGCTGTCACCATGGTCGCTGCGTGTATCAAGGCCGATACAGGCGTAGGGCCAGCCATAGCATCGGGTAACCAAGTAAACAAGGGAATTTGTGCAGATTTGCCCGTTGCAGCAATAAAAAGCAATAAGGTGATGCTGACGACGGCGATGTCTCCCGCGGCAAAATTCTTCGCCCCAGCGAATACCGTAGAAAATTCGAGAGAACCAAAAGTTCCCAATATCAAAAATACAGCTAGCAAAAAACCTAAATCACCAATTCTATTCATCACAAAGGCCTTTTTCGCTGCATTTGCATACGAAGTATTTGTATACCAGAATCCAATGAGTAGGTAAGAACAGAGTCCAACACCTTCCCAGCCAATAAACATGACGAGATAGTTAGAGCCCAATACCAAGAGCAGCATGAAAAAGATAAATAAATTTAAGTAGGCGAAAAACTTACCAAATCCCTTATCATGGTGCATATATCCAATAGAATAAATATGGATCAAAAAGCCTATACCGGTGACAATCAACAACATGATTGCGCTCAATGGGTCGACCAAAAAGGAAAGGCCTATTTTGAGGTGCCCCACCGAAATCCAGTCAAATACATGTTGTTCAATTATTCCCGCTTGTCCGGCCTGTCTTGATTGATAGACCTCCGAAAAAAGAATGCAACTGCAGATAAAAGAAATAAGAACCACGGCACTGCCCAAAGCACCGATCATACCTTTGGAAAATGCATTTCTGCCTAATCCATTCACTATAAACCCGATTAAGGGCAAAAGGGGAATCAACCAAATTAATTCACTCATCGTATTTATTTCTTAAGTTCTACCAACGAAGTTTATTTAAGGAATCGATATCCACAGACTTCGTATTCCGATATACCATAATGATAATAGCAAGGCCGACGGCTACTTCCGCAGCTGCAAGAGCCATAATAAAGAAGACAAACACCTGTCCTGATGAATCCCCATGCTGCACCGAAAATGCCGCTAGCAGCAGATTGACAGCGTTAAGCATCAATTCGATGGACATCATAATAATAATTACGTTACGACGGATAAGCACCCCCATCACACCAATAGCAAAAATAATAGTGCAAAAAATCAAATAATGATTTATTGGTACGCCCTGCAACTGTTGAACAACTGTTTCCATTAGATTTGTTTAGGTTCTTTCTTAGCTAATAATATCGCTCCAATCATTGCCGTCAATAATAATAATGAGGACAGTTCAAAAGGAAGCAAAAATTCGTTAAACAATACCTTCCCTAGATTTTTTACCAATCCAATTTCAGGATTAATGACTGTCAGAGGATTGGAGATCTCAAACACACGGTATACGCCCAAAAAAGTCACTAATAGGCAGCAGCCTGCAATCACGCCCATAAATTTGACCAGATTGGATTTCATCGGTTCGGTATCCTTATTTAAATTGAGCAGCATGAGTACAAATAAAAAGAGTACCATAATAGCGCCCATATATACAATAAAATTGACCACCGCCAAAAACTGAGCATTCAATAGAATGTAATGCACTGTGAATGTGAAAAAGGTAATAACTAAATACAATACACTATGCACGGGATTCTTTGTAAAGATGGTCATCAGCGCAAAGAAAATAGACAAGAAGGCTACAAAATAAAATACTGTCATAATTTCTTGAATTAACTCTTTAATTTGGTAATATCAAAGGTCGGCTCGACCAGCTTGTCCTTTCCATAGATAAAGTCTTTACGTAGGTAATCTGCTGTCACATGTGGCCCATCCAAATAAATAGCTTCTTTTGGACAGGCTTCTTCACAAAGACCGCAGAAAATGCAGCGCAACATATTAATTTCATAAACGGATGCATACTTCTCTTCACGATAGAGGTGTTCTTCACCTTTTTTTCTTTCGGCAGCAGTCATCGTAATCGCTTCCGCAGGACAAGACAGCGCGCATAATCCACATGCAGTACAGCGTTCGCGTCCTTCTTCGTCTCGCTTCAACGAATGTTGCCCCCTAAAATTCTTTGAATAAGGCCTTATTTCCTCCGGATATTTAATGGTGGGGATCTTCTTGAAAAAATGTCTCAATGTAATCCGCAGGCCCCTGATAATTGCCGGAAAATAGATTCTTTCCGAAAAGGTCATTGGCTTTTGTTCGATTACTTTTTTACGATTGCTTAGTTGCATAAAATCCTTTCTTATGATGAGAAATAAGTATCTTTAATCAATGTAAATACACCTGTAAGTACAATATTGGCAATGGCCAATGGAATCAGCATCTTCCAGCCCAGATTCATCAATTGATCATAACGGAATCGCGGTAAAGTCCAACGTACCCACATAAAGAAAAAGATAAACCCAAATATTTTCAGGAAGAATACGATTACACCAATAATGGTGATCCAATTTGCTGATAGCCCCAGATCATTCATAAAAGGGAAGTTATATCCTCCGAAATAAAGTGATGCCATTAACGCTGAGGACACAAACATATTAATGTACTCGGAGAACATATAAAGTCCTAATTTCATGGACGAATACTCGGTATGATAACCGCCGACTAATTCAGTCTCACATTCCGGCAAATCAAAGGGAACACGGTTACACTCAGCAAATGCGCAGACCATGAAAATAATAAATCCGAGCGGCTGTGCCCAGATATTCCAATTGACAAAACCAGACTGCTGGACTACAATTTCTTTAAGTGAAAGGCTTTGGGTTACCATCAGCAAGGCAATGATGGAAAGTCCCATAGCAATCTCATAACTGATGCTCTGCGAAGCCGCACGAATTGCGCCCATTAAGGAGAATTTATTATTGGAGGCCCACCCACCGAGCATAATACCATATACGCCCAGGGCAATAACGCCAAACATATACAATATACCAACATTAACATCTGCTACCTGTAGAGACACTACCCGATCCCCAAGATGAAGCTCCTGCCCCCAAGGGATAACGGCCGAACTGATACAGGCGGTAATGATGGCGATAGTTGGCCCGACAATAAAAAGCACCTTGTGTGCACCAGCAGGAATAATTTCTTCTTTAAAGAAGAACTTTCCACCATCACATAAGGGCTGCAGGATCCCAAACATACCTGCCCGGTCCGGTCCATATCGGTCTTGCATAAAACCTGCTATTTTACGTTCCGCCAGTGTCGAATACATCGCTATTACTAAAGTGATAACGAAGATAACCGACACCAATATTAATTTTTCTATAACAAAAGACCACTCCATGATTCGTGCTTATTTCAATTTTTCTGTTCTAGCCAACTGTTCGCGATTTTGCTGTTGAAGTATTGGATTCTCCTTCACTACTTTTGGCGGGTTAAATAGTTCATAATGATTGGCGGAAATCACAGATTGCGGATCGATTTCTGTTGGTTCATCCAAAATCCAATCGCTTGTTTTTTTCTGATCAAAGCGGCAGGTATTACAGATAAATTCCTCCACCTCACCAAATTCATCCTTCCGCGCCGTCACACGTAGAACATCCTGCCCCCTATACCATAATGTCACGTTGCCGGAGCAGGTCGGACAATCGCGGTGTGCATCTACAGGCTTTGTAAACCAGACCCGATTTTTAAATCGGAAAGTTTTATCGGTCAGTGCGCCAACTGGACAGACATCAATCACATTGCCCGAAAAATCATTGTCAATTACATTTTCGATATAAGTCGATATTTCTGAATGATCCCCTCGGCCCAAAATACCATGTACACGCTCATTCGTAAGTTGATTCGCAACATAAACACAACGGTAACACAAAATACAGCGGTTCATATGCAATTGGATTTTGTCCCCTAGATCAATTCGTTCAAAGGTGCGTCGATCAAATTCATAGCGTGTTTCTGCACTGCCGTGCTCATATCCTAGATCCTGTAGTTTACATTCTCCAGCTTGATCACAGATCGGGCAATCCAAAGGGTGATTGATCAAAAGAATCTCAACAACGCCCTTTCTAGCCTCTACCACCTCCGGAGAAGTAATGTTCTGCACTTCCATGCCATCCATAACGGTGGTGCGACAGGATGCTACGAGTTTTGGCATTGGCCGAGGGTCCTTTTCGGAACCTTTCGATACCTTAACCAAACAAGTGCGGCATTTTCCACCACTCCCTTCCAGTTTAGAGTAATAGCACATTGCAGGCGGAACGATATCCCCGCCAATCTGCCGTGCAGCATTTAATATAGTTGTCCCCGGTGCCACCTCTACTGGTATACCGTCTATTGTGACCTTAAACTTTACATCTTCCGCTTCTGCCATGATCGTTATAATTTATCGTTACAGCTTTTATTATGATACAATTGGTTGTAATGGATCCGCATAATGCGCCAGCCCATAATTTCTTGTCTGAGACTCTTCGGGGTGTAATATATGCCATTCAAACTCATCCCTAAAGTGCCTGATTGCCGCAGCCACAGGCCAGGCGGCTGCATCGCCTAATGGACAGATGGTATTTCCCTCGATCTTGCGCTGTACATCCCAAAGCAAGTCTATATCAGACATGGATCCATGTCCACTTTCTATTTTATGCAACACCTTTTCCATCCAGCCTGTTCCTTCCCGACATGGCGAACATTGTCCACAGCTTTCATGATGATAGAAACGGGCAAAATTCCAGGTATTTCGGACCACACACTGATCCTCATCAAACACAATAAAACCACCCGAGCCAAGCATAGTCCCTGTCTGAAAACCACCATCGGACAAGGATTCATAGGTCATCAAACGACTGTTACCAGCAGCTGTTTTTAAAATAAGGTTTGCTGGCAGAATAGGTACCGACGAACCACCTGCCACAACTGCTTTCATCCGCTTTCCGTTGGCTATACCACCACAATATTCATCTGAATAAATAAACTCTTCTACCGGTAGACCAAGTTCGATTTCATAAACACCGGGTTTAACGATATTACCACTGGCCGAAATCAATTTAGTTCCCGTACTACGCTCCACACCGATCTTTGCATACTCCTCTCCACCCAAATTAAGAATAGGTACAGTTGCTGCAATAGACTCCACATTATTTACTACTGTAGGGCAATTATATAATCCCGCTATAGCCGGAAAAGGAGGTTTGATACGTGGATTACCACGCTTACCTTCTAGAGACTCCAATAATGCGGTTTCTTCACCACAGATATAAGCACCTCCACCCGGCTGTACATAGATTTCCAAATCATATCCTGAGCCCAAGATATTTTTACCTAAAAACCCCTTCTCTTTTGCTTCAGCAATCGCACGTTCCAGGATTCTGATCTGCGGCATCATCTCACCGCGCACATAGATATAAGATGTATTTGCGCCAAGGGCAAAACTAGACACAATCATTCCCTCGATCAAGGCGTGTGGGATATGTGTCATCAAATAACGATCCTTGAATGTGCCTGGCTCAGACTCATCCGCATTACAGACCAAATAACGGGGCACTCCCTCAGGTTTTGCGAGAAAAGACCATTTCATTCCTGTCGGAAAGCCTGCGCCACCTCTACCACGTAGTCCAGATTTTTTCACCTCCTCAACCACATCTTCGGGAGACATTGTCTTTATTACTTTTTCAACAGCAACATAGCCCCCTTTTTGACGATAAACCTCAAAGGTATTGATGCCGGGAACATCGATATGTGTCAACAAAAGTTTACGTGCCATATTATTCTGTTTTAGCTTTTAAATTATCAATCAATTCATCCACTTTAGCTTCATCCAAATTCTCATAGAAGGTATATTCAGGTCCAATTTGTAGCACTGGGCCAAATCCGCAGGCAGCCAGACACTCGACTCCACGCCAGGAAAAAAGACCGTCAGCCGTCACATCACCCTCTTTTACGCCGAGTTTTTGTTCTAAATGTCCCATGATTCGCTCTGCCCCCACTAAACAACAAGGACCAGTACGACAGATTTCCAACACATATTTACCTTTAGGCTCCAGCAGAAACATCGTATAAAATGTCGCCACCTCGTAGACTTCAATCGGTAAAATATGGAGATAAACAGCTACTTGATCCATTGCATCAGCACTGACCCAGCCAAATTCCGCCTGAACCAAATGCAAAATCGGCAATAGACCCGATTTCTGTTTCCCCTCAGGATAACGGCTTACTACTTCTCCAAACTTGGCTAGCAATTCGGGAGAAAACGTTACATTTTCATTATGTTGTTTTACACTAAGCATCTAATTCTCCTGCTATAACGTTAAGACTACTCATATTTAAAATCGCATCTGAAAGCAGCATTCCTGCACTCATAGGCGCAAACATTTGATAATTGACAAAGGATGGCCTTCTAAAATGAAGTCGGTAGGGTGAGCGACCACCATCGTGGATTAAGTAAAATCCAAGTTCACCATTTGCTCCTTCCACCGCATGATATACTTCGGCCTTAGGCGTGTCTACCTCGCCCATGACGATTTTAAAGTGATAGATCAGCGCTTCCATATTGGTATAAACCTGTTCCTTCGGTGGCAGGTAGAAATCAGGCACTTCGGCATGGAACACGCCTTTGGGTTCCTTTTCTATTTTTTCCAGCGCCTGCTCAATGATGCGAAGTGATTGCCACATCTCCTCATTTCTGACCATAAACCGGTCATACACATCACCTGTTGTACCCACAGGGACCTCAAAATCAAACTCTTCATATGAGCAATATGGATTTTGTACCCGTACATCATAATCCACACCTGTTGCCCTTAGGATAGGTCCGGACCAACCATAGTCCAATGCTTCCTCAGGAGTAACGGCAGCGACACCCGAAGTTCGTTCGATAAAAATCCGGTTACGCACAAACATTTCCTCAAACTCCTTCAATACCGGTGGGTAGCGTTTCAAAAATTCACGGATTTTCTCAAAAGCAACGGTATTAAAATCCCGTTCAAATCCGCCAATGCGGCCGATATTTGTTGTCAGGCGAGCGCCACAGATCTCCTCAAAGATCTCATAGATAAACTCGCGTTCCTGCATCACATACAAGAATCCCGAAAAAGCTCCGGTATCAACTCCCAGGATTCCGTTGCAGATGATATGGTCCGCTATTCGGGCAAGTTCCATCACAATGACCCGCATATATTGTACACGCTTCGGAATCTCGATTTTTAACAGCTTCTCAACGGTCATGTGCCAGCCCATGTTATTGATAGGTGCCGAACAATAATTTAATCGGTCCGTCAATGGTGTGATCTGATAAAATGGTCTATGTTCAGCAATTTTTTCAAAAGCACGATGGATATAACCTATAGTAGAAACACCACTGACGATACGTTCTCCGTCAATTTGTACAACATTCTGGAATACACCATGTGTGGCCGGGTGCGTGGGACCAATATTCAAGGTGATCAGCTCATCCTGTGGATCATTATCATCAAAGACTGGCTGATTCGATGTCATCTTGCTTATAAACTCGCTCATATCATATAAATTAACGGCCGAAATACAAATCTTTCTTATCTACACGATTTGGATCTTCCAAGGGATATTCCTTTCGCATCGGAAAAACATCCATATCGTCAACATTCAGAATCCTTCTTAAATCCGGATGCCCTATAAAGTTTACACCAAAAAAATCATATGTCTCACGCTCCATCCAGTTCGCACCCTTCCACACAACCGTAGCCGTTGGTATTTCAGGATTTGGACCATACAGAAAGACCTTAACCCGTACGCGGATATTGTAAATCAAACTATGAATATGATAGACAACAGCATACTCCTTTTCGAGATGAGGATAGTGTACCGCAGTAATATCAGTTAAATGAACAAACTGTAATTCATTATCCAACTTCAGAAAACGCAACACATCGATGATATCATCCACATCCACAAGGATGGTCATTAAATCATGTGCATCCGGAATCTCTACGATCTTTGAAGGAAAACTTCCTTGTAGTTTGTCTAATAAAAAACTGTTTTCCATCTTTTATTTATTAGTATGTATACCGTATTTTTCTAAGAGTGCCTTATATTCAGGCGTATTTCGCCTATTTAAAGTCTCATTTTTGACTATATCCTGTAAGCGCAATACACCATCTAAAATAGCTTCGGGCCGCGGCGGACAGCCCGGCACATACACATCCACAGGGATGATCTCATCAATCCCCTGCAACACAGAATAGGTATCAAAGATTCCGCCGCTAGAGGCACAGGCCCCCACGGCAATCACCCATCGTGGCTCCGCCATTTGGACATAGACCTGCCGCAAGACGGGAGCCATTTTTTTTGCGATAGTGCCCATGACCAACAACATATCTGCCTGACGTGGAGAAAAACTTGGACGTTCCGCACCGAATCTAGCCAAATCGTACGTTGATCCCATGGTAGCCATAAATTCGATGCCACAGCAGGATGTAGCAAAAGGCAAAGGCCACAATGAATTTGCACGCGCCAATCCAATAGCTTTATCCAAACTTGTCGCAAAGAAACCTGCGCCCTCTACTCCCGGAGGAGCTTCTGCCAATTTTATATCACTCATGAAAAGACGATTTATAAGGTTTAAGTACAATCGGCCCTTGTAGCCAATTTAGTATAGGACAACTTAGTCCCAGTTCAATGCTTTTTTCTTAATGACATAGATAAAGCCCAATAAGAGCAATCCCATGAATATAAACATCTCGATTAAGCCTTGAAAGCCCATTTCTCTAAAGTTGACAGCCCATGGATACATGAAAATAACCTCAACATCGAAAATGACAAACAAGATCGCCACCAGAAAATATTTTATGGAAAAGGGCTGCCTCGCATTACCGATGACTTCAATCCCGGACTCAAATGCCCCAAGCTTATTCTCGGTCCTGACTTTCGGCCCTATAAGGTGTGTAATAATTATGGTCCCTACTCCGAATCCTACTGCTACGATAAGCTGTATGAATATAGGTAAGTAGTCTATCGGCATACTATTGGCGTGCTCCATCTCAATCAGAATTTATATTGGTAACTGTCTCTAAATATAGAGATTCCAAGACTAAATTCAAAACAAAAAAGGCGTAGATATTACTATCTACGCCTAATTTAGAATGATTTTAGTTAAGCTTATTTTAAAGCTTCTAAGTATCCTTTAACATCCTCGTTCGCTGGATCAATTTCCAATACTTTCTGGAAGGCTTGTTTTGCTTTCGCTGTATCTTGTTTCAAATAGTGGAAAAGGCCTATGTAAGTATAACCATCCACTAAATACGCTTTATTTTTTTCTTGCGTACCTCTTTGATTAATTGTATCAATCAATTTTTGGAATGCAGCGACAAAATCACCTTTTGGCTGTGCCATATCATCGGAACCCAAAGCTGAAAAAGCTTTGTAATATAACGCGTTAATCAGGTATTTATCTTGCGCCTCTTTGTTATCAGTGGTTTCAATGATCGTGAGCTCTTTTTGAGCATTGCCAAAGTCCGCAATAGCTTGATTTCTCAATTCTTGATTAACGTAGTTTCCTTCCGCATCTTTCGCCTGGCTATCTTTTTTGAAACCGATTTGGTAATTACCTTCACCAGCATAATAGTGCGAATCGAAGTAGTAAGGCGTATCTTTATACTCACCTACAAGTCCAAATAATGAAACCGCGGTTTGTAATTCTTGCTCTTGGTATTTCGCAAATGCCAATTCTGCAACCTCGCCCAACAGCTCTTTGTCACCTTCAATTGCTTTCTTAATGTTTGCAATACCTTTTTGGATATTTGCTGTGTTTTCCGGAGTCAAAACTGGAGCAGCCGCTACAGCCGTGCTATCTGTTGCAGTACTATCCGCGCCAGCAGCCGGAGCAGCAGGTTTCGGACTGTTAGTCGCAATCTCAGCCATACCCAAGTACATGTAATCCAAAGGAATTACACGGTCTTTTTCCATCTTGCTGAACATTTGATTTAAATAATCCAATGCTTTTGGATAGTCTTTCGATTTTTGGAACGCAATATATCCTAAATAACGATAGATTTTTGGATCTATAGATGGGTTTTTTGCCAATTCTTCCGAAACCGTTTTTAACTCATCATATTGACGTGCGTAAACCAAGAAATCGGCATAACGAATTTTAGCCTCCAAAGTATTGTCACCCGCTACTTCTAAATATTTCTTGTATTGCGCAACACCTTTATTGTTTAATTCAACGTATTTCTCATCCGTAGTACCAGGCATTTTCGACCATTGGTAATACGTTTCTGCCAACTCACGATAAGTAGGCGCATAAGTAGGCGTCTCTGCAACGATAGCCTCCAATTGTGTTACCGCCTCGTCGTAAGCTTGAGCGCCACGAACAATAACTGCCTGCCCGACTTTAGCTTGAACAGAATTTGCATCAATATCCATGGCATCACCATAGCTTGTATAAGCCAATGAACCTTCTCTCAAACCACGGTATGCATCACCTAAGGCCAAAGGAATAGCAATATCTTTGGTATTTTTTGCTTTCGCTTGCGTCAAATATTCCAAAGCTTTCGCATAATCCGGTTCTGGTGTATTGATGTATGCACGACCGATTTCCAATAATGGTTCGTAATCTTTTTTACCTAATTTTGCAGTTGCCAAGGCAAACTTAGATTCAGCGCTAGCTTTATCTTTTTTCAATAAGTCAACATAACCCAAACCAACATTATTAATCGTCGCTTTTGGATCAGCAGTCAAACCTTGGTTAAAAATCGCAGCGGCAGAGTCTGCTCTGTCGTTTACCAAATAAACTTGACCCAAATAGAAATAATTATCTCCATTCTTAGGTTGCTTAGTCACTAATTGTTGAAGAATAGTTTTCGCTTTACCATAGTTTTCAGCCTCGATGGCTGCTCTAGCATCTTTCAAACTCTGTGCACTTACGGTGCCCACAGACCCAGCCAATAAAAGACTAAATAATAATTTACTGTTTGTCATAATCTATTTTTGTACTATTTATTATCTATTTAATATAACTCTCATCTCTAATAATGATCTCGCGTCCGGGCATTGTTTCAGGGACCAATCCCGCTTTTAATACAATGCGCTGTCCGCGATCTCCTGTCAAAAATGCGCTAAAGCCTAAGCCCAAACCCATATTTGGCTGATAATTCATGATGTAAACCGGTCGTATGAACGGATACACTCCGTCGGCTATGGTTGACTGTGATGGCTTATAAAAAAGCCCCTTAGACTCTCCCGCACCCACATTTTCAATGCTCAATGTACGAATTTTATCCAATAATTTCGAATTTTTTTCAACAGCTTTTAAATACCAATTATAACCGATAACGCCCACAGCATTTGTATTCTCACTGATATACTTCATTACGTCCTCGCTATCCTTCATCGCTGAAATAGCCTTTGGATCAACTTTCTCCAGTTTATAGTAGTCCTTTAAAAAACGTAGTGTACTTGAATTCGCATTGTCAAAAATCAAACGTTGGCCACTTAAATTACCCTCCAACAAAGACTTAACGTTCTTTTGGGACATTATAGTATCGGCACTGCTACGATTATTGATTAATACAACAGCGTCGGATGCCATCTGAAAAATTTTAGGCTGAATACCGCGCTTCTTAAAATAGTCATCCTCCTGGCCAGTTAGCTTTCTGGTTAACACAATCACATAAGCAGAATCTGCTAACAATGCATTGACCGCTTTGATTTCTGGTCTTACCATAAGCTCAAGACTGGAATTCGGATATGAACTCTCAAATACATCAGCAGATTCTTTAATGATCGGCAATAACGTCTGATCGACTAAAACCGGCAATTTGCCAGTTAGAATATCATCACTCTCCTTTTTCTCCTTAGTCCTGTCTTTGCAGGATTGAAATAATCCCGCACAAAGTCCAAGCGTTACAAGAATTACACTATATTTTCTCATACGATACATCATACAATTAGACAATTAAAATAAAAGAATAGTTTAATTTTTGAAGAGAGTTGATTGAATTAAAAAGAGCGCCAGCCGCTAATTAAAATTGTTTTGCCAAAGTCGTACAAACCGCATAAAAGAATAGAGGATCAATACAACGCCAAAGACTGTTTTGTACGTCGGATTAATCTCAATGGGAAAATTATCCCAAAAAATAATCAGTAGGCCCAAAACAAAATAAAAACCAAACATAAATAGTCCTAAAATAGACAGAAATCGCTTTAAAGGCGATTTCTGTCTATAATTAGAATTATTATTCGAATTAAAATCTGTCATTCTAATTTTGAATAGTATTCAAACGAATTGGCAGGGTGTAAGCTACACGAACTGGACGACCATTTTGAATACCTGGTTTCCATTTTTTAGCTTTTTTCAACAACTTAACAGCTGCATCTCCCGTACCATATTTCAAATCGCGTTTTACGTTGATATCTGTCAAGCTACCATCTCTTTCCACGACGAAAGAAACTTCCACAACACCGTTGATTCCATTTTCTAATGCCGCTTGCGGATAATCATAGTTAGAAGAAATCCATGACATAAACGCTTTCATACCTCCAATTGGCTCTGGATTTACCTCTACCGCCGTAAAGATTTTATCTCCATTTGGATCTCCATTTGGATCTCCTTTTGAAACACCTGTGATTCCACCGTCTTGTTTCTTCGAACCAAATTCACCACGTGCTACGGAAGTACCTGTCGGACTACCTTTCAACGTGATACGCGCCGGAGTTTTGTTTGGATCTTTCAACTCTTCCTGAGAAGCAACTTCTTCCACAACTTTATTTGCAGGAGCTACTTTTGGTTCAGGAAAACGAATCAAATCCTCTTTCGGCACATCCATTGCCACTTGCTGAGGTTTCTCTTCCGGTTCTTGTGGAAGGGGCTCCTCTTCTGGCGGTTCTGGTGGTTTGATCTCTTCAAGGTCTTCCAAGGTAACTTCTGTTACTGCCGGAGGTGCTTCAACAGGTTTCTTCGGAAAAATTTTATCTCCGAAAAGACGAAGAAGACTTGCAAGAACTACCACGCCAATTACGACAAGTAATCCTCTATTAGTCGCTTTAGGGGCAAGTCTACGTAGCTCATAAGCGCCGTATTCCTTGTTACGTCCCTGAAAAACGACATCAAGCCATTCTTTCTTAAAAATATCTAATTTTGACCCTATCATATTTTTATACTTTATCGTGCTACCTAATAATGATTAATCATTGTAGATATTATCACGTTTTAAAACCTCCACTTCTTCTGGACTGATTTTAGCAATCATGTAACGTTTGACATCAACGATTTTCATTTCGTCAAGAATATCAACTAGGTTACGTTGCGTGCTTTTATCACTCGGTCTAATGATAACGATCAAATCCTTACCGCCAGCAACGCGTGGTACATAGGCTTTTTTCTCCATCAATACCTTGCGAATACCATCAGCTCCGTAACCAACAGTCGTTGGTCCTTCGATCGGATTTTTTACTTGTCCGTAAATCACAGAGACTTTGTTATCAGATCCCAATAAAACTGTCAATGAACGGTTGTCAGCTGTCAATAAATCCGGCTGAGGCTCATCCTTAACTTTATTTTTATCTGGCATCGCCACGTCCATCGCTTGTGGTTTATTTAAAGATGTGGTCAACATGAAAAAGGTAATCAATAGGAAGGCCAAATCCACCATGGCTGTAAGGTCGACCTTACCACCATTTTTCTTGGACCGAACTTTCCCGCCTTTGCCTTTTTTACCACTATCCTGATTTAATTCTGCCATTTTTTGTTCTTATTAAATCGTCAATTATTTTTCCTCAGCACGCATGCCAGTGATGAAACTAAATTTGTTTTGCTTTTGATTACGCAACGTTTCAATAACCTGGTTTACAGAAGGATATTTTTCATTTGCATCAGCTTTGATCGCAATCTTCAAAGGACCCGGGTGAACAAAATTCTTGTCCGATGATTCCTTTTCTTTATTTACTTCTTCAGCAGCTAAACGTGTGTTTTGCACCCAGTAGTACAACTCATTAGAGGTATTTTCTGTACTGTCAATCGGAATACCAGTTTGTACACCTTTTTCAGTGCGCTTGCTGCCGTCCAGAGCCAATAACCCCTTCAACTTAGACATTGGTACACCAAAATTTTCCATCAGTTTGAAATGATCATAGTCCTCTTGCGAAAAGCCAATGCCATATTTTGCAGACATTCTTTCCAATGCTTTTACGCGAACCTGTTGATCTGTCGTTCCAAAGAAAACTTTTCCACCATCACCGATCGTAATCATACCCACATTAGAGTCAGGTAATTTATCTTTCGTAGTTGATGCTGGGGTATCCACCGTCAATGCTTCCGGTTGGCGCGCTGTCGCCGTTAATACGAAGAACGTAAGCAGCAAGAACGATACGTCACACATCGCTGTCATGTCGATTGACGTACTGGCTCTTTTTACTTTTGCTTTACCCATTTTAAATTCTTCTTTTTAAATTAATTAAACTCAATCTTCTACACTATGATGCTTTAGATTTTTGATTTCCATAAAATAAAATCAAAAATTTTCATCACAGTTCCTATTTGTGGTTTGCAGCGTATGTTTGTACGATTGAGAAACCAGCTTCGTCGATAGAGTAAGTTAATTTATCGATTTTTGCAGTAAAGATGTTATACAATACGATAGCGAATGTTGAAGTCGCAATACCTGTAGCTGTATTGATCAAGGCCTCAGAGATACCGTTTGCTAATTTAGCTGAATCAGGAGCGCCACCGGTTGCCAATGCCGAGAAGGCTTTGATCATGCCTGTTACTGTACCTAATAGACCACATAGTGTACCGATAGAAACTAATGTTGCGATTACGTTTAAGTTTTTCTCTAACATTGGCATTTCTAATGCTGTAGTTTCTTCAATTTCTTTTTGAATTGCGATAGTAGCTTTTTCAGTATCAACATTAACGTCAGCTGATACGGCTTTGTATTTCAATAAACCAGCTTTTACTACGTTTGCCACTGAACCTTTTTGTTTGTCACACTCAGCGATAGCTGAATCGATGTTTCCACCATTAATCAAAGATTGGATTTTTCTAACAAAGTTTCCAACGTTTCCAGTACCAGAAGCTTTGTTGATAACGATAAAACGTTCTACAGAGAAAACCCATACCATCAAGAATAAACCAAGCAAAACAGGTACGATAGCCCCAGCGTGGTAAACCATTCCTAAATAGTTACCTGGATTAGGAGCATTTTCAGGATTGTTGTCAACGAAGTTAGTTGGATTACCCATTACAAATTTCCATAAACAGAAACCAACGATGAAACAGATGATAATTGCAGCTTGAGCGAAGAAAGATCCTCCGTTGTTGCTTTCTTGTTTTGCAGCAGTTTTAGGTGCGTTTGCCATTTTTCTAATTTTTAGTTTTTTACTGTTGTTTAAATATATAATGTTGTTTAAATTATATGCACTCTTATTTGCTTTTGAAACCAATTTTGCAAAGCAAATTTAATATTTAATGTCAAATTTAAAATATTCATCTCAAATATATAAAAAAAATCAAATTTGTTTTTTCAAACTGAATACACCTACCATGGTGTCATTTTTCTCAGCAGTTCCCGTTATATAATCCTTATTACTATCAGCTAAATCGCTTATTAGCAATAATTATTTTACAATGAAAACCATTTTTTTTTTGATATGCAAGAAAAACGAGGAATTTAAGCGACAAAAAGTAAGTGATTACTCATGTTTTTTAATAATTCATTGTGTCTCGCTCTTGTCATATTCACCTAATAAACAATTCATTAGATTTGCTATAATTAGCACAGATATAGTTGTTTAACCACCAACCAATTTTACCCGATATCCTTCCTTAAGTAACAACTCATAGATCTTTTGCTTAAATTCGCCTTGGATCATAATCTCTCCATCTTTGACCGCCCCGCCTACTCCGCACTTTTGTTTCAACAATTTGCCCAAAGCTTCCAGATCTTCTGTCTGTCCCACAAATCCGGTCACTAAAGTAACAACTTTGCCCTTCCGCATTTTCCGGTCGAGCTGCACTTTAAGATTCTGCTGGTTTACCGGTAAGGTCTCTTTTTCCTGAAATAAATCAGCAAGTTGATAGTTAAAACTATCATCTGTCGAATATACAACGCCTTCGTATGACTGTTTCTTATTTTTGCTCATAATTTTAACAAATAATTTTTATTGCCTTGGGCATAATGGAAATATTTAGTTTATCACCTAATTCGATGGGCTCCCCATCCACATGAACTGGTGAAATCGAATCTACCTCGATCTGAATATTCTTTCCTGGTATAATTTCCACGTAGCTTGACTGGTCTGCAGACTTATTGAATAGGTGGAAAATCATTTTTGGCAAGATATACAGCGGAAACTTATGTACAATACATACATCAAGTATGCCGTCATTCACCGAAGCTTGAGGGGCAATATATGCATTGTTTCCGTACTGCGGTGAATTAGCAACACTAATCATAAAGGCCTGCCTTTGGTATACCTTACCGTCTATCGTTAATTTATAATGAGCAGGTTGGTATTTGCTCAACACGTTAAAAACAGATTTCATATATCCCAAGGGCCCCCGGATATTTTCGTTGGCAAAATTCTCACTTACAGAAGCGTCGAAACCTAATCCGGCAATATTAAAAAAGCGTCGGTCATTAATAACACCACAGTCCACTTCAATGGATTCAAAACGATTTATGCGGCGAATTGCTGCAGCTTCATTCATTGGAATACCTAAATAGAGTGCCAGCCCATTTCCAGAACCCTCCGGGATAATCCCCAAAGGTATTCCCGATCCGACCAAAGCAGAGCCCAACTCATTGATTGTCCCGTCTCCGCCGACCGCTATTACCGCATCATAGCCTTCCTTAATGGCCTGTAAGCCGATTTCATAGGCATGATTGGGTCGCGCTGTCTGCTGAAATGTCGGATCAAATTTCTGTAAATCCAGTACATCTAATACCTGCTTTTTGAAGGAAGTCTTGCGTTTTCCTCCTGAAATAGGGTTAATAACAAACAATATTTGTTTACGTTCTGACATATCCAAAGATAGCGGAATTTACCAATTTCTTAAAATAATGTAATCTTGTACCGTTTTAACGTCGCTTTCTAATTTTTTAAAATTAAAAGACAAATTTGATTTTAAATATCCCACAAAGTATCGTAGCTTTGTCGCAACAAAAAATAGAATGTGGACTGATTTGCGTGCTGTTGCATACACAAAGCAACGACAAGGAGATTGCAACCACAGTAAAAAAGTGCTAAAAACCCTTCGCTATCACGGCTCTTATCACTTTGCTGTTATTTCATTTCTAGCGCAAATCCAATATTAAAATTACGTAAGGCATGGCTTATTTATTTACGTCAGAATCTGTTTCTGAAGGGCATCCGGACAAAGTTGCGGACCAAATTTCAGATGCATTAATAGACAATTTTTTAGCATGGGATGAAGACTCACGTGTTGCTATTGAGACTTTGGTGACGACTGGACAGGTCGTTCTTGCTGGTGAGGTTAAATCAAACATCTATCTGGATGTACAAAAAATAGCCCGCTCTGTTATTCAGAAAATTGGCTATACAAAGTCTGAATATATGTTTGAAGCAAATTCTTGTGGTGTGTTATCTGCAATCCACGAGCAGTCTGCAGATATCAATCAGGGTGTGGATCGAAAGACGAGACAAGAGCAGGGAGCTGGCGACCAAGGAATTATGTTTGGCTATGCCAATAATGAAACGGATAATTTCATGCCTTTAGCCCTAGACCTTTCTCACCGTCTTTTATATGAGCTCGCAGAACTACGTAGGGAAAACAACGAAATAAAATATTTACGGCCTGATGCGAAGTCACAAGTAACATTGGAATACGGTGATGACCACAAACCGAAGAGGATTGATACCATTGTCATCTCTACACAGCATGATGACTTTGACGCCGAGCCAGTCATGTTAGACAAAATCACACAGGATATAAAAACAATCTTAATCCCTCGTGTCAAAGCGCAATTAAAGCCAGAGCTTCAGTTGTTATTTAACGATGAGATTAAATTTCATATCAACCCTACCGGAAAATTCGTTATCGGCGGCCCGCATGGAGATACTGGACTTACTGGCCGTAAGATTATTGTCGATACGTATGGTGGAAAAGGTGCTCATGGTGGAGGAGCCTTTTCTGGGAAAGACCCCTCAAAAGTGGATCGTTCGGCGGCTTATGCAACCCGCCATATTGCCAAAAACTTAGTTGCGGCAGGGGTAGCTGACGAAATCCTCGTTCAGATTTCTTATGCAATTGGTGTAAAAGACCCTATGGGAATTTATGTGAATACGTACGGTACATGCAAAGTAAATCTGACAGACGGTCAGATTGCTGATAAAATAGCGCATTTGTTTGACATGACTCCTTATGGCATTGAAACTCGTCTTGGTCTAAGAAATCCGATCTACTCCGAGACAGCAGCATACGGTCATATGGGTAGAACACCAAGAAAAGTGACGAAGGAATTCGAAAGTTCCACAGGAGAAAAGAAACAAATTGAGGTTGAATTATTCACCTGGGAAAAATTGGATTACATTGAAAAGGTAAAAGAAGCGTTTGGTCTGTAAGGACTAATCAATAAAATAAAAAGAGATGCAAAAAATGTATCTCTTTTTTTGTATCTTACTATTTCTAAACCATTCATAATGAAAAGAAGAAATTTTTTACTTGCGCCAATGGTGCTCATCACAGCCCCAACATGGGCAAATCCAGCAAAGTCAGAGGATGACCTGCACTCAAATACGATTGTACATGTTGTTAATTTTTGGCTAAAGAAAGACATCAGTGAACAGGATAAAAAGGACTTTGTTGGCTTCTTTGAGGAACTACGAAAAATAGATACCATCAAGACACTCAACTATGGTGTTCCAGCAGCAACCAATGCGCGCCCCGTCGTCGACAATAGCTTTGACTACACATTGATTGTCACGTTCAAAGACCTTAAAGATATCACTGTTTACGAAACACACCCAATCCATCTTAAGGCGATCGAAAAATATCAGCATTTTTGGACGAAAGTAATGGTCAAAGATACTTCCATCATCAAATAAGTCCGCGCGCCTTAATCTCTAAATATTTATTGATTGAGTTGATGGTTAAATTTTCTGGCGCAGTATATATCGTCTGAAACCCATTACGAATTAATTCCTGCACAATAAGTTGCTTCTCATAGATAAACTTTTCAGCGATAATCTGATTGTAGATTTCAATGGTCTTTTTCGGAGTGCTTTTGGCGAGGGCTTCAACTTCAATGTTTTTGAACACAACAACAACGATGATATGGCTTCGGTTTAACATGGACAGATAGTTTAGCTGTCTTCTTAAAGAGTCCAAAGTTTCAAAATTAGTATAAAGAAAAATCAGCGAACGTTTATTGATATGTGCATTTGCATAACTATAGAGTTTGCCATATTCAGGCTCCTCAAAATTTGTAGTCACTTGATATAGCGCTTCCGAAATCTTGAGCATCTGGTTGTTTCTCTTTTCGGCTGGAATAAAGACATTCACATCCTTTGAAAAGGTCAATAACCCAGCGCGATCTTGTTTTAATATCGTAGCATTCGAAAGGACCAGAGATGCATTGATTGCATAATCTAATAAAGTGAGACCATCAAACGGCATCCGCATCGCGCGCCCCAGATCAATAAATGAATAGATTGGCTGGGATTTTTCCTCTTCATACTGATTGACCATCAGCTTTTTGACCTTTGCTGTGGCCTTCCAATTCATATGGCGATAATCATCCCCCTGAACATAGTCCCTAACATGGTCAAATTCCATTGCCGATCCAATGCGCCGTATACGCTTTATGCCCAATTCATTCAACCTGTTGCTGGTGGCCAAAAGCTGATATTTTCTCAATTGAATATAAGACGGATAACATGGGATTTCCTGTGTCTGACTGGTTACAAACCTCCGTTTGAAAAATCCAAAACGTCTTACCAATGCCATACATCTACCAAACTTATATTGCCCCCGTTGTGTTGGCCGCATTAAATAAGAAATTTCTGTACTTTGATGAGCGGATAGACGGGTAGAAAACTCCTTATTCCGAATTTGAAGTTGTATTGGAAATTCTTCGAGGATTTCTATGACAGTGGGAAACGGATAAAAAGAATTGACAATGAGCTTCATGGGATTTTCATCGCCATTGGACAACTTCTCCGGGTATACCCGCGTGATTTCGATATGCCCTTTCCCCGAAAATAATACGATGAAATCAAAAATCAATACAGCCAGCCAAAGCCAAAACAGAATCCAGGCAACAACAAGCAATCCTTTTATAAAAAATGAAATCACAAAGAATGTCGCTATCGCCAACAACGAATAGAAAAACTGATTGGTTAGAAAGAGCTGTTTTAATTTTCTCATTATCTTGGAATTTCTACCGTATTAATGATTTGGTCAATAACATACGCGGTTGTAAAACCCTCCATTTCGCGTTCAGGAGTCAGCATCACCCGATGTCCCAACACCGCTGCCGCTACTCTCCGAATATCTTCTGGCGTGACAAAGTCTCTTCCACTCAACGCCGCTGATGCTTTGGCCGATTCGAGCAAGGCAATTGAAGCTCTTGGCGATGCTCCCAAGGTCAAACTTGGATTGCTACGTGTCTTTATAATCACTTGAGCAATATAGTTTAGCAATTCCTCATGCACGAAAATAGACTTAATAAGGCGTTGAAACGAAGAAATTTCCGCTGCTGAAACGACTGTGTTGACTTGATCCTCTTTATTCAAAGCTTTTTGTGCGTGATGCTCTTTTAAGATCTCCAACTCCTGTTCCAGTTCGGGATAATTCACATTGATTTTAAAAAGAAAGCGGTCGAGTTGCGCCTCTGGCAAACGATAGGTCCCCTCATGCTCGATCGGATTTTGCGTAGCGAAAACAATAAATGGAACAGGCAAAATATAGGTACTTCCATCGACCGAGACCTGATGTTCGGCCATACTTTCAAAAAGAGCAGCCTGAGTTTTTGCGGGTGCACGATTGATCTCGTCAATCAAAACAACATTGGCGAATATCGGCCCCTTTCGAAATTCAAATTCATTACTTTTTAAATCCAATATCGACGATCCGGTCACGTCTGAGGGCATCAAATCTGGTGTAAATTGAATGCGTTTAAAGTCACTGCTGATGGTCTTGGCAATTAATTTTGCGGATAAGGTTTTCGCAACGCCCGGCAAGCCTTCTATCAACGAATGCCCCGACGCCAAGATCGAAATCAATAACATATCAATCAATTGATCCTGCCCAACGATAACCTTTTTTACCTCCGACTTTACCTGAGCCATTTTATCATACAAAACCGATATATCAATTCGGTTTTCAAAGGATATATATCTATCGAAGTCACTCATATCATTTTTGCTTTATGTTTAAAATCTTCTATAATTTCATTAATCTGCCGTAATCCGGTCAAGTCATGTTGTTGTATTCCCTGCATTCGAATTATTAGTCCTATTAAATGCTGAATGTCGGCTAAAGGAACACCTGATCTTTCTGCCAATTCCTCGCAGAAACCATCTTCTTCTAAGGCAAGGGTATCCATATGAAAACGGGTCCGTAGGTCATGTAGAAAATAATCAATTTTTTTGTCAACCATATTGCCCGGTGTACCATTTTCGTAATATAGTGTCGCAATCGTTTCACAAAATTCTTTGGAAAGATTCTGTTCGGGTTTGATAATCGCGACTGCGCGTTGTTCTCTTTTACTCTTAAACACCAGTAAAAGGATAAGTCCCCCCAATAGGACATACCATGCCTGTCGTAAGCCCGTGCTGGTCAACAAAACCCGTAAGGGCGTACGATACTGATCCCTATTCGCTTTAAAATCATACCAGGCGATTGGCTTATCATTTAAATAAGATAATGCTTTTGCAGCATAAGCATATTGAGAAGCTGAATTCAGTAGATAATAGTTTCCAAATAAATCGGGGGTCAGATGCAGGTAAAGCCTACCTTTACCAACCTTTACCTCGACAAAATTGGGTAATAGATAGTCCTGGTAAGTAATCCCCCCAAGGATGGTTGTATTCTTTGGAAGTTTACTGAAGACCGCACTTAAGTCCGATTTACCATAATGAATTTTAGTATTATCATTGGTTAGCTTAACGCTCAAATGACTTTTAATTTCCACGCCTTTCTTATAGCCGTAGAAATTTTGCACCTTGATACCTAGGGAATCTAAAAGATTATAGTCAATCGATTCAGCGATAATCATCGCTTTTCCTCCGCGAGCAACATATGTAAGTAATTTATTTTTCGCAGCTTCGCCTAAGGAAAAATACGACGTATAAAACAGCAGATTCATCGCTGTTCCTTTCGTACTATCCAGGTATTCATATAATGGTCGCCTGACATCCACATTACGTTGATCAATAATATGCTTTAATTCTTGCCTGAGCACATAAGCTCCAAAAGGATTTTTATCTTTTGCATCGAAGGTCCGATCCCAAATAATCGGTTTCTTGCTCGTGATATCAATGACACCAATCAGCAATAAGACAGCTCCCAATAATATCAATCCAAATTTTACTGACCCTTTCATTTAATTTGATGTTGATATTGGTTAAACAGTTGTTCATACTGACTAAAATCGGACTCATTTAATTCAAATTGTCCGAACCAGATGTAGTCAAATACTCGTGTGCACTCCTCAAATCCAGCACGCAGGGCATTATGCTGAATCTCATTCGCAAAATCGGCATTTGTCTTACTATGCTTCCATTTGATATGACCCGCATGTGCTAGCTTTTGGATATTCAATAATTGTAGGTAACGAATTCCCAATGCATAATTTCGCCGCTCGATAGCCTCCTTGATATACGGACTAAGGTCGCTGTTCATCAGGTTTCTCTCCACATAAGCCAATGTATCCAAGGGATCTTTTCCCTGCTCATGTTTAATGAAATACTGGTTTTTATTGTATAACACTTTGTAAAGTACAAAAGCCAATGCGATTAAGGCTAGGAAGGCAAATACATATCCAAATTCTTCGTTAAATTTATACGGATTATCAGGCATGATATCCCCCAGCCATTGGGAAATACGTTGTAAAATCCTTTGCAGTACACTTACCTTATCTTTAATATTTTCGGAATACACAAAATCATCATGCTCGTATCGCTTGATAATTTCTGGATAGGGGTCCATTTTATAAGCTCGTCCCTGGCTATATTTGGGAATAGAATCAAATAAATGTGGGTCCCAAAGAGCCTCTTTACTATTCACAGCTTCGGTCATTGCAATAGAATCCACCGTAGCAGAATCTATGGCGTCGGCGGCAGAATCCACAGCCACAGAGTCTGCTGTATACGTTTCCGAATCCTCAGTCTGCGGTTTGGGGTCACAGGCGCTTAATAAAAGCATAGATACAAAAGCAAAAACGAATAGCAGCCTATTCATCTGTACCTCCGATCTGATCAATCATCCCATAAATACGTTCACCGAATTTGAGATCCTTGGCCGTTTCGTAAATTATACCATTAGCCAAAACACCGGACATGTATAAGAATAATGTAAATAATGTAATAAACATACCGCCCAAAGTCATCAGTAGTTTTCCCCAGGACGAATCAAAGAAGGCTGTGTCCATTCCCAAAAAATTGTAAGATATCAGGGAAACGATAATTAAAGGGACAACAGAAATCATCATAACGGCCATTTGGAAGATAAAATTGACAATATAAGTTGCTACACCATATTGAATCAATTTTTTGCTCAACATCACATAGGCATCCGTGAAACAGCTACCTAGATCAGAATAACCTTCGCGATAAAATAGAAAAGAACTGAATAACCAGATTCCCACCATAGACATCAATATACCAATCGCAAAACTTCCAATAAAGGGGATAAAGGCGGAGAGAACTGCAACAATGGCGAGTGGTATAAAAACGACGATCAAAGCCAAGATCATCGCCAGTAGGAACATGAAATACCGGCCGATATTTACCCTAAAATTGTGAAGCACCTCTTTTCCCGTAAACAATGTATTTTTACGTTCTTTCAGCAGAAGAAAATACTCTATAGAAATGCCATACACATATAGACCAAGCGCAATCAATGCTAAAATCAGTAATGCAGCCCAAGTAAATCCATCTATATCTTCAAACGAATTACTGTTGGCCGAAAAGGTAATTTTTGTCGAAAGGAAATAATAGACCAAGGCTATTCCAGCTAGCGGTAATGCCGAGAGACCAAAAATAGTCGTCACAAAGTGCTTATAGATCAATTTAAAAAGATCAATAAAGTTTTGGACAAAATCGCCTATCTTTCGTTCTTTCTGAAATTCAAAATCTACTTCCATTGAAATCGTTTTGCTAATCGATAGGGATTAATAACATAAAAAAATAATATAGCCAGCAAAGATAGCAGAATGATAAATAGACTGAGCCATATTGATACCTGATAATATCTTGTTACAAAGCCCTCCAACGTGCCCGCGACAATAAAAAATGGTATCGTGCTGACCAAGACCTTCATAGCAATCTTTGCGGTCTGAACGAAAGACGCCAACCGGGTATACGATCTTGGAAACAAGATGCTATTTCCTATCGCAAGGCCACAGCCACCAGCCACAATAATTACAGAAATTTCAATCGTGCCATGGATCCAAATCGCCGACATAGCCTTTCCCATCACACCGTATTGAAAAAACATCTGGTGGAAAGCGCCCAACATAATGCCATTGCTAAACAATACATAGCCTGTACCAATACTTAGAAACAATCCAAATGCAAAAGCCATAAAGGCTACGCGAACATTATTGATTGTAATCCAGATGGCCGAGCCAAAATTACTTCCTTTTCCATAGACGGCAGCCGGATCGCCCGCTCTTATGCTTTCTATCGTTGAATCAACATAAAAATCACCTAAGATAAGCCGAATAAAATCGATGTCATACATCGCTGAAAGAAAACCAATAGCTGATGCGAGAATAAAAATCAATAAGGAATAAAAGAGCGGCCTACGGATCGACCAAATTGCATGTGGAATCTCCTGATTAATAAAAGATTTGAATTTATTGTTCGAGGCCTTACGGTCCTTATAGATTTTTTGATGGGCGGTTACAGCAAGTTCATTTAAATAATTTCGTACCTTACTGTTGGGATAAAATGTCTGCGCGTAGGCCAAGTCATTTGTTAGCTCAATATAGTTCGATGCCAGTTCATCTGGATCAACCTGCATGTTAATTGACAAATTATTTTCAATTAACGTCCATTTTTCTTTATTTCGTTCTACAAATGATGCTTCTCTCATTAATTTTTTTAACTGGCTAAACCAAATATATGAATAAGCTTGAGATAAACACAGCACAAAATGTAAAAATCCAGTATAATCTTGCTAGCCTGGGTTCGAGGATGATCGCATTTGCCATCGATTATTTTATTATCGTCTGCTACTTTTTCTTTTGCATGTTTCTATTGGATGCATTAAATATCACGAGTAAAGACCCTTATCTTTTCTATGGTATAATTATGGGCATGACCTTACCAGCATTTTTTTATACCCTAATTACCGAAACGGCATTTGCTGGCCAGACCATCGGTAAAAAAATCATGAAAATAAAAGTTGTTAAACTTGATGGTTCACGTGCAGACTTTTATCAATATCTATCCCGATGGACATTATCAATAGTAGATATATGGATGACAATGGGCGGTATTGCAATTACCTCAATTGTCCTATCGAAACATGGTCAACGTATCGGAGATATTGCTGGGGAAACATCCGTCATTAGTCTAAAACCCAGCCTGAAACTCAGTGATACCATTTATGAGGAGACTTTTGAGAACCATCCTATTTTATTTCCTCAGGTCATCAAACTGAGCGACAAAGATGCCAATGTTATCAAAGAGGTTTATCAAACGGCATTTGACAGGAGGGACGTAGGCATATTGACGGCTTTGGTTCAACGTTTGGAAGCGGTGATGGAGGTTAAACATCCTGAAAAAATGACTCCGAACGACTTCGTTCTACAAGTCATGAAAGATCATTACAGCATGTTTAAGGACAAATAGCCCCGCAATACCTTATTAAGTTCTACTATCACCTGGTTAAGAGACGAATATTCCTCGGATATAACACGGCTTTTATACGCTCATGACCGAATCAGCACCGTACAATCACCGAAGAAGAACCGTACAAGTACCGTTAGAAGTCAGCTATTGATGTACCCTTTAATCCGCATTTATCAAGAAAGTGCTGTGGATTTTAAATATAAAAAAAGGGGCAAGTTGTGAACTGCCCCTTTAAATTCTTTAGTTACGACAAATTTTAAGCTGTTACAGAAGCCGCTGAAGTTTGTACTTGACGATCGACTTTTTTCACTAAGCCTTGCAAAACGTTGCCTGGCCCCACCTCTACGAATGCAGTAGCACCATCCTTAAGCATATTTTGTACTGTCTGCGTCCAACGAACAGCACCAGTCAACTGTGCAATCAGATTCTGCTTAATAATAGCAGGTACGGTCTGTGGCTGCGCATCAATGTTTTGATAAATAGGGCATCTTGGAGAAAGGATATTCGTTGCTTCAATTGCCGTTTGCAACTCTACTTTAGCCGGTTCCATTAATGGCGAGTGAAATGCACCACCAACATTTAATTTTAGTGCTCTCTTCGCTCCTGCCTCTGTCAACAAGGCGCAGGCTTTATCTACGCCTTCAATTGATCCGGAGATGACCAATTGTCCAGGGCAATTGTAGTTCGCAGCAACAACCACCGCATCCACTTTGGCACAAATTTCTTCCACGACACTGTCTTCTAACCCCAAAATTGCAGCCATCGTTGAAGGCTGTAATTCACATGCTTTTTGCATCGCATTGGCACGCTGGGACACCAGCTTCAATCCATCTTCAAAACTTAAAGCACCCGCCGCTACCAACGCTGAAAATTCACCTAAGGAGTGCCCTGCTACCATAGCTGGCTGAAAAGAGTCTCCTAAGGCTTTAGCCAGAATAACAGAATGCAAAAAAATTGCAGGCTGTGTGACATTGGTCTGTTTCAATTCCTCATCCGTACCAGAAAACATAATATCTGTGATGCGAAACCCTAAAATATCATTGGCTTTCTCGAATAAAGCTTTTGTTTCTTCATTTAAATTATACAGGTCCTGACCCATTCCAACAAATTGGGCTCCTTGACCAGGAAATACGTATGCTGTTTTCATCTGTTATATTTTTTTCTTTAAAGGCTGATGAGCACTCAGAAGCTCGCTTTCATATTTAAGAATTACTGTAACCGCAAATATATAGAATTCTATCAAATATTAATCCTCTGGGACAAAACTCAACGACAGCATCTTCCGGGGGTCAAATACATCCTGCGCAATATTTAAGAGATTAGCGCTATCTAAATGCTGTATTTTTTCAATCACCTCATCCAATAAAATAACACGGTCATAATCCATCACATTTTTGGCGGCCGAAATAATCATGCTCATCCTATTTTCTTCTGTCAAGGCAATTTGACCAATAAACTTTTGTTTTGCCTTCTTCAACTTAATAGCTGACAAGGGTTGCTCACACATTTTATATAGCTCTCTAAATACGAGTTTTTTAGCCTTTTCTACCTTTTCTTCGTCAGTCCCGAGATAAATGCTAAATAATCCTGTATCCGAGAAGATCGTGTAATTAGATTCGATCGTATAGGCAATACCATATTTTTCGCGGATGGAAAGGTTGAGGATAGAGCCCATTCCCATTCCCCCTAGCATATTATTCAAAAGCAACAGCCCTGTTTTACGTTCATCACGATAGTCATAGGCCAATGACCCGAGCATATAATGTACCTGATTAATAGGCTTGGGAACTTCAAGGTGTTGTACCGTAATTGGTTGCACATCATTTCTGGAACGCGAAATAGCATGTTGTCCTATAGCTCCGAAAGCCTTATGTAACAACTTTTCTACCTCTTTTAAACTGTAGTTACCTGTAATACCGATGACCATTTCATGGGTATCGTAATTAGCCTGCATAAAGTCTGTGATATCGTTCTTTTGCAATGCTAAAAGTTGATCTTCAACGCCCAGTATATTGTGTCCTAAACCTGATCCGCTGAATACAAGATCTTCGAAATCATCGACAATCGATTCTTCAGGGCTATCCAGATAAGAGGCCATTTCATCAACGATAACCGATTTTTCTTTATCAATTTCCACTTCAGGAAAAGTAGAATGAAAGAAAATATCCTCAAATAAATCCAGCGCCCGGTTGAGATATGGTTGCAATATAGAGGCATGAACACAAGTGTATTCTTTTGTCGTATAGGCATTCAGGTCCCCCCCGACGGACTCCAGATAATTGATAATCTGCTGTGTAGAGCGCTTCTCGGTCCTTTTAAATATAAGATGTTCAATAAAATGGGCAACACCATACTTACCCTCCGATTCGTCCCGGGAGCCTGCATTGATGACCATACATACATGGGTTACTGGCAAATTTTGATATTGGAATACCACACGGATTCCATTTGAAAGTCTAATGATTTCGTACTCCATTCAGTTTTTGAAATTTCTCTAATTGATGTGTTTACGCATAAATTTGCGTGGGTGAAAGGCAAAACCACTCTTCTTATAGAGATGAATGGCCCGCTCATTATGTTCCTCGACTTCCAGCAGGATCATTTTGCAGTTTTTCGATTCCAAGTAGGAAGATACAAAATCAACGGCTAGTTTTCCAAGTCCCATTCCTCTAGCTTTCTCGCCTACAAAAAGTTCATCGAGAAGCCCTACCAAGCCTTTGAATTCAAAGCTAAAAAAATAGGTGACGATCATATAGCCTAAAACATCTTCTCCATTGCGAATCAACCAAGCTTGCCCGAATTGAGGATTGTTGATAAAAAGATCAAAATTATCAATTGTTATATCGCGGTCGATAGCATACCCATCGATGGCATAAAACTCTTCCATCATTGCTACAATGGACGGAATATCTCCTACCGTTAACTTATCAAATCTTATCATTTCACACACTTTTTTGCAAAGCTAGGGATTTTTAAATGCAAAACGGTCATAGTGAAATCACTATGACCGCCTTTATTTTTTTGTAATACAGCTATAGGTTACATACGAGGAGGTCTCATCCCTCCGGGGAATCTGTTTTCGCCTTGTGGATTACCCATCGCAAATTTTTGGAATTTGTAAGTGAATAACAACATAAAATAACGTCCGAGACGGTTCGTCCGGCTATCTGTCGTTAAGAAGCCATCTACAGTACGAGAAAGATTTGTTTGCTGATTTAACAAATCAAATGCCTGCAGACGTAAAGTCCCACGTTGATCTTTTAAGAATCTCTGTTCCACATAGGTATTGATAATGAACGGATTGGAAGACAAACCTTGACCATAGCCCTGATTGAAAGATTTCGAAAGATCAGCGCCAAAGATTGTGTTCTTCAAAATATTATATGAACCAATTAATGTTGGTGTCCAGGTCTGAATATCGCTATTTCGCTGTAGTAAGCTATTTTCTGTATGTGTAAATTGGTAACGAACACCCGGATTAATTTCCAGATTCTCGGATGGATTGTAACGAAACATTAATCCCTGAGTCAGGACAAAATTACGGGCAACATTTTTCTGTCCGATATTATCATTTTCATCTATGGAAGAATAACCAATAGTTTTATTCACCGAAATACCACCCATCAACATCACATTGAAGGTTTTTTCTTTCCAGGATTTACCATAATGGTAAAATGAATTGATCGCATACGGACGATCGCCGTTCTCATTCAAATAACGTGTTTCTGAGATCAATGCAGAATCTATTTTTCCTGTTGTAGGGTCTTTCTGGATAGGACCGTAATACGATTTGTTTAAACTAACAATCTTATTGTCAGTTAGGGAACCATTGAGGAATACAAAGAAATTATTACCCTTTTGAAAGTCGTTTTTACGGAATCGTAATTTCAAATCGTGATTAAATTCTGGATTTAGGTTTGCATTACCATACACGATATTCGTTGAACTTGTACTCAAATTATAAGGCAATATTTGCGATACACCCGGTTCTGTCGGGGACCCGGAGTAGTTTACACTTAAGTTGGATTGACGTGAGAATTTATATTCAAAACGCGCAATTGGCATCCAGTTCATGTTGTTGCGGGAAATCGGAATGATCTCGCCCGAGTTGATTGCTGCCCCAGTCAGATGAGAAGGTTGCCCGGCCACACCCACCGAATACGTCACCTTGTCATTGCTAAAGAGATAGTTGGCTCCGATCTTGTGAGTTATAAAAGCGTAGTCATAATTATAATCTAGATTTAGCTTCGCATTTTCGAATGCGTTTTCAATACTGTTGTCATCTCTATCGTAACCTTTTTGACTGATATTATTGTCATATTTATTCTTGTTGAAGTCATAGGTCACCTCTAATTTGCCATTTTTAGATAAAGGTTCGGTATAATTTACGGAAGCTCCTGCATTCCAGCTTTTATTGAGCGCCTCCTGAATTGTACGTTGATATATGTTGCTCATGGACTGATTGACATTGGACGGATCGGAAATATACCTGTCAAGTATCTGATTTACATCTTTATCAGTTTTGGCATTATTGTAATTGAAATTAAAAAACAAGTTGCGTCCATTATCATTCAATTTACGATTATATAAACCACTGATACCGAACCGCGGCGCTGTGGAGTTTGTTCCATTTGTCAGCGTCTGCCTATTATCCAAAATCTCCCTTAAATATGTAATAGAATTCGTTATGGAATTATTATCTCCGTCATCATATCCAAACTGCGGCACAATCTTAATATAATCTTTTGCTGTCGGCTTCCACTCTACGTTTGCTTCAAAACGATGATTTCCGCCAATGGTATTTGAATTCGCATCGACACTGTCCGCTTGTGACCGACCGGGCGTTGCATTTACAATATATCTTTGTGAAAGGGTTGTATTATTGCTATGGCTATAACTATAGCTGCCGTAAGCTGTCAGCTTATCCGAAAAATCTTTACGAAAATTAAGTCCAATGGAACCTATCTTGGTCAGGCCATCCGAGCCGCCAAACATACCGCCTCCACGACGTCCACCGCCACCTTGGCCGCGACGGGCCCCACCTCCCGTGGTATTGAAATCAAACAGGGGTGCATTGGTATTGTTTAAATTTCCGAGAATGGAAAGCTGCTCCCCTTCGCGCATCCCCATCCACATTCCTGTCGCCTGATAACGATCTTCTGTCCCATAGCCCGCACGAAGTGTCGTCATATGGCCTTGGTTATATTTCGGATCAATCTGAATATTCAGGACTTTTTCAGATTCGCCATTTTTATTTCCGGTAATGTTGGCCATATCGCCATAGTCGTCAATAATTTGCATTTTTTGCACAATATTGGCCGGAAGATTCTGAGTGGCGGTCTTAACATCGCCTCCAAAGAAATCTTTCCCATTGATTCTGACCCTTTTGACAGACTCGCCCTGTGCAGTGACATTGCCATCTTTATCGACTTCAATACCTTGTAATTTTTTCAGTGCATCCTCTGCAACTGCCCCATCACGTAATTTCAGATCCTTCATGGTATACTCCAAGGTATCGCTTTTCACAACCACCGTCGGCACACCGTCCACAACAACTTCCTCAAGCATCTGAGAATTCTGCTGCAGGGTCAGACTAGGGATAATATATTTTGCCTTACCTTTAGGAAATACGAACTCTTTTTCGAAGCGCTCAAAACCCAGGTTGGAGACCGTAATCTTAAACGTATCGGCTTTGATTTTATCAAAGGTAAAAATCCCCGCCATGTTTGACCCAGCAGTCATGGAATCCAATTTTGACGTCAACTTAACTGTCGCTCCCGCAATGACGCGGTTCTTGTCATCTTTCAACATTCCCTGTACGCCTTTGGTCTGTCCGTATACGGTCCATCCTGTTAACATACTTAACAAAAAAAGCAAGAAGCCTCTCATAATACTTATTTTTATATTTCTATAACTGACAATCTTTGACCGAATGCCCCTGTCTAAGTTTAACCAACCCATCTCTTTCCTATTTGCAACAGCGCATTCTAAATCTTTACAAAAGAAGATATTATTAGTGTTAATTAATGTAAAAGGGCATTATTCACACAGAAGTTACAATGCATAACTCTAATTTTATTTGTAATTTCGTTCATTTACAGAATAAGAAAGATGCTATTATCATATTATCAAGATCAACAAATTGAAGCTGGATGTGACGAAGCGGGTAGAGGTTGTTTGGCGGGTCCAGTTTTTGCCGCGGCAGTAATTTTCCCAACTGACTATCATCATGCATTGCTCAACGATTCGAAACAGTTAAGCGAGAAAAAACGGATGGAAATGCGTCCCATTATCGAACGGGAAGCACTTGCCTATGCTGTGGCGAGTGTCTCTGCCGAAGAAATAGACCGCATCAATATTCACAATGCCAGTTATCTTGCCATGCATAAAGCTTTGGATATGTTAAAGATAAAAGCTGAATATATTATTGTGGATGGCAATAGGTTTATTCCCTATCAGACAGTCCCTCATTCCTGCATTATCAAGGGAGATGGAAAATATCTTTCTATTGCAGCGGCTTCCATTCTAGCAAAAACTTACCGCGACGAATACATGGATACGATTGCTTCGGACTATCCTGCTTATGACTGGCTCAATAATAAAGGCTATCCGACTGTAAAGCACCGGACTGCAGTGCTTGAATACGGGTCAACACCACATCATAGAAAAAGCTTTAGAATAACTGATCCACAGCTCAAATTATTCTAAAGCTTCAAACTTTTTAAAAGAAACAGCCAATTATACAGCTGTTTCTTTTTTTGTATTCCGTAAAGAGAAATATGCTGCTGCGACTATCCCTAACCCGAGGATAATCGACGATATTAAAGTCAATAAATTCCCCATCTTGTGTGACTCTGGATCAAAGATAAATTCGACTTTATGCGTTCCCGCAGGCAACTGTAAGGCTCTTAACAAATAATCGGCACGTATTATTGGTGTTTCCTTTCCATCCACATAAGCTTTCCAGCCCTTATCATAAAAAACCTCGGAAAATACCGCAAAAGCATCATTAGCAGCAGTATATTCATACTGCATTTTATCGGGATGATAGGATGTCAGTTTAATTTCGCCTGCTGTCGCCGCACTTGAAGTTTTTGCCTTGATTTCATTTTGATATTGTTGGTTCAAGAAAGCTTCTTTACGCGGATCAAAAGAGCTTATTGCTTGCATTTCCTCGGCGTTTCCTTTTACAAACGTCACTTTGTCCACAAACCAGGCATTACCGGCCGCTGTGCTCCGTCTGACAATTCGCTGCGATTGATTTTGAGGATCTGTCGTAATCAGGTAACGCACATTAAACATATCAAGCACGTCTTCATTAAGCGCTCCATTGAACTGATTCTCTAAAATCTCTTGGAAACGCATCAATTTCGCCGCATGGTAACCTCCTAACGATTTATGGAAATAGGATGGACGGGCATCAGCGAATGGATCGGTCGTTAGATCCAATACGCGATAACTTAGATCTTTATCCAATAAAATTAATTGATCGACCTCGCGTTGCTGGAATACCTGTTGTGTAGTCGCTCCTTTTTCCATAAACGATTTATCGTTTAAAAAGCGTTTATCCACACTCCACAGATCGAACAGGAACAAGACAAGCAATGTACCCAATAACACGCCCTCATTAAGCTTATTCTTTAGATAAAACCAAACAAGTCCAAATGTAAGCAATACAATGACAAAGGAACGGTAAGCATCTTTACTTGCGATATCCTTCCGATCTAGGACCAGCTGATTCACCAACTCTGTAGCTGCAGACTTATCACCGATTTGCTGAGTGAAGGTTTCGATTAAATTATTATGTTCGGCATTTCTGAAATTTAAGAACAGATCGGGTAGCAAACCGATCAGCAGACAAACTCCGCCAACACCAGCAAAAGTATACAGCACTTTTTTGTTCAAATTCGTAATTTCTTTGGCCCTCGTCAACAGTTCATTTACTGTCATAATAGCCATCAGCGGTACTGTGATTGAAACGAGTACCAAGATGGATTCAACGGCTCTAAATTTATTATACATTGGAAAATAGTCAAAGAATAAATCCGACACCAGTGTAAAATTCTTACCAAACGACAAAAGCAGTGCTAAAACTGTAGTCGTTAATATCCACCATTTGAAGCGGTTTTTAACAATGACAAGTCCCAAGATGAATAAGAAGAAAACACCAGCTCCAAAATACCAAGGTCCAGATGTAAAACGCTTATCTCCCCAATAGGTAGGCATTCCTTGGGCAATTTGACCTGCTTGAACAGCCGACATTCCGCCTTTTTCCATGAAGAATTTGGCCACATGCGACTTTTCGTCCAATTGGCCACCACTAGCGCCACCATAGGCATTGGGAATCATGAAGGTCATGGTCTCGCCAACACCTTGGCTCCATTCATAAGCATATTCCTTGTCAAGCCCTTTCTCCTTTGTATTATTATTGTCCACCTTTGTGATATTCGCATGACCACGCGTACTCAGTTTACTGTACTCCCAGGTAGGCAATAAAATGGAAGCATTTACCATTAAAGCAATAATAACCGCAATTACCTGTCTGCCTGAGGCAATAAAGAATTCCTTTAGTTGTTTTTGCTTGATCGCATCGGCTAATGTAAAAATGACGTATACCATCAAGGCCATTAACAAGTAATAAGTCGTCTGTAGGTGATTGACACGAATTTCCAAGGAAAGAAACAACGCAAGCAGCACCGGCCCCCATAACTTGCTCCCACGGTAACACATGATCACCGCAGCAATTACAGGTGGTATAAAGGCGATGGCATTGGCCCTGGTAATATGGCCTGCTTCTATATAAATAAAGTTGTAGGAAGTAAAGGCTATAGCCACTGCGCCCACCGCAGCGAGCCAGGGTTTGATACGTAGTACGCTAAAAAGAAAATAGGCCCCCAATAGATAAAACAACACCGTATCCATCGGACTTGGAAAAACAAATTTGACAGCTTTCAGCACATAGGTACCAATGTTATTTTCATTTCCCTGCCAGATTTGATAGGTAGGCATCCCGCCAAACATGGAATTCGTCCATAAAGGAGTCTTCCCGTCTTTGGCTTTATAATCAAACAATTCCTTTTGTCCAGCTTGCGCCTGTACCACATCAGATTGAGCAAGAGTCTTTCCCTGCCAAACGGGCGTGAAATAAAAAAATACTAGCACAATAAAGATCGCAATAACAATCAAATGTGCCGAATTTACCTTAAACCAATTTTTCATTTATCCTCTTAGGTTGTTTAAAAGTCTTAAAAGCCAAACTTAGATAAATTTGTTTTTATATACAATTATAATTATACGCAATCAATTAAATACACGTCCCTTAGTTCGGGAAAGAAAAAATCCCCGAATCCTGTATTTCGCAACACGATTTTCCCACCATCTTCAATATGCTCAGCCCTTAAGGATGCGTTCAGGTCCAATTTTACCAAAAAAAGAGGCTGCACCATCATTGAAATTCATGATTGTAAAATCAGAATTAAATTTGGACATATGTTTTAATATTATCGATCGTATAAAAGAGGGCCAAAATCTTAATATGTTTTGGCCCTCTTTTGTTAAATCGAATGTAGTGTCAAAATTTCAGTTGGCATCAAACGCCAAAACTGACTTTTGATGTAGCCTCCACTCTAGGTCTATTTCATCTTAACAGCGGTGCCTGTTGCGCCGACCATCATCATCCCACCCGTTCCTACTGTTTGGAAATCCAACCGCACGCCGACGACAGCATCAGCACCCAATGCCCTGGCACGATCTTCTAATTCACGCAATGCAGCCTCACGGGTTTCCTGAAAGGCACGCTCATAAGAATTGGATCTTCCACCAAAAAAATCCCTAAAACCAGCCATCATATCTTTAATGGCATTCGCTCCCAGGACAACCTCCGAAGAAACTATCCCCAGATAACGGTCGATCTGGTGTCCCTCAATAACACTTGTTGTTGTTAATAACATAATTTTTATTCTCCTTTTTGAATTAACTTATTGATATTGGACAATTCTCCAAAAACCACTAAGATATCTCCTTCTGCCATCACGGTTTCAGATGTGGCAATACCCGATGCTTCCTTTTGCTCTTTGGTGATTCCGTCTTTTTTTGTCTCTGTAATTTTTACTGTTGTCAGCACGATAATTTTATAAAGGTTGGTCAGATTTGCCTCCTGTAGGGTCATACCCACATAACGCAAGGGAACCTTTGTTTCAACGATAGAATATCGATCTGAAACCTTAAACGAATCAACGATATCAATATTGTCCAACCGCATCGCCAATCGCTCAGCGGCTTCCTCCTCTGGCATAATATACTCATTGATCTCCATGGCTTCTAAAACCGTTTTCTGCAGATCAGATACGATACGGCCAATGATCCGTTTTACTTTTAGTTGCTTCAGAAGCGCTACTGTCATGAGAGAGGCCCCTTCATCTTCTCCTATGGCGACAATTACCGCGTGGGCATCTTTTAAAGGCAATGAAGATACAGCTTCCCGGTCTGTAGTATCTAAACATACGGTGTGCGTGATCTTATCTTTGAGTTGCTCTACGATACTTAGATTTCGATCTGCTCCGATCACTTCATGACCGAGTTCGGTCAGATGAACGCCCAAAGAGCGGCCGAAGTGCCCTAATCCTAAAACAATATACTTCATAACTCAAACTAAGATAAATTTATTTTATTTACAAGTTTAATTGATCGTCCGACAAAAACAGCCCGCTTTAATTCGCTTAAATCCTTAAACATCCAAAGGAACAAACATTTAAAACAGGATCTTTTCCTCAGGAAATATAATATTTCTGCGAGTCGTATTTTTGATAAAGGCAACCAATAACGTCAACATACCCACACGACCGACCAACATCGTCACAACAATGATCAGTTTACCACCCATGCTTAGGGAAGGTGTAACACCTAAGCTCAATCCGCAGGTCGTATAAGCAGATAATGATTCAAAAAGTAAATCTTTCATGCTTTTGTCCGGATCGGTAAAAATAAGGACAAAAAAACTCAGTCCAACGACAAGGAATGACAATAAAATAATCGCAAAAGCTTTATTGACGGATTCGCTCGCTATTCTTCGTTTAAAAATCTCGATATATTCCTTTCCCTTTGCCAAGGATATGATATTCATAAAAGACAGCGCCACAGTTGTCACTTTTACGCCACCGCCGGTAGATCCCGGAGAAGCACCCACCCACATCAATACCATGACCAGAAAAATAGTTGGCGCTCCGACAAAGCTCAAATCAATGCTATTATAACCCGCCGAACGCGCAGCATTTGCCATAAAAAAAGACGTCGCCCATTCGCCATCCCAGCCTTTTTCCAAAGAAAGGGTGTTCTTTCTTTCCAAAAAATAAAAGAAAAGTGTAGCTGCAACAATAATAATCCCATTACACAGCAAGACCAATTTGGAATTAAAACTAAAGCTCCAAGCTTTATGTTTGTAATTTTTCTTGGTGACCAAACGGTGATACCAGAGCAACAAGAACTCCTTTATATAGGTATAGAAGTTCAGCACAATTCCAAAGCCTAATCCTCCGAGAATAAACAAAGTGGACAGCGCCAGTTGGAATGGATAGTTGAACTTATAGGCCTCATTGGTGATTCCTCCTGACAAAATAGAGAACCCAGCATTACAGAATGAAGAAATGGAATGGAAGATCGAAAAGAAAATCATACTCCCCATATTGGGGAAATTAGTACTTTCCAAGGTCGTAAAGATTAATACTGCACCAAGAAATTCAAATAAAAGCGTAATAAATATTATGGTCAATAAGGTTTTTATGACTGAAGCTACTTTATTTTCTCCCAAAATCTCACCAAACATCAATTGGTTTTTGAATGAAAATCCACCGGAGAAAAAATAACCAAAGAAACCCGTAAATGTCATAATTCCCAATCCACCGACCTGTATCAATACTATAATAATCGTCTGACCGAACATGCTGAAGTTGGTCGAGATATCGGCCACCGACAACCCGGTTATGCAAACAGCACTCGTGGCCATGAACAGTGCATCTACAAAACTCAATGGCGCTTCTATCGTCGTGCGTGGCAGCATCAGCAGAACTGTCCCTATCAGGATAAGCACAAGAAAGCTAATAACAAACAGTATGGTAGGATTAAAATAAAAATTATCAAAAAAGAGGGTACTTTTAGACAGTTCAGCAATAAAAATAATATAGATACCCAAGTAAATCCATTGTTCGCGCCCAAAAACAGAAAGGGCATCGATACCCGCAAAACGGGCAACCAGAATAAAAATAAAGTAAATCAGGATGAGGAGCCCTGAGTAATGTTCAACAGCAATTTTTTTTAGTGCATAGATGGATGATGATTCCCGCAATGCAATCATAAAGAAAAGGACAAAAAATAGGTAATGAATCGTTTTCCCTAGTAGTATACCTAATACGGGGTCTGTTACATACCCTACATTGAAAATAACAATCACAGCACAAATCATGCTGGCATAAAACATGATCTTATCTACAAGACCGTTTTTATATTTGAAAACAAATCGAACGAAACTTAATATCGAATCTACCATTATAAACCGCAAACTAAGATAAATTTGCCTTTATTCAAAAATCTATCTATTTCTTCTTCATGTAGGTGCGATAATTTCACGTGAAACGGAAGTCGCTACCACTTTTCTCCACTTCATTCCAGACAATCTTCTAGCCTCCGGGATTTTCTTTCTCTAATTCCTTTTCAGCTTTTTCCCGATCCCGTTTTCGCTTTTCTTCTATTTTGGCGGCCGCTTTTTCTTCTTCTTCTTTTTCTTCTTTTAACAATTCCTCAGCAGTTTTATGCTTCTTAAATATCCCTGAGAATAATTTCTTCGCTTTTTCGACACCACTTACCACCTTTTCAACCCGATCAGCTGTATTCATCAATTTTGCCTCCCGTTCAGGCCCCAAACCAACACATTGTTTAATTCCCATGAGCAAACTTTGCCACATCGCCTTGAAAAAAGGATGATAAGGATCCCGATGCTTATTGATATGACCAACAGTGTATTTACCATACAGATCCGGATTGCCAGGATTAAACAACACCTGATTAACCATAAATGAGAGAAATCCCTTCTTTTCCCTGCGCCCATCGTCCCCTGTTTCGGAAAGAATATTGACTTTCAGATCGTTGTAATCCATTTTAAATGTACCCTTGCTCCGGTAATCATTCGCCCAAACATCAAATACGATCCGTTTCAGATTACCAGATTTAACTTCAACGTTCAGCAGTGGTCGAATCATTTTGTTGACAACCGTTAAATCCATCTGGCCAAGACTGCCTTTATAAGTATAGGCTCCCACTTTGGAAGTCATATCAAAAACAAAATTAGTGAGTAACTTGCCCGAGTTCATAAAGTTGGTGCTCAGGTTAGCACGCATAAGCTTTTGTTTGAGCAATTTTGTTGAATCATTCGTTACATTCAGAATTGTGCCATAAGTGTGATCAAAAGTAATGGTTCCAATCTGACTGTATTTGTCGCTCATCTCGGAATAAGAAACACCAATATTATCCAAAAAAAGCGAATCAATTCCTAACCGGGTCGACATTTGCATCAATTTCATATGGGGAGCATTTCCGATCTGACGCGTAGCAGTACCCTTGTAATGTTTATCACTATAAATCGAAAGCTGCCCATTTTTTAAGAATGCTTTCTGTGCATAGACCTTTTTATCTCGGGAAAGCTGCCCAAAATTAAATTCCGCTAATTGCAGGGTGTCCATTTTAAAAACAACATAACTTCCTCCTTCCCCCTTCTTTCTATAATAAGCAGCCTTGTTTAGCGTCGGTTGGTAAGCAACTTTAGTCAAAAGGACGTTCCGGTCCTTACTATTGATCTTAAGTTTATCAAAATCAATTTTATAAAAGCCATCCGGAGTTTTATAGGTAAACCCAGGGACTTCTATATCAATCATCTTCGTGTGATAAAAACGTTGTTTATCTTGTTCAGAAGTTGAATCAATAAGAACATCATCAATTCGCACTTTTACTTTTTTTATTTCAAAGTCTTGCTGTACGCCCTTTTGTACCTGCGTATATTTAAAATCAATATCATTCAAGTTGATCGCTTCAACATGGATCTTTTTTAGATTTTCCTTTATTTTCTCATATAAAGGCTTTTTAGGGCCATGACTAACTGTATCGTTATAACGGTGTACTTCATTGATTACATGGATTGTCGGTGTATCTACAGTAATATCGTGCAAGAAAAGCTCTTTGTCCATCAACACCTTACGAATACCAAAGCTTTTGATCTTAAGCTTGTTAATAGTAATCTCGAAACGATTGTCAGGAGCCTTTTCCATCCGTTCCAATTTCTTATACACTAAACTATCTGGAACTAAATGAAGATTTTCAATCGTTAGATTGCCAAGAGCCAAATTAACGTGGATATCCTCATAATGAACAGTATATAAACTGTCCGTCGCCTGCAAAACCAGCTGCTTAATTTTGGTATCCAATAAAGGCTTCCACTTATTGCTAAAATACCAGATGCTTCCAGTCAAAGCCAGAAGAATAAACACAGCAATACCAATGATCCACTTAAAAATAGGCTTCATAAAGTCACAATCTCTTTGTAATTTAGTCTTTATTTTATTGAATAACAAACCATATTAAGCCGGTTTTGTTTCAAATACTATTAAATAATGCAATTATGCAGCTCCGAATACGACTTTTTTTATTTCTCGTACCTTTTTGGCTACTTGTACTCAGTTCTTGTTCAAATTCAAAACCCGAAACAGGCTTCTATTTTTGGAAAACAGTATTTCAGCTTGACACTGTAGAACATCGCGCACTAAAGGAGGTTGCTGCTAAATCCATATATACACGAATTATGGATATAGACTTTGACCCTTCTGGTGTTCAGGCTGTGCCCGTTAGCCCCATTACCTTCTCCCAGCCAGTCCCTAAAGAACAAGCGTTAATACCAGTTGTATTTATCAATCAACGCATTTTTTCTGAAATGGACAGCTTAGAGATAAGAGCCCTAGCCAATAAAATTGTCCCATTTGTCTCTGCAAAAATTAAACAAGCTGGCAAAGAAGAATTTAATGAATTACAATTGGATTGCGACTGGACGCAATCCTCGCGTGACAAATTCTTTTATTTGCTCAAATATATACAGGAATTACCAGCCTTAAAAGGGATTGTAGTAAGTTCAACCTTAAGGTTGCATCAAGTAAAAAACACCGTTACAAGCGGTATCCCGCCAGTCAAGAAAGTGACTTTAATGTGCTATAACATGGGCAACCTACGTCAGTTTGGAAATCAGAACTCCATTCTGAATCAACAGGACCTAAAGACCTATTTGGGTGGTACACTTCGCAATTATCCTTTGGAAATGGATATCGCACTTCCCCTATTTCAATGGTTTGTAGTTTTTAGAAACAATAATTACATCGGTATTTCAAAGCATATCAGTGAACAGGATATCAATAATACAACCCTATTCACCCATAATCCCAACAGTAATTTATATATTTTAACTGTCGATCTCCCCAAAGCAAACCTCAAAAAAGGAGATGTCGTGCGCTTTGAGAAAGTAACACAAAACGATCTTTTACAAACGGCAAAATTTTTGAGGGGAGAATTGAAAGGGAAAAAACATCAGCTTATTTTTTATCATTTAGACCAAGCTACATTAGCAAATCATGGCAATGCCGAGTTACAGGAAATTATTCGTGCTTTCTAGCACTACACTTGCATTCTTCTTTGGAGAAATTGCAGTCAATATCGCATGTGGTCCTGAAGTTGACCCTTATGACAACCAGACGACTTACTATCTTCCGAATCTTGAGGACAATGGATTTTCTGCATTTCAATACATTCCTTATCAATTTTTATATACTGAAGAAGCTCCGATCAAAGAAAGTCGCGTCAATAGCGAAGCTTGGGCAAAGCACTTAGGATCAGGTGTAAATACAAAAGATATCGAACAATTGATGTACCAAAGCGATTCCGCAACATCCAATCTGGTCAGTAATCAACAAAAATCATCCTGGGGCACTCTTCCTGACTCCATCAAGGGAAACACATTTTTACAAACCTTAATTGATGGTAAACATGAGCCTGAACGCGCCTACTTTGTTTTTACAAAAAAACAAGAACCCATAACAAATGTTGAGCAAAATTACTGGGATCCCGATACACGGAATTTTAAGGAGATCGTCCAATACGCTCAACTGGCTGAAGAGCAGATCAACAAGCATAAAAAAAACAGTTTCCTTTTTGTGCGTTATGCCTATCAAGCTGCTCGCTTATATTTATTCGGACAGGAATATGCTAAAAGCATCGCTGTCTATGAAAAATATTTACAGCCGATCACAGGAAACGAGGCGATCTTAAATTGGGCGCTTTCCAACTATGCTGGAGCTGTCCGTAAAAATGGGGATGGTGCGAAAGCCGCCTATCTATTCGCTAAGCTATTCACAGCCAGTCCGGAAAGACGTGTTTTGGCCTACTCAAACTTTCATTATATCACAGCTTCTGACACTGAAATTTTTCAATATGCAGCCAATGATGCGGACAATTTTAACCTAAACGCCATTATAGGTTTCGGCACAGGTGATCGCACCATGAAATATCTAGACGCCTGTTACAGGCTTGACCCCGCTAACACCATTAATGCCGTTTTGCTAGGAAGAGAAGTCAACAAAATAGAAGGAGACATGAATGAGTCTTTTTATATCGGCTATGGAGAAAATTACAGCTATTATTCCCGAAACGAGAATAAAAACACTGTTAAACAGCACTTGGATTCCCTTCGCAATTTTGCTTTAAACCTCTATCAGGACAAAAAATACATTCAGCCACAACTCGGCCTAATTACTGCCGCTTATCTAAGCTGGATGAATAGAGAAAATGAACAGGCAAAAAAATATCTTGTCCAAGTAAAAGAAAATGAATTGAATCCTAGGTTGGGCGATCAATATCAGATTACTGTGTTGCTTACCCAGTTAGCCGACTGGCAAACCAGCAAACAGATTGATCAACCAAAGCTGGTCAAAACATTAACATGGCTAGAGGAGAAAGCCAAGCAGGATGGAAAAAACTCAAGCAACAGAAAGGAATGGAGCTATAGTGCTTTCGAATACAGCAATTATAGTTTAATCGCCAGAAACATCCTTCAAAATCTCGTCGTCAAACATTATCTCAGCACACAAGATACGGCTATGGCGAGTTTAGCAGCTGTGAAAGCCGATATCTTCTACAATTACGGCGTCGCTAAGGATTCTCTTGAAGACAACATGCAATGGTCTACCATGCATTTTTGGGAAAATAATCTCACACCTAAAACATTGTTAAAAATAAGAGCTTTATTGTCTGACAATACACAACAAAATACACTATCCCGGTTTTTACTTGAAGATATCAAGCATTTTAATCGGGATTATCTGACAGAGCTTTTAGGTACCGCATATTTACGGGAACTGGATTTCCAGAAAGCAGCAACGACGCTACAGGCGCTTCCTACGAACCACAAAATAAGGGAAATAAAGAATTGGTATAATGAAGATGAAACAGATGTTATACCCAATCCGTTTATCGTTACCGTCAATGACTATCCCAAGAAATACGGAAAAGAGAACACAACGAAACTAAAATATGCGGAGCGCATGGCGCGATTGGAAAATGCAATAAAAAGCGAAAAAAACAATCAGAAAAAAGCCGATTATTACTTTCAGATGGCTACGGGAATTTACCAGACCAGCACCTACGGAAATGCCTGGTCATTAGTTTCCTACGATTGGTCATCCACGGATAGTCATGCCGCCTCAACAATACACTGGCAGCGGAATTATTTACAGGCAAAATCAGCAAAAGAATGGTATGGCAAAGCACGTTCACTAAGCTCAGATAAAGAATTTAAGGCCAAATGTACATTTATGCTTGCAAAATGCGAACAGAAAGATTTTGTTTATAAAGAAGACACACGCTGGAAATATTATGATTCTCCATTGAAAAATCCGTTCTATCGCTTTTCGCTGCAGAATAAGTATTTTAGGGAACTTAACACACAGTATAAGGACACTCCATTTTTCAATACCGCTTCAAGGGAATGTACTTATCTAAGAGACTATATAAATCTTACACAAGCCTTAAAATAAAGACGCTCTTTCCTTTAAATAAAGAAAGGCTTCCAAATGTGTGGAAGCCTTTCTTTATTATGCTCTACTATCTTCATTATGATACATACTGAGATAACTATCGTAACGGGATGATTCAATCTCGCCTTCCTCGACAGCTTCCATAATGACACATCCCGGTTCGTTGATATGTCGACAGTTATTGAACCGACATTGGTTCATCAACGCACGCATCTCAGGGAAAAAGTGAGACAGTTCTTGTTTTTCGATATCCACAATTCCCAATTCGCGAATGCCGGGTGTATCAATCAGTTTTCCCCCAAATGGTAAATCAAACATTTCCGCAAATGTAGTCGTATGCTTCCCTTTATCTGACCAATCCGAAATTTCACCGGTTTTCAAACCATATTCTGGTACAATAGCATTAATCAACGTAGATTTGCCTACACCGGAATGCCCCGACACCAATGTAATCTTATCCTGAAGCAATTCCTTAACAAGATCGATATTTTTTCCTGTCAACGCCGATACCTCATAGCATGGATAACCTATCCGTTCATAAATGGCTTTATACTCGGCCAATATTTCTAGGCCCTCATCACTAAAAAGATCGAGTTTATTAAAAATAAGCACTGCCGGTATGCTATAAGCTTCAGTGGTCACCAAAAAACGATCGATAAAGCCCAGCGATGTTGGTGGAGAAGCTAAAGTAACCACCAGAAAAGCTTGATCTAAGTTAGCACCAATAATCTGCGTTTGTTTGGATAGATTGACCGACTTTCGAATAATATAATTGCGGCGGGGTTCCAGTTCACGAATGACAGCACTTTCAAGATCCGGTTCCACATCGAAATGTACCCAATCTCCCACAGCCACAGGGTTGGTTGTTTTAATTCCTTTGGTACGAAACTTTCCTTTGATCCGGCAATCATATCGCTTGCCGTCTTCGCCCAAAACCTGATACCAGCTACCCGTGGACTTTGTTACCAATCCTCTCATAGAACCTCTTGCATTAAATGTGTCATAGCACAAAAATCGGAAAAATTTATTAAACTTACGGTTTGATGAATTTCTTACCTTTGTAAGGAGACTAAAATTCAATTTTGTGAAAAAACTATTTCTTTTAGATGGAATGGCTCTTATATATAGGGCATATTTTGCATTGAGCAAGACCCCACGTATCACCTCTACAGGGTTGAATACTGGGGCAATCATGGGATTTACCAATACACTATTGGAGGTATTGAAAAATCAGCAACCTTCTCATATAGCGGTAGTGTTCGACACGGCTGCACCTACAGCACGCCATATTGAATTTGAAGCCTATAAAGCACACCGCGAAAAAATGCCCGAAGATCTTTCGGCTTCTATCCCATACATCTACCGACTGATTGAAGGATTCAATATCCCGATAATTACCATGGACGGTTATGAAGCCGATGATATCATCGGAACATTGGCAAAAAAAGCGGAGCAAGAAAACTTTCAAGTCTACTGTATGACACCTGATAAAGATTTTGGTCAACTTGTCTCGGACAATATTTTTATTTACAAGCCCGCCCGTATGGGTAATGGAGCCGAAGTACAGGGAGTGAAAGAAATCCGAGAAAAATGGGAAGTCACTGATGTCTGCCAGGTCATTGACATTTTGGGTCTATGGGGTGATGCAGTAGATAATATTCCAGGAATTCCTGGCATTGGAGAGAAGACCGCAAAGAAATTAGTGCAAGAATTTGGTTCAGTTGAAGGAATAATAGCCAACGCCGATCAGCTTAAAGGCAAAATGCGTGAAAATGTCGAAAATTTTGCAGAACAGGGATTGATCTCAAAAAAATTGGCGACAATTCTATTGGACGTCCCCGTTGAGCTTGACGAAAAAGCATTGGAACTTGAGGATCCAAATAAAGATATTCTCGAGCCCCTCTTTGCTGAGCTGGAATTTAGAACGCTTGGAAAAAGAGTTTTTGGAGAAGATTTCTCCATACTTGAAAAGAATAGCCCTTTGAACGGACAAATGGATTTATTCGCTGTACAAACGACAACGGTAACAACGACTACAGATATCGCAATAGAAGTTTCGAATGAAAATATCGCCTTAAAAAACATTCATAATACTGCGCACGAATACACTTTAATTGATACGACCGAAGAACAAGAAAAGCTTGCCAAGGAGCTTGCGGCAAAGGAGAGCTTTTGTTTTGATACTGAAACAACAGGATTAGACGCAAACCTTGCTGATGTTGTTGGACTCTCTTTTTCATTTGAAACGGGAAAAGCATACTATATTCCCACGCCAGCAAATCGAGAAGAAGCACAGCGCATCCTCAACATTTTTAAACCTGTATTGGAAAATCCAGCAATTGAGAAGATCGGTCAAAATATCAAATACGATATTTTATTATTGGCCCGATATGGCATTAAAGTTCAGGGAACTCTATTTGACACCATGTTAGCGCATTACCTCATTGATCCCGATACAAGACACGGAATGGATGTGCTCGCTGAAAACTATTTAAATTACAGCCCTGTTTCAATTACCGAGCTCATTGGCGAAAAAGGGAAAAAGCAAGGTAATATGCGTGATGTCGAATTCGAGCAGATCAAAGAATATGCGGCCGAAGATGCGGATATTACACTGCAGCTTAGAAACATATTTCAACCTCTTTTAGTGGAAACAGACACGTTACAATTAGCCCAGGAGGTTGAATTTCCACTTGTCTATGTACTAGCAGAAATAGAACGGAATGGCGTAAAGATTGATGTCCCTGCTTTAGGAGAATTTTCTAAAACCTTAGAGCAGGATATTCGGAATCTCGAAGACTCTATATTTGAAAAAGCGGGAGTTAACTTCAATATCGCCTCGCCAAAACAGTTAGGTGAAGTATTATTCGACAAGCTCCAATTGGATCCGAAGGCAAAAAAAACAAAAACGGGACAATATAAAACTGGTGAAGATGTTTTATTGGCGTTGGCACATAAATCGGATATCGTTCAGGACATTTTAAATTTTAGGCAATTACAGAAATTAAAATCCACTTACGTAGATTCATTACCCGAATTGATCAATCCAGAAACTGGCCTCATCCATACGTCCTACAATCAGGCTGTTGCCGCAACAGGCCGTTTGAGCTCCACCAACCCAAATCTGCAGAATATCCCAATCCGGACGGAAAGAGGACGGGAAGTGAGAAAAGCATTTATTCCCCGCTCAGTGGACAATGTGATCTTATCCGCCGATTATTCACAGATCGAATTGCGCCTGATTGCGGAATTGAGTAAAGATCAGAATATGATGGAAGCTTTTAGTCAAGGTCACGATATCCATCGCGCTACGGCAGCGAAAGTTTATAACATGGCTTTCGACGAAGTAACGTCCGAACAACGACGCAATGCGAAAGCAGTCAACTTTGGCATTATTTATGGCCAATCCGCCTTTGGTCTATCCCAAAATCTAGGTATTTCACGTAAAGAAGCAGCGGACATCATTAATGAATATTTCAATCAATATACGGGTATCAAGAAGTATATGAGTGATGCTGTTGAATTTGCCAAAGAGAAAGGGTACGTTGAAACAATTTTAAAGCGCAGACGTTATTTGAGAGATATTAATTCCGCAAATATGACCGTTCGCGGATTTGCTGAACGAAATGCGATCAATGCACCGATTCAGGGCTCAGCAGCAGATTTAATCAAGATTGCTATGATTGCGATACAAAAAGAAATCGAACAGCAGGGACTCATAGGTAAAATGATTATGCAGGTGCATGATGAGCTGGTATTTGATGTTCCGAGACAAGAGGTTGAAGCATTCAAAACCATTATTCTGGACAAAATGACAAACGCGATTTCAACAACCGTTCCATTGGTCGTTGAAATCGGAGAAGGTAAAAATTGGCTTGAGGCACATTAAATTTTGTTATGACTAAAAAATTCATTTATATACTGTTGTTGTTATCCTCATTCTGCTTTAAGAATATTCAGGCGCAAGAAGATAAACCTGTATTTTACGAAAAATTAGATCAGGGATTAATTCGTTTCTATTTTGATAAATATTATTATCTGGCAGCAAAAGATTGCGAATTCAAAACAATTGAACGCGTCAGCAAATTTGATTTCACAAAGCAAATTTTCGAAGGGGAATTTCGTGATTTTGCCCCCAATGGCAATCGCTTGCTTATCGGAAACTATAAGGATGGTAAAAAAGAAGGCCTATTTCAAGCTTTTCACCCAAATGGCGTGCTGAAATGGGAAATAAATTTTAAAGACAACTACCCTATTGGCGATTGGAAATATTATTATCCCGATGGGAAGCCATTATTGACAGTCAGCTACGGCGATTTTGGATATTTCATCAAAGATTATTGGGATAACAGGGGGAAACAGGAAGTCGTTAATGGTGAGGGCAACTACGAGTTTGCAATACCATTCGAAGGCTTTACCGAATTTGGTTATGATTTTTATTTGCGCAAAGGGAAAGTAAAAGGTGGAAAACCACAAGGGAATTGGAACACCTACTTTTATAATGTGGGACAGCAGCCGATTTATGCAATGACACAACGGTTTGTTAATGGACAAATTACGGTTACCTACGATGACAATGGGGAGCTTCCAATCGAAGATTTTCAGTCGTTGAGTATTCTTCCATACGATTATTTCGTCCGTGCAGAATTACTAAACAGTAAATCCTGTAGTTTTGATGACTTCTCAAATTTCTATGCGTTTCTTGCCAAACGTTTTACTGATGGAATCAATAAAAGCGGAATCGCAGTTACCAATCAATTAAATTTCTCTTATGAAGTTGAGGTGAAAAAAACAGGAGCAGTCAATATGCGAAGCCTCAAGCTCAATGTAGACTCCAGTAATGAAAATTACCATAATATTTTGAACCGGATTGCGAAAGGCATAGATTTTTATTTTCCAACCTATAAACAAGATCAACCTCAGGACGATACGATTAAAGTTTCCGGAAGCATTGCAACAGCAAGTGATGGAAAGGTCTATACGCATTCAATTAAAATTGAAAGACAAATCGACAATTCGAGTAAATAATTATCTTTGCAGAAATAAATAGATATGAAATTCCATAAAGAAGGATATACTACCTTAGCGATTGCTATACTTTTTATCTTTATCATCAATGCCGTTGCGGATTATTATGATGCATCACAGTATGTAAAATGGTTTATTTATGCCCTTTCAGCATTCCTATTCATCACTGTTGTCCAGTTTTTTAGAAGTCCCAAGAAAGTCGTTAGTCCACAAGATGGTACAATCTTATGCCCTGCAGATGGAAAAGTTGTGGTTATCGAAGAAACCGAAGAAAACGAGTATTTTCACGATAGAAGGATACAGGTCTCTATTTTCATGTCTCCCGTCAATGTCCATGTGAATCGAAATCCCATTAGTGGTCTGGTCACTTTTTTCAAATACCATCCAGGGAAATTTTTGGTTGCCTGGCATCCAAAATCCTCTACAGATAACGAAAGAACGACTGTCGTGGTGAAAGATAAAGAAGGAAGGGAAGTTCTCTTTCGTCAAATCGCCGGCGCATTAGCCCGCCGCATTGTTTGGTACGTAAAGGAAAATGATCAGGTTGTACAAGGCAACGAGTTCGGTTTTATCAAATTTGGTTCACGTGTCGATCTATTTCTACCGCTAGGAACAGAAATCAATGTGAATATTGGCGATAAAGTTACTGGGGCCAAGACCATTATCGGAAAATTTTAACAATTTATTAATACCATAATAAGTAACTTAGGCTCCAATTAGGGGCCTTTTTTATTCAACAGATGAATTTTAGACAATTATTACTGGCAAACTCCGCTGGCGTTGGTATCGCAATATCCACCATCAGCTTTTATTATAAACATGATCTTCAGACCGCGCTGATTATATTTTTTGTTGCGCTGGTAGTCTGCTTTCTTCTATTCAATTATCTTTTCGAGAAATACATCTATCGCCGTCTCAACACCATGTATAAGCTAATTCACAACCTCAAACTTGGCAAGGATCTTAAAGATGCAATTGGTGAACATGTCAGTGAAGATCCCATTACAGACGCCGAAAATGATGTAAAAGCCTGGGCAAAAGATAAAAAAAATGAAATTGAACAATTAAAATCTCAGGAGAAATTTCGACGTGAATTTCTATCCAATATCTCACATGAGTTCAAAACTCCCCTCTTTGCAACCCAGGGTTACATCGAAACCCTGCAAGACGGATTAATGGAAGAGGATATGGAAATGGCAAAAAATTTCTTGGATAAAGCTGCCCGCAATCTTGATAGATTGAATTACCTCATTCAAGATTTAGATGAAATATCCAAATTAGAATCTGGAAAAATGGTCTTGAACATTGAAAAATTTGACATTGTAGACCTGATCAAAGACATCTCCTATTCATTAGAAGACAAAGCCAAACAGCACCATATCAAAATCGAGTTTAAGCCTAAGGCCGGCACACCGCACTGGGTCAAGGCCGATCGCAACAAAATACATCAGGTGCTCTATAATCTGATAGACAATTCCCTCAAATATGGGAAGGAAGGTGGGACTACAAAAATCAAAATTTTTCCACTATTTGAGCAGGTGCTCATTGAAATCACCGACGATGGTTATGGAATTGAAGAAAAAAATCTGAGCCGCGTATTCGAGCGGTTCTTCCGAACAGACAAAAGTCGTTCAAGAGATATCGGCGGATCCGGACTAGGCCTTGCTATTGTAAAACATATCATTGAAGCCCATCAACAGAACGTCAATGTACGTAGTACTGAGGGGATTGGAACTACTTTCGGCTTTACTTTGCAAAAAGTTCAAACCGGAGATTAAACAATTGATGACACTTTTGTGTTTAAACAAAACCAATGTTAACATTAACTTAACATTAGGGTGTTACTTTTGCAAAAATAAATTTAAGATATGTCTTTAAATAGCATTTTTCAATACTTCGTTCCAAAGGACAAAAAATTCTTTCCTTTGTTTGAACAGGCAGGCAACAATTTGATCGAAATGTCTCAATTGTTAAAAGATATTGTTAACTCAAACAATCCGGAGAAGAAGAAGGAGTTCACACGCAAGATGGAAGACCTGGAGCACAGAGGCGACAACATCACCCATCAAATTCATTTGGAACTAGGTAAAAATTTCATTACACCTTTTGATCGCGAAGATATACACTCTTTAGCAAGTTCATTGGATGATGTAGCGGACTTTATCCATGGCGCTGCCAACAGAATGGATTTATACAAGGTTGAAAAAGCAACAGAGCCGATGATCGAAATCGCGGATCTCTTGGTAGAAGCTACTGAGCATGTCTCAAAAGCAATACATGAACTTCGTGACTTAAAAAACATTCGCAACATTACTGATTCGTGCGTACGTATCAATAGTGTTGAAAACAAAGCAGACTATATTTTTGACAAAGCGGTGGCTGATCTTTTTGAATTTGAAAAAGATGCGATCTCATTGATCAAACACAAAGAGGTATTATCCGCAATGGAAGATGCAACAGACAAATGCGAGGATGTTGCTAATGTCTTAGAAAGTATTCTAGTTAAAAACGCATAATCATTCGATCATTAGTGCATAAAAATTCTACGAGATTATGATGTCAACATTACTCGTTGTTGTGATTGTCCTAGCGATTGCATTTGACTACATCAATGGATTCCATGATGCCGCCAACTCAATTGCGACAGTTGTATCAACAAAAGTTCTCACACCGGCAATGGCTGTATTATGGGCTGCCATATTCAACTTTGCTGCTTATTTCTACTTTACAGACCATAAAGTAGCCAACACCATTGCCAAAACGGTATTGGAAGAATATATTACCCTTGAGGTTATCTTTGCGGGCTTGCTCGCAGCAATTGGCTGGAACTTGTTTACCTGGTACTACGGAGTACCATCGAGTTCATCACATACCTTAATTGGAGGTTTTGCGGGATCAGGAATGGCCTACGCCTTTATTCTAGGAGCAGATCCTATTCATGCCATTAATATCGATGCGACTTTAAAAATTATTGCTTTCATCGTTCTGGCACCAATCATTGGTATGACCATATCCATTATCATTACATTAATCGTGATTAATCTGGCAAGAAAATCACGTCCAAGCGTAGCTGAAAAATGGTTTAAAATCTTGCAATTGATTTCCTCCGCAGCATTGAGTTTTGCCCATGGTGGTAATGATGCCCAAAAGGTAATGGGAATCATTCTTGTTGCTATGGTTGCTGGAGGTTATATGGAAAACACTGAACATATGCCTGAATGGATTCCATTAACTTGTTACGCAGCAATTTCTGCCGGAACTATGAGTGGTGGTTGGAAAATTGTAAAAACAATGGGCACAAAGATCACAAAAGTGACACCATTAGAAGGAGTCTGTGCTGAATCTGCAGGTGCTGTTACATTAGGGATAACAGAACATTTCGGTATCCCAGCTTCAACTACACACACGATTACAGGTGCTATTATTGGTGTCGGCGTTGTCAAGCGTGTTTCAGCAGTTCGTTGGGGTGTTACTATCAGTCTATTATGGGCTTGGATTTTGACGATCCCGGTATCTGCACTGCTTGGTGCTCTATCATTAGTTATCGTCCATTATTTACTTTAGAAAGAATTTCTTAATTTTTTTCTTAAAGCTATTGAAACAAAACAAAAATTTGGTACTTTCGTACCGAATTTTTGTTTTGTTGTTTCACATTAAATACTTAATTTAGTACGAAATATAGCGAAAACAAAAATTTAACATAATTTTAAGACTTTGGCACGGCAATTGTACTGTTCCAAGTATTAATACAAGTGAATTTAAAATTGAAAACAATTAAAATTAATAATAACCTTAAAAACAAGAGTATGAACTATTCTACAATTAAAAAAACAGCTGTTGCTGCTACATTAGTTGCCGCTTTAGGTTTCGCTGATACAGCACAAGCTCAACAAGTATTCGGTGGTAGATCACAATACAGAACTTGGTCTATCGGAGTTCAAGGTGGTATCACTACACCAAATAACGTAATCGGTGGTGGTAACGCTTTTGGTCAAAAAGTTGGTTACTTCCAAAACAAAGTTGGTGAGTACTATGGCTTGACAGTACGTAAACAATTCTCTCACCTATTCGGTTTGGAAGTTGAAGCAAACCGTGGTAAGATCAAAACTTACAATCACGATTTATCAGGTCCTAAAGCAGAAAACAGTTTAGGTGCTCGTTCAGTGGAAACTAGTGTAAACTGGGCGGCTAGCTTAAATGGTGTATTTCAATTGGGTACAATCGATTTCTTGAGAAGAGAAAATTCCGTTAACTTCTACGCTAAAGTTGGTTTGGGAGCTATGGCATACAACCCTGTTCAATTTGATGGTAATGATTTCAATGGAAAAGTGGTTTATGATAACTCAGGAAAATGGGGTGAAGGTGTTATTGGTGACCGTGACAAAAGCGATGAAGGTCGTGACAATAAATTAACAGCATTCGTTCCTGTAGGTGTAGGTGCTAAATTTAAATTGTCTGAAGTTGTAGCTTTAAATTTAGGCTATACAATGAACTTTACTGATGATCAAATCTACGGTCCAGCTCGTCAGTCATCTTACAAAGGTAAATTCTCTTCAGTTATGGCTGGTTTAGAATTCACTTTAGGTTCAAAAGACAAACAAAACTTGACTTTTGCTAACCCAGTTGCTACAATGTATGATGAATTGAAAGATCCATCATTGAGAAACGAAGTTGAAGCATTGAAACAACGTGTAAGCACTTTAGAAGGTACTGTTAACACTTTAAGCGCTGATGCTGATGGTGACGGTGTATCTGATAAATTCGATAAATGTCCTAACACACCGGCTGGTACTCCAGTAGATGGTTCAGGATGTCCGATCAAATTTCCAGAGCCAGTAGTTGAAAGCGCTACTGCTAATGGTTACTATGCTCCAATTCAATTCGAATTTGATAGCTCAGTATTGAAAACTTCATCTTACTCAACTCTAGACAAATTGGCTAAAGAAGTACGTGATAACAATTCAACTGTAACTTTAGATGGTTATGCATCTGCTGAAGGTACAGAAGCTTACAACATGACTTTGTCTAAAGACCGTGCTAACTCTGTAAAACAATATTTGGTAAATGCTGGTGTTTCTTCATCAAGCATCACTGCTAACGGTTACGGAGAGGCTAACCCAGTTGCATCTAATTCAACTGAAGAAGGCCGTGTTCAAAACCGTCGTGTTGAGATCAAAAAATAATCGTATATAATTTATACCATTATATTTAAAAGCCGGCTCTGGAGCCGGCTTTTTTATTTTGACAGTATTTATCCTTAACTTTGTGGATGATATCTAATTTGTGGAAAAGTTAATCCATAAAATTAGATAAGAAATTAGTATTTTGATTTAAGGAACAAAATACTGGTTTTAAACTTTTGAAAATGGAAGAGGATTTTGAATTTGAAAACCCCGAAGAAAGAAAAATCTCGGTGGACCGATATGAGGAAATGCTTCGAAACGAGGATCAGTATTTTTTTGACTCCAAGGCCTTCGAAGGAATTATTGACTATTACGCTGAAAAAAATGATCCTGTAAAAGCACTACAAGTAACAGAATTTGCGATTAGCCAACATCCTTTTGATATCACATTTCTGTTGAAGCAAGCTCAATTGTTTTCAACAATTCAGCAATATCAGAATGCGCTGGCGGCTTTGGACAAAGCTGAGCTATTGGAAGCTTCAGAGGGTGATATATTTTTGATTAGAGGCGGAATTTTAGGAAGCATAGGACAGTTTGATGACGCATTAGAACAACTATTTAAAGCATTACCATTATTAGACAATAAGGATGAAGTCTACTTTCATATAGCGATGATTTTCCAAGCCCAAATGGATTATGACAAAGCTATTGTTTATTTAAAGAAAGCGCTTGAGCTTAATATGGACTATCAAGAGGCGCTCTATGAACTAGCGTATTGTTACGACGTGCTTGATAGACAAGAAGAAAGCATATCCTTCTATAACAAATATATAGACTCAGACCCTTATTCATATTATGCCTGGTATAACTTAGGCAACTCTTATCATAAAATCGGCAAGTTCGACGCGGCGTTGGATGCTTATGATTATGCCATATTGATCAAAGAGGATTTTTCATCAGCTTATTTCAACAAAGGAAACGCGCTCGTCAATTTAGATCGTTATCAGGAGGCTTTGGACGTCTATAAACAAACCTTCGAATATGAGCAGCCTAGTGCGGACACTTACTGTGCAATCGGCGAATGTTATGAAAAGTTGGAGCAGATGGAAGAAGCGCGAAACTATTATAAAAAAGCGGTGAAATTGGATGCTGAGTTAGCGGATGCATGGTTCGGTATCGGTGTTACCTTGGATTTTGAAGAACGTTATTTTGAATCTCTTCATTTCTACAAAAAAGCATTAGAACTAGAGGACACAAATCCCGACTATTGGTTTGCTATTGCAGATGCGCGTTATAAATTGCAACAAATTGATCAAGCTGAAGAGGCCTACAAAAAAGTAGTAGCATTGAATCCATCTGATATAGATGCCTGGCTCGATTACTCATCCATTTTATTTGAACAGAGCAAAGTTGATGAAGCTATCAATGTTATGTCCGATGCGATTACCCAAAACCCTCAAGCAGCAGAATTGTACTATCGTGTTGTCGCTTATTTATTCGCCAACGGACAATATAATGAGGCTTTAAACTTCTTAGAATTAGGCTTAGCGACGAATCCAGAAAAACATTATATTCTCTTTGATTACCTTCCTCAATTACAGGGAAATCAAATTATCACTGAAATCGTAAAAAAATACACAAAACCAAAAGATTAAAAAATATACCTGCAGGCAATCACAAAGATTATCTGCAGGTATAAAATCCGATACAATTACATTAAGAAGCTTGTAACCCAAAGACGTAGTAAACCCTCCGATGAAAAAATTAGGTTTGATAGGATACCCTTTAGGGCATTCTTTTTCCAAGAAATATTATTTAGGGAAGTTTGAGAAAGAAAATATCCAGCATATAGATTATGGGCTATATCCGATTGAACGCATAGCAGAGTTTCCGTCAATTTTTATGAACAAGGACTTCTATGGCGTTAATGTGACCATCCCCTATAAGATAGAAGTGATGGATTATTTGAACGAACTGTCAGAAGAGGCTAAAGCCATACAGGCGGTAAATTGTATCCGCATCACCCATCTTGCGGATGGTAGCGCCTATCTTAAAGGTTACAATACAGATGCATATGGTTTTGAAGCATCACTAAAACCCCTTTTAAAAGAACACGATAAAAAGGCCTTAATTTTGGGAAACGGTGGTGCTGCAAAGGCAGTTATGTATGCATTGGATCAATTAAATATCACATACAAGATCGTCAGCAGAACAAAGCAAACAGAGAACTACACCTATGATGAATTAGATGCGTCAATTTTAGCAGAACACACATTAATTGTCAATTGCTCCCCCGTTGGTACATTCCCCAATATTACAGAGTCTCCTGCTTTACCTTATGAATACATCAATGAGAAGCATTTATTCTACGATCTAATCTATAATCCTGAGGAGACATCCTTTCTAAAAAAAGGAAAAGAGAAAGGTGCTCGAATTAAGAATGGCTACGAAATGTTATTGCTTCAGGCTGAAAAGAATTGGGAAATCTGGAATAGCTGATTTTTCACTATTTAGCGAACAAAAAAACAGTAATTTTGCCTTATGTTAAAGATTAGAACATTTACTTTCAACGCATATCAAGAAAATACCTACTTATTGTATAATGAACAGGGAAATGCACTTATTATTGACCCAGGTATGTATGTCGAAAATGAGCAGGCAGAGTTTTCGACATTTATCGATCATCATAATCTCAATCCTCGATTGTTATTAAATACGCATTGTCATATCGATCATGTTTTAGGTAATTATTTCATTCACGAGAAGTTTGGTCTTTTTCCTCAATTTCACGAAGGTGAACTATCTACCTTGGTTGCTGTTCAAAACTATGCCCCCCAAATGGGATTTCGCTATGAGATCTCTCCCATTGGAGAAGTATTTTTAAATGATGGGGATATAATCCAATTGGATCATGATGAATTGAAAGTTATCTTAGCTCCCGGCCATTCGCCTGCCCATATTTGTTTTTATTCCGCTTCACAAAAATTTCTAATTGGTGGAGATGTTCTGTTCCGTAACAGCATTGGTCGTACTGATTTACCAGGAGGAAACCATCAGCAGCTTCTGGATAGCATCAAACAAAAAATTTACAGCTTACCTGATGACACCGTTGTTTATCCTGGTCATGGCCCATCAACGACTATAGGTTTTGAAAAGAACTCCAATCCATTTATTCAAGGATAAGATATGAACTTGCCTTTTCTATTTGCCAAAAGATATCTCTTTTCAAAAAAATCGGTTAACGCGATTAATATCATTTCCTCAATCAGTGTGATCGGTGTGATGGTAAGTAGTGCGGCATTAATTATACTCCTATCCTCTTTTAATGGCATGGAAGAGCTTATTCTATCCATGTATAGCAAATTCGCACCCGAACTAAAGATTGAGCCCCAAAAGGGTAAGCTTTTTGAGACCAATAAACCGATTTTCCAAGAGCTTCGAAACGATCCCAATGTCGTTCATTATACAGAAGTATTAGAAGAAAAAGTATTGCTGCAATACGGTAACCGGCAATATATTTCGACCATAAAAGGAGTCGAGCCCCAATCGCTCAATACAAGTATTGGTGATAGTATTCTTGTAGACGGGACATATCAACTCGTGCGAGATTCAACGAAGTTGGCTATACTCGGGGCAAGTGTTCAGGCCAACCTTGGTGTATCAATACAGAATACACCTGATTTAATCCAAGTTTATTCTCCAAGAAAAGGAGTCAAAAATTCAGCTAATCCAGCAGAAGAATTTAATATTCGATCTATTACCCCTACGGGAGTCCTCAGATATCAGCAGGATTTTGATAATTTCATTATTACGCCGATTTCATTTGCAAAGGAAGTACTTGGTGAATATGATCGGGTATCGTCCATTGAGTTTTATTTAAAGGAAGGAACTCTGGTCAGAGAATTCGAGCGAGATCTTCAAAAAAAATTGGGGGTGAATTATCTAGTTAAGAATAGAGAAGAACAAAACCCAACCTTATATAAAAATGTCCGTGTAGAGCGCTGGGTTGTGTTTTTCATTCTAACATTGATCAGTGTCATCGCAATTTTCAATATTGTGGGATCATTGACAATGTTGGTATTGGATAAACAAAAGGACATGACGGTCTTAAAGAGCTTAGGTGGAAACAATAACTTAATTCAACGTATTTTCTTTTACGAGGGACTAATGATCGCAATTATCGGTTGCATTTTAGGTTTATTACTGGGAGCTGTCTTCAATTATATTCAGTCAACATACGGTATAATACGCGTTGAAGATGGTGCAAACGCTATTTTAGATAGTTATCCTATGGTTAGCAGATGGAGTGACTATCTATTAGTATTTATTACGGTCACCAGCATATCAGGATTAGTCTCTTATTTCTCTGCGAAGATAAGTGTAAAAGAACTGAATAAACTAAAAGCAACAGATTAATAGCGGGAACTTTTAGAACGGCTTTGATTACCCTTAGTTATTTGTTGGATTAAGCTTCCCCAAGCAAAAGGATTTAATAAAGGATTAGCATAACGCTGGTTGATGACTTTATTATTCATCGTATTGAAGCTCTGGGCATTATTGATTGAACGCATCTCGCTGCCATCACGGGGTACTACTGCAGCCATAGCTGATAATGATTCATAGGAAAGCGATCTTCTGGCCCGCACTATATTATCTTCAGATACATCCAAGTTCATAAACGCAATATTAAACTCTTCAATACTAGCCCATGGATAAGGGGTGACCATGGGTAATTCCGTAACCAAGTTTTGCATGACAATATTAGCGGTATATTTGTCTCCGGCAACTTCAGGAATTGTTATAGTGAGAGGATCGAATCCGACGGAGGTAAAACGAATTGTATCTCCTACATGGGCCACAAAGGAAAAATAGCCTTCATTATTTGCTGCAATCGCCTCGTTACGAAAGGACAAATTGGTTACCGTAGCATAGCCAACGGGTAGTCCTGAACCCACAGTAGTTACAATACCAGAATATTGAATGATTTTTCTCTCTTGAGCATTCAAAATAGAAAAATCAAAAAATATTGATAAAACTAATAATATAGGAATCAGCAACTTCATAGAACAAATTTACACAAAAACAGCCGAGCTAGCCGTTAAATTGTGTTAATAGATAAATTAGTTAGCCGATGGCATAGTCGCATCAGGAGAATCCGGATCAGTAAGATTGATCGCTTCTACAGCTGTAATCTCGGGCACAGCTTTTTTGATAGCCTGTTCCAATCCGGCTTTAAAAGTCATGATGCTCATTGAACATGAAGCACAAGCGCCCAATAGTTTTAATCGCACGACATTATCTGCTGTAATCTCTTCAACACTCACATTTCCGCCGTCAGTTTCCAAATAGGGTCTCAAGGTATCCAGTGCTTGCTCCACTCTTTCTTTTAAAGTCATACTCTTAATTAAAATCAATGATTGTATATGTAAAGATAGTCAAATATTTTAAAATCTACATTTTTCCTCTACATGGGCCTTAGAAAAACAACAAGTCTATGACAATACCGCTACTAAATTGCATTAACGAGTTAAAGAATGTTAATATAAAATGTAGTTTTTGGGATCAAATAATTATTAAACTATATTGCGCAGTAAAATTTAATTGATTAGTATAACAAATTCACTTATCTTTGTAAAATGTTTTTAAATAGGCGTATAGCGGCTATCTGTGCCGGCATGATGTTTCTATTGGTGTTTACTGGTTGCAAGAGTAAATTTGAGAAATTGCGCGCAAGCAATAATATCGCTCAAAAGTATGAAGAAGCCGTAAAACTATATGAGAAAAAGAAATATACAAAGGCATTAGTTTTGTTCGATGACTTGCGGACCAAATTTCGCGGGCAAGCTGAAGCAGAAAATATCTACTATTATCTGGCATTTGCCAATTACCGTCTGAAAGATTATACTTCAGCAGCATACCATTTTAAGGACTTTGCCGATGTTTACCCAAACAGTGCTCGGGCTGAAGAATGTCGTTTCATGCATGCCTATTGCTACTATTTAGATTCACCTCGATCAACTTTGGATCAAGCAAATACAAAAAAAGCAATCGATGCTTTACAACTTTTTGTCAATCTCTACCCAGAATCTGAACGCGCTAAAGAAGCTGCAGATCTGATTCAAAAGTTAAGAGACAAACTTGAGCTTAAAGCTTTTGCGAACGCGAGACTCTATTATGACATGGGGCTTAATGATGATTATAGAGCTGCTGTTATTGCTTTACAAAATGTATTAAAAGAATATCCTGACACCAAATACGCTGAAGAAATTGAATTTCTGACGTTAAAGGCACAATACATTTTTGCATCAAAAAGTATTCTGCAAAAGCAGGAAAGCAGATATGACGAAACATTGGATTATTACCGTAATTTTGCAAGCAATTACCCCAATAGCAAACATATAAAAGAAGCGGAATCCATTCGTGAAGATTCTGAAAAAGGAATTAAAACAGCCACTTCTCACATGAAAGAATATAAGAAGGCTCTTGCTGAGCAAGAAGCGTATATAAAAGAACAAAAGGCGAAAAAAGAAAAAGAAAATACCGAAAAAGATGAGTCAAAAAAATAACAATTCAATTCCAAATTCTACAGTTACACGTGACCTTAGACAATTGGACAAAGGAACTGACAATCTCTATGAATCTATTGTAGTTATTTCCAAACGCGCAAATCAAATTGCGGTAGATGTAAAAGAAGAACTCAACGGAAAACTTGCTGAATTTGCAAGCAATAACGATAATTTAGAAGAGGTATTCGAAAACCGCGAACAAATTGAGATTTCTAAACATTATGAGCGTATGCCAAAACCAACTTTGGTAGCAATTGATGAGTTTTTACACGACAAAGTGTATTACAGAAATCCTTCAAAAGAGCAGGACTAATCGCCAATCCCATAAAATGGCTTTAGCAGGGAAAAATATTGTAATTGCTGTATGCGGTAGTATCGCCGCATACAAAATTGCGTCCCTTATTCGTCTGCTCATAAAAGCGGATGCCCAGGTTAAAGTGATTATGTCTGAGGAAGCCACAGCTTTCATTACCCCTCTTACGCTTTCTACACTATCCAAAAATTCGGTTTTAATTGACTATTACCAACCCAATACAGGTGAATGGAATAATCATGTAGAAATTGCTCTGGAAGCCGATTATATACTCATAGCTCCTGCAACAGCAAATACCATCGCTAAGATGGCTAACGGGCTCTGTGATAATCTACTTATGGCAGTATATTTATCAGCAAAGTGTCCAGTGTTCTTTGCTCCGGCAATGGATTTAGATATGTGGAAACACCCATCTACACAATCCAATATCGCCAAACTTGTAACTTACGGCAATATAATCATACCTCCTGAAAAAGGTGAGTTAGCCAGTGGATTAATAGGTGAAGGACGTCTTGCCGAACCAGAGGAACTTTTCCGCTTTCTAGCAGATTTTGCCAACGAAAAGCTTCCCCTATCGGGTCTAAAGGCGCTCGTATCAGCCGGGCCAACGCATGAAGCCATAGATCCTGTCCGCTTTATTGGCAATCATTCCAGTGGAAAGATGGGCTTTGCCATTGCCCAACAATTAAAGGAACTCGGAGCCGATGTCACATTAGTTTCTGGACCTACTGCACTGCCACATCCCCAACAAATGACAGTCGTCCTTGTCACTTCCGCGGCCGAAATGCTTCAAGTCTGTGAAAAGTATTTCGACGATGCTTCCATTATTGTCATGAGTGCCGCAGTTGCGGATTATACTCCTATCGAAGTGGCATCTCAGAAAATAAAGAAGAAAGAAAATGAATTTTCTATCGCTTTGAAGAAAACAACTGACATTCTAGCGACTTTAGGTGCAAAAAAGAAGAAAAATCAATTACTAATTGGATTTGCTCTAGAGACCAATAATGAACTCGAGAATGCAAAAGACAAATTAGTTCGAAAAAATCTCGATTTTATTGTGCTCAATTCCATGCAGGATCAGGGTGCTGGGTTTGCTACAGATACAAACAAAGTCACAATTATCAATCGTTTGGGCGAAAAAAAAACATTTGCTTTGAAATCGAAGAAAGATGTTGCAAAAGATATTTGTTCGATCATTGTGCAGTATATTCCCCTCGAAAATTGATCTTAGAATCCCAAGTAATATGTCACGTCCCTTATTCCACTAAAGATTCATAATTCTTAGTTCTTTCGGGTAGTAATTATTGATCCTATTTGGTAAGATTTTCATCCACCCTAATGACATCCCTTTATATTTTGCTAGGGCCCAGCCCTTAATATTGGGAGAGTCTGCCCCTAATGTCAAGTTTTCCTTCCTAAGGTAATTTTGAGCCTCCTCGAGTGTAAATTCAAGACTTTGTACATTAGGGTTCAATACATTACTTAATGCTAATGCGTGGCTTGGAATAAGCTCCTTTCGATTGAGCTTTCCTATATTGATTCCAGCATTCTTGAGATAAAGCACATTCTGGAGATACTTCAAATCATTTTCATATTTTTTTGGGAATATATAGAGTTCATCGTGATGGATAAATGGAGAGAACTCATCCACATCTAATATCCAAGTGTCCAAAATTCCCTTCGGCACATCCGATTTTTCTGGTTTTATCCGCTTTCTATTAAATGTAGATTGCTCAGCTATTTTGCGCAAAACAGTAATAAAAAAACCTTCTCCGTCTAATTTATGGGGATAGAAACGGTATCCATGTGCGGTGTATTCAACCGATGTTGTATGCTCGATCCCCCAATTATCATCAATTGCAATCTCAATTGACTCAAAATCTCCCGTCCCTATTAACCAATCTGCTATATCTTCATTTTCCTCTTCAGAATAAGAGCAGGTTGAGTAAAGGAGATATCCACCTGTTTTCAATGCAGCGATACTTTCTGCTAATATTCGTTGTTGTCTTTCACTACAAAGTTTAACATTAGCTTCCGACCATTCATCTATCGCATCGACATCCTTTCTAAACATACCTGATCCTGAACAAGGCGCATCTACGACCATGAAATCAAAATATCCAGGCAGACGACCAAATGTCGAAGGATCATTATTTGTGACCACCGCGTTCGCATTTCCCCATTTTATTAGGTTATCCTGTAAGATATTTACACGAGTCTTGATTATTTCGTTGGCGACAAGTAGACTGTCGGGATGTAAACTACTGTTCAGCAAAGTCGATTTTCCACCAGGAGCTGCACATAGGTCCAGTGCATAAACCGGTTTAGATTCTACCTTCAGCTCACGGATGATGTGGTCTATAAACATAGATGAGGCATCCTGGGGATAATAGCCTCCTGCATGAAATAAAGGATCGAGTGTAAATATGGGGCGTTCTTTGAGATAAAAAGCGCTCTTGCACCAAGGTACCATTCCCTTACTGGAAAATGGGCATTCCTCCAATTTTCGTGTGTTTAACCGTATCGCTGTTGCCCGTTGGGCCTCTTCATGTACTCTAATAAATTCAGCAGTATTAAATAACGGATTTGCACCTAATTTTTTTACTAATGAATTTGGCAGAAAATTACTCATGTCGTCCTAATAATTTGTGCTAAAATTAATATAAATAAAAATGAACTCAAAATAAGTAGTAAATTACGGGAAAGAGTAAATTTGTATCATGAAAGATCTCAAAAAATACGCTATTATCCCGGCGACACCAGAAGAACTGTATCTCGCCTTAACGACCGAAATTACTGCCCGTCTTTGGACCGGTGATCTTGTCTCAATAGATCCGACAGTAAATGGTGAATTTTCATTATGGGATGGTGCAATTACTGGTCGATTCTTGGAATTAGAACCTTCCATTAAAATTGTCCAGGAATGGTATTTTGGAGAAACCGACAGCCCTTCAATTGTTACCTTGAAGCTGCATGAACACAAAAAGGGAACATCATTAGAGATTAGACAAACCAATATACCCGATGAAGATTACGAAAATATTGCCGAAGGTTGGGAAGATCCCTATATCTCTTCCTTAATTGATTTCTATACGGAAGAAGATTAATCTTGAACAATATCGCCGGAGAGCCTAGTTTTTTGGAAGCTAGGCCCTCTTCGTTATCCTATTTAAAAAATCCGTAACCTTTGTCTGAGAATCCTTTTTCCAGTATATAAAATTTAAAAGCTTCTTTTCCATAAGACCTTTTTAACAGCTTTAGCATCCTTAATATCTGCCATCTATTAAAGCCTCTAACTCCAAAAATAACTTAATTTAATCCATCTGTCCCTTTCAATTACTAGGTTCGCATCTATTTGAGGAAGATCACCGGCATTAGGCTAGACCAACAACGACTGAGATAAGCGCTATTATAGAAGAATGGTTTAATCCGGAGCTCGCTTTCAGAGGCGCTTGTCTTCTATACCTATTTCAAGGCATGAATAGGAAGTATAAATCAAGAACAACAGTGCGATATAAGGCTATTGCGAGATAGTGAAAGAACCTTTAAGAAGCCCAAGAATGGGATCGTATGGACTAGCATTCCCGGTGCAAGCCGGATTCATGGCTGCCTGCCGGTTTGCATTGTTTTCTGTGAGAAGTAT
>NZ_DKST01000016.1:49695-50848 GCF_002472835.1 Sphingobacterium sp. UBA7249 | reverse complement strand
TGGTTCCGCCCGGAATAATTATATAACGGTACATAATTTGACTAGGTAATGCCACGAGACTGCCACCATCGTAGACAAACCGATAGATAATAATTCGATTCTGTTTGGGGTGATAGGCGATCGTGCTCATTCTCCCCGCGGCTCTTGACGTATAAGGTAACTGGAACGCCCCGCCTCCATAATCTAAATAAACCATCACGGTTCCACTGCTCAGTATTGAGGAGGAAAGCCCCTGAGCAGCAAGATGGCCGATTCTGACAGCTGTACCGTCCATAGTAGAATCTTTAGTGCCTGTAACACGTTGCCAACCACTGTAGCGCACATTAGCAGTACCGGTAGCTCCTCTCAGGTTGACGCCTGTCCCCCATCCGGATGCAGTTTTAGGCCCAAAAAATTGATAGCTATCCACCTTAAAATAGAAGTCGCCCACAGCACCCACCGACACCGCTGGAATTTGGGTGCCGCTCAGGATTTTGGATCCCGCCGCTCCATTGGCACCTGTCGCTCCCTTAAAAGAAGTCGCTTTACCCCATCCGGCATCCGTTTTGGGACCATATATTTCGGAAGTCGTTTTACGGATATAATAATCTCCAGCTTTCCCCAGCGTAGCGACAGGAACCGCATCTCCAGAGAAAATTGTCGCTCCGTCATCGCCTTTTACCCCCTGAATTCCCCTAGCGCCCTGCTCGCCTTTTTCGCCAATGGCTCCCTGCGGTCCAGTGTCACCCTCTTTGCAGGAGAAAAAGATAACCAGTCCTAGACTGACCATCAACATGCTTTTTAAAACTTTCATTTGAATAATTAGTTTTTAAACTTTATCCAAATATATCGTTGGTTCAGTTGCAAAAAATCAGTAATGAGCGAAACAGGAGTTTCAATGAGTGAATAAACCTAGATATCTAGTAAAGAAATGAAAGAAAAAAAACTGCTCACCTAGCAGATAAGTTTACAAAAGAGAAAAGTTCCCGGTTTTTTGGAGTAGATCCATTACTTAAAAATGAGGGCAGAAAATCTTGTCACTGCTATCCTTTATTTTTGTATCGGCATTTTCTAAGGAAACAGGTTTGGGGAGCCCTACTCCGAAAACTTCTTTTTTATTTTGGCGGATTTTAAAATTTATAACATGATTAGCCGTGCTCTTAATCAAAAAATT
>NZ_DKST01000016.1:0-49637 GCF_002472835.1 Sphingobacterium sp. UBA7249 | reverse complement strand
ATATTTTGATAGTAGCAAATTGCAATCTTTATATTTCTTAATCTGCCAACACTTCCTGCAACATGATTCTATTAAATTTTTCCGGTTCTACAAATGCAGCATAATGCCCTGAGTTTTCAAACCAGATGATTTTTTTTTGAGGCGCTTTTAATTTTCTGAAAAATTTATGTGCAAGTGTGGAGGGGGCATTATAGTCACACCGACCGGCGATAAAGTAAACGGGAACTTTTACTGCTGGAACCGTTTTAAATAAATCTATCTGCATTACTTCATCCCACATTGCATTCATTGTAAAGGCCTGCCCCTTGGCTATCAGGCTATCTTGATAATATTGCTTGGCAAAGGAATCCATATTTTCATAGAGCTTACCAACATTGCTGCCTTCGCAAAAATCACCATGAAAGTGTCTGAGCCATTTTCTTGATAAATACAGGTCTGATAATTCATTTTTAGAGCGAGACGGATAGTGCTTACGGAGCTTTTGCAATTGAGCCATTGCTACACTATCCTTTTTCAATGTGGCCTGTTGAATTGAATAACCGAGCGAAACCTTTTCATTCAAATACATATTGGTGACCTGTCCCACACCAATATAAGCCTGAAATAGCGATGGATATTTTTGAATCAGATGTATGCCAATAATAGAACCAAAAGAATAACCAACCAAATATATTTTATCTTTCTTAAATCGCTTTTTAAGGACCTGTATTAAACTTAGCGCATCATCTTCAAGTTGTTTGATGGTAATGCTTCCGGGCGGTAGTGTATCGTTGTAGGATAAGCCTGTTCCCCTTTGGTCGTAAGTAACCACCGTGAAGCGCTGTTCCAATTCCTTATTGTGTGTTTGCCAAAAATAAAAATCGGAAAAGCCAGGCCCACCATGCAATATAAGTAAAACAGGATTTAATACATTATTACTTTTAATAAATACGCCGTGTTTGACACCATTTAATTCAATACGGTTGTACTCCTTGATGGAATTAATCTGGGCTTTACAAAACTGCCAGCTGATTGAGATCATTATCAAAACTATGAGGAATTTTTCTTTCATGAGGTTCTTTTTAAAATACAAATAGAATCATAATGGTATCACCCTATTTTACTATTACTATTTATCCGATTCTCTTTCCAGTGTATTATAAAAGCTTTTGATTAAATAGCCATTCCGCTTCCACCAACTACTTTTATACCTTCGGGAAACTTTCTCCAAAAACGTATATATCTATATTTAGCTTCAAAAGGCTTATTATTATAGTGTCCTTTTAAATCCATCTGCAAAACAATGACAGCCAAATCCGCAATAATATTCAGTTCTTCGACTTTGGGAATGATTTCCTCGACTTTTAAATTTCCCTCGCGATAGGTTTGTAAATCGATTTCTTTGTTTATCGTCTGACCACTTGGAACTACAAAAAGTAAATCAGTATGCAATAGCTTGTCGAGTATTTCCGTATCATTATTTTTGATGGCTCCGTAAAGTGTGTTCTCGAGATTTAAAATTTCATCCTTTGTTATCATTTCTTATTCATTATTAATGTTGATTTAACTTCTGCTTGAGTTGATTTCCTATCGTAGGTGTTGTATAAATTTTCAGGAATTTGCGCGAGCGTCGATTCATGTACTTTATCTCCAAGCGTATAAAATTCCTGAAAACTCATAATAAGAGGTTTCCATTTATCGGGATCAACCCGATTTGGATGATTATCCATAATAATTGATTTATCCAAAAATACCCTATTTATCTTTAGTTCAAATGTGATAATCTTCCCCTGCTGTGATGGTTGATCCTCTGCCAATTTATGAATGGCGATGACGACAGCTTCCATTTGTACAGGGCATTCGTTTACCCGATACGCATTGATGGTTTCGGATGGGGTTCTCGTCAATCCGGCTATTTCAAATTTATTTTTTTCAAAACGATACCCCTTTAACATTTTTGATTGTGAAACAGGATTAGAACCTGTGGTTCTGGCCAGTAGGTTCACTGCTTTTGTCTCGTTTACCGATGGCAGATTTAACACGGCTTCTTTGGTTAACAAAAGGTTTTTGGCAGTTTGGGATGATGCTCCAAGACCAATGATGCACCTCCAACCCAACCAGAAAATCGACGACATAGGCGCAAGATTATCTGTACCATCGGGATTTTTAGTACTGATAAGTACTACCGGTGTGCCGAAGTATAAAATGGAGGGATAACTTTTAATATGCATGTATTGTACCTTTTAAGATTTTTACTGAACTTTTATGTTCTTTTTAAAATTAACGATATCCGACATTCATTAAAATCCGTTTCTTGCGGATCCGGTCAAGTTTTTTTATAGACTTTAAGAAATCTCCGTTTTGTGCCTTTAAAATCTATACAACTTACTCCTCAACCGCCTGATAGATATCTCTTTCCATCGTAATCCCATGTTGCTCTAAAAAAGTGGGCATATTAATCCCTGCTTTTTGCATGGCCTCGCGTATGACCAATCTGGCATTGTCCATGCGCTGCCGGTCAACCCAGGTGGCAACTGTTATTACCCAAAGGTCTCCACTATCGCCTGTCTTTTGAAAGATTTCATATTTCAAAAAGCCAGGCTGCTGCCGAAGTGTATTTCTGATGAAAAGCGATTTTTCGGAATACGCCACGATAGCTTTTTTGGGAATACTAATTTTATCAATGACGGCCACCTGATCTGTAACAATGTGCTCTTCTCTGTTATTCTGTTCCATTTTGAATTGATTTGTGTGCTGACTAAAAGTTTTCATCGCCATAAGGATAGACATGATAAGGATGATGGTTTTTAATGTTTGTTTCATAGGACTTGTATTTATTGTTTCCAATTCAGTTTACCGCTTTTGTCAAACATTTCGATAGATGGGTTGCCCAGACTATCGACCTTTAGAATAATCCGCGGTATTTCGTTATTATCCTTCATTACCAAAGCCGCATTGCCGTTTTCCGTAAGCAGGTTGATACGATTGATGTTTTGGCCCGGCTTACCGGACAGGTCTTTGTCGTTAATCAATAGCCCGGCTCTGAAATAGTTGTATTGATATTTATTCTTTCTGCATTAAAGTTTTGCGTGTTGTCCAAGTATAAATAGACGATACACGCTATCAAAACTAGGTTGGAAAGTATTAGGGCGAATATTAGGATTTTTAGTGGTTTAGAAATTGTTTGCATAATTTAGTATCATTTTGTGGTACATTACTCTTTTACTCTACCGTTTTTCTCGTACTGATTACAATCCTGTTCCACGCATTTATGGTAACAACTGCCATGATGATCTGTGCAATTTGGTTCCCATTAAAAAATCGTTGGGCCTGTCTGTACGTTTCATCGCTTAACCCGCTTTGGCTGATTATGGTCACCTCCTCGGTTATAGCTAAAATTGTTTTCTCTTGTTTGGTAAATAATCCGGTTTCTTTCCAGGCGTTGAGCAGAAAAATTCGCTGTGCGGTTTCGCCCTGCCTTAATGCATCTGAAGTGTGCATATTGATACAAAAAGCACAACCGTTGATTTGTGATGCGCGAATTTTAATCAGATAGAAATGCGTTTTAGAAATCCCCGAATGTTGCAGGTAATGTTCCAGAGCGAACATTGCTTTGAACGCATCCGGCTCCAGCTGTTGTATGTCTATTCTGTTTTCCATATGTATTGGTTTTGTGTATCATTATTTAGCTTTTAAAAGCACCATCTTTATAGCCAAAATCGTTAATATACTGGCCATGAACCATTTTTGTACTTTTATCCAAAGTGAATTTTTTGTAAGAAAAGCAGTCATTTTTTCAGCGGTCATTACAATAATAAAATTGATAGTGAAGCTGATGATAATCTGTGTAATACCCAATGCCATGATCTGACCGATTAAGGAACCATATTCGGGCTTGATAAATTGAGGGAAAAACGACAGGTAAAATACAGCCATTTTGGGATTCAACACATTGGTTAAAAAGCCCATCAGGAACAGCTTTCGAGGCCTGTCCTTGTGAATATGCCCATTCGCTTCGAAAAATGTTTTGCCATTGGGTTTTATGGTCTGATATGCTAAGTATAACAGGTAAATAGCGCCTGAAATTTTCAGTGTTCCATAAGCAAACGGAACGGCCAGTAAAATAGCCGTCAATCCAAATCCTGCCAGTACGATATGAAATAAAAAACCGCTAATAACGCCTATCAAGGATACAAGTCCGGCCGTTTTGCCTTGTGTTATACTTCGTGAAATAAGGTAAATCATATTTGGTCCTGGGCTTATAACCATCAGAAAAGCTGCTAAAGCAAACCATAAAAGTTCATGAATCGGAATCATCGTTGTTTAAATTGAAGCAGTGAGTTTTTTGGATATTAAATTGTCCAGTGAATATTTTCCGCTGCCCTGAATGAATAGTGCCAGGCATAAGCCAATCATCAGCAAATGATATTCGTATCCCTCGCCCTCTTTATCGCCAAACCAGTTCATGAAAAATCCATGCTCAAGATGTCCTCCCGATAAAATGATCCCTGTAAAAAGACCTGCCATTGCGATCGCCCAAAAACGTGATGCAAAGCCTATTATAATAAAAACAGGTGCAAAAAACTCTATTAAAATCACTAATAGCCCCACCAGCCACGGCTGTCCCATCTGTTGAAAATTTTCCAAAGTTTGGGCAAACCCAAAGCCACCAAACCAGCCCAGCATAGCCTGCGCTCCGTGTGGAAACATAACGATACCTATTGTCAGGCGAATGACCAGACCAGTATAATCATTGTGTGTACTAAAAATTTTCTGTTTCATCATTTCTCTCATTATTTAATAATATAATGGTTCACAATACTTTTCGCACGAAAAGTCCAAAATTACTGTAGTTTGTAGCAAGACGTCCATACTGATCAAAATTTACGGCCAATCCAAACTGCATACCTCCGGCATCTATTCCTGCTCTTGCATATTGATAGCTCCTGCTATGTCCGTTCCGGTTCCATGTGGTCATATATTGAAATCGGGCATATAGGTTTACAGGTCTGTTTACGGCACCCTGATATTCAATAAAGCCCATAAGTTCGAAATTGGGCACAGACCATATATCCATCCTCGGGTAAATCAGTACAGTGGTTGTTTTCCTTTTATGAAAGTACTGAAAAAATACAGATGGTCTTACTCGGTTGGCAGGAGTGAAGATGGTACCAACTCCTGATGTCCATCGTTTGCTCATCGTATAGGAAAGGTAAGACTGGCTCATAATTTCATTTCCACGGTTTTTATCATAAGGTATAAGAACCGATGAAGTGTGAAAGAACCCGAAGGATTTTTCCGGATTGAACCTTGTAGCAAACGAATGCTGATAGTAGTAACTCGAATGCCCGACAGTGATTTCTACAGGTATTTGCGCCCGGCTATGCGAGTACCATATGCTGAAAAACAAGCAGGCCAACAAGTGTTTTATTATCGTTTTTTCTTTCATCGTTCCTTTCTAAACTCATTGTATTTGTTAAGCTGTGCCGGAAAATGGTTACAATCAACCACTGCTTAATATATTGACAAGTTAAGTGCTGAAAACGTGACAACTCATTTAGTATATTTTTCTTCCTTACGTGATTTGTCGTGTATTTTCTCAACGAAAGAAACACTGATGTGCTGCGGGGCATTTTCGACAGGGTTTTTGATCCCGATAGAACACGTAGCTAAACTTCGTTGTACTTTTTTTCACACCATACAAATATATGAAGGAGCCGGTCCGTCAATACTGTAAGTATGGCGGTAAAAAATGTAGTTTTTTCTGTTTTTGATGTAGAACCCGTGATTATACAGGATTTTCGACCGTATTTTTGAACTCAGTGGGGAGCTGACCGTCGTAGCTTCTGAATGCACGGGAAAAATGAGAAGAGTCTGTGTAGCCAAGTTGAAACGACACCTCCTTGACGGACATATTCCAAAAGCTCAACAGGTACTTTGCCTCCTGCATGATATGAAACTCAATCCATTTTTTTGCTGAAAGTCCAGTGTATTCAACTAAAATTTCGCTTAGGTATTTTGGGGATATATGCAACTGTTCAGCATAAAAAGCAACATCTTTATACTGCGAGAAATTTTTTGAAACTAATTCTCTAAACTTTACAACAGTATGTTCTTTACCGTTGAGTTCCCTTTTATTGCCCCGGTAAAGGTTCCAGAAATATTTCTGTGAAATAATCAGGATTGAATATAATATTCCCGATACTGCTTCGGGCTTATCAGCGATTGTCCGAAGTGTGCTGAAAAGCTGTTGCATTTCTTCAAATTGCCTGTCGGTAAGTTGCATTACACTTTTTTCATCGGGGCAAAAAAATTCCAGGGAATAGAAAAATGACCTACTGAAATTATTTACAAAAATATCATCATAGAAAAAAAGCGTGTCATTTGAGGGGAAGCTAGTATTGAGCCATTGGCAGGTCATTCCTGGGCCAATTGTCAACAGGCTTCCTCGTGTTAAATCATAATCTGTAGTGCCTATCCTGATCCGAGCCCCTTCACCATAATACAAACCGATAGTATAAAAGTAGTTTTTAAAGGGATTGGTGATTTTCAAATTTTCCATACAGGCTTTTGATGCCAGATAATAAGGCGCTATATTGCCATCATTTTTTTGAGACCTTAAATATCTGAGCAAATCAAAGTTATCTGAATGTTTTGGTGTCATAAGGAAGATCTTTAAAACTTAGTATAGTTCTGAGGATACTAAAATACGCAATTATTATTATTTGAAATTGTATGATTATCCACATCATTTAGATAAATAGCTATAATTGTATCGATATTTTAAATGGCGTTGTAGTTAATGAGTTCTGTATCAATTTCCTTTCAAAAAATCCAAAACCAACTTTTCAAACTCATCTTTGTTTTCAATGTTCGTAAGATGAACAACTGGCAGTATAGCTAGTTTAGAGTTTGCGATAGCAATGTTTATCTGCTCACGATGCACTGCTTTAGTCACTCAATCATATTTACCGGCAAACTATCCGTCTTACTTTTGCGTATAGCCCGATGTTAAGACTCCTAACGACGGTACAATTAATAAATACCTTTTATTAACTTTTATGTTCATAATTTCACTTTTGGCAATAAGAATTCAACAAAATTGTTTTGTTATGCTTTGTTATTGTTAAATAGTATTAATGGCATTGCCACTATCAAAGGAATGGAAGAAATTGTTCCATATGCGATGACTTCTAGCGCTACCACCATATTTACCCAAGGTATTGAATTACTTAAACAGCATCGCATTATGACCACCGCCAAACGTATTATGTTTAACGGTTACCTGACGCCCCGAAAACTCCAGGTGCGTCTCTGCATTACCAAAGCCACAACCTTCAATCACCGCATCAATATTGTTTTCCAAATCATCGTAGCCGGCGACAAAATATTCGATCATTATAAGGAGGGCACATCAAGTCAGTAAAAGACCTAAACGCTATCGGTCGCTTTAGCAACTATTTTCATTTATTACTTAAATCCCTTACCAGATATACAAACCGCATTTTAATTGTATGGATGATAGGAAAAATTGCTACCTGCGAATATTGGCCAGTGCTTGATAAAGATCCTCAGGTTTAACAGGATTGAATAACCATTGTTTAATTTCCAGTGATTCACAAACAGAAGCAACATTGCTGTATAGGGAATCAAATACTGGAATTATGGGCTGCATATATCTTTCATTAAAAACCTTTTCGCGAATCTTCTTTATGGTGTCTATTCCATTCATAATAGGCAAGTCGTTCATCATAAGGATTGCTCCAAAGCGACTGCCACGCATCAAGAGCTGCAGGACTTCGAACCCATTCTTTGCATGTAGCGCACCGATATTCTTTTTGTTCAATAGCTGAACCAACCTTTCGCGTTCACTTTCATCATCGGCAACGACAAGAACAGTGTCGATATTTGCAAGATCTTTCCATTCTTCTGTTTCCCAAATAGAACGTAAGTTGAGATCAAAAAAGAAATGGCTTCCAACAGCAACTTTACTTTCCAACTTCAGTTCACTCCCCATCATTTTTAACAAGCGATTGGATATCGTAAGTCCAAGACCTGTGCCGCCATACCGTTTAGTCATTGAAGTATCCTCCTGCGAAAAGGCTTCAAAGATTTCTGCCTGCTTACCTTCTTTTATGCCTATCCCAGTGTCCTGAACACTAAAACGCAGAACAGCAGTTTCGGCCTCCCGTGACAGGATTGAAATCTGAAATATAATTTTTCCTTTCGCAGTAAATTTGATAGCATTGCTCATTAGATTCATCAACACTTGTTTGATACGAAGTGCATCTGTCCAAATATAACTTGGTACTTCAGGCGCTATCTCTAAATGGAATTCCAGGCCTTTGCTTGTGATTTGAGCATTAAAAAGTTTGTTCAGCTGAATAATAAGTTCGTTGAGATCCGTTTGCTCAATTTCCAGTTCCATTTTACCAGCTTCAATTTTGGAGAAATCCAGAACATCATTGATAATGCCTAACAATAAAGTAGTTGATTGCTCGACTAGCCCCAAATACTCGCGCTGTGTAGCATTTAAACTGGTTCTGGTTAATAAATCGGTAAAGCCTACTATACCATTAAGAGGAGTGCGTATTTCGTGGCTCATATTGGCCAAAAACTCAGACTTTGCCATACTTGCCCGCTCAGCAAGTCCTTTTGCTCGTTCGAGTTCTTTATGCTGTTGAATTATTTTGCTAATATCTGTAGCTACACCAAGATATCCGATTACTTTGTCCTCGATGTTTCTGATCATGGTCACAGCTAAAGAAATGAACAATTGTGAGCCGTCTTTGCGGATGTAAGTCCATTCACGTTGCTCCGAACCATCAAGTTCAGCTTTTTCCACAAAAACGCTGAATCCCTTTACCGGATATCCCAGTTCAATGGTGAGTTGACGTTCCCTCAAATCTAACTCGCTCTGCAAATGAAAATGCACCGGGCTTAATTTACCGATTATTTCTTCACTAGCATACCCCAATAGGTTTTCGGCCCCTTTATTAAACAATGTTATTGTACCTTCCACATCCGTGGCGATAATCGCAACTGCGGAAGTAGCCTGGAGAATATCTTCAAATAGTTTTTTTGAATTTGACGACTCCGCTTCCATTCTTTTACGTCTGTCAATATCCTGGAAGGTACCATAAAGTCGTACACAGATGCCGTTTTCAAAATCGGCATTGCCCAGTGCGCGTACCCATAGTGCATGCCCTTTAAAAGTGATAATTTCCAGTTCAAGATCCCAGGGCTCTCCGGCAGAAATAGCCTGTTCAATGGCCTTCTGAATTTTATTCCGGTGCGGTCCTTCCTTGTAAAAATTCAACGAGCTTGTAAGATCAGGCTCATAATCTTTTTCTACTTCATGGATCTCTTTAGTGATCTCGGACCAAATAATTTTTTCATCCTTCAGGTTGTACTCCCAGCCACCTACCCGTGCAACCCTCCCGGTCCTTGTCAACATTGCTTGGGTATGTTTTAGATCCTTCTCCAAATAATGCTGCTCGGTGATATCAACCGCATTACCAATTACATATGCCTTCTTATTCCCGTTGGCCTGGAGGATATTATTAAACATCCAAATACGCATGCCCCCGGCACGAGTTACCGTACGCATTTCGCCTTTGACAACTCCCTTTTTTACAATTTCAGCCAGATAACTCTTAAGATTTGAATGGCCTTCCTCTGGCACAATATCAAAAAGAGAAAGCTTCTCTATTTCCATTTTGTCATAGCCTAGTAGTCTTGCTCCAGCCTCATTTACCGTAATAAAATTGCCCTCCAGATCATGGGTGCACATGAGGCTCTGTGAGTGATCAAAAAATGCTTTCAGCTTTTGCTCACTTTCTTTATATTTCTCCTTCTCTTTTCGATTGACAATCAGCGCCACCACTTCATCCCGTAGCAGCGAGAGTATTTGTTTTTGGTTTTTGTCGAGTTGCCTGGGTACCCTGTCAATAACGCATAACGCACCCAAAGCAAATCCATTGGCATCAACCAAGGGTAATCCAGCGTAGTACCGGATATGCGGATCCGCCGTTACGAGCGTATTGGATTTAAACCGGTCATCTTGAGCAACGTCCCGAATCTCCAATAGCTGATCTTCTGTGAATGTATATTGGCAAAAAGATAAGTCGCGTGGTGTCTCTTCCACGTCAAGTCCCACACGTGATTTAAACCATTGCCTTTCTTTGTCTACCAATGAAATTAAAGAGATAGGCATATCACAAACGCGTGAGGCAATCTCAGTGATACGGTCGAACGCTGATTCCGCAGCGGTGTCCAGAATTTCATACGCGTACAGTGCCTGAATCCGTTGCGACTCATTTTTTGTCAGTGATTTTGCATCCATAAAATCACAAATAAAAGTTTATAACAAAAAAGTTAAATTTCTACACCTTCATAACAGCATTCCATCAATCACCATCTTCCATCGGCAATATACAACAACATACAATATAGGCTAAACACTTGAACTAATAGCGATTAATACATACAATATAGTGACTAACAAATGGCACACAAAAATAGTTTGATAAAAAAATAATGTTTCTTAAAACATAAGAAGCGACTAAAGCGCAAAACGAACAATTGCTAAAACGAAAAAGTTTTCATTAAAGAATATTTTTAACTACTTAACAAACATAAGACAAAAACGATTGTTTATACAACAAAAATTTATTATTTTCATAATGCTTTATCATTATTAGGATCTATTTTTTGAATTAATTACAACTTATATAATGCTTTGCCATGAAGAATTATGGAATTATCGTCCCATGTTACAATGAAGAAAACAGATTACCATATAAGGCCTTTATAGAGTTCGCTGAAAAACATCAATAGGTTATATTATATAAACCAGAGATACTAAAGGTATCATGATTTGCATCACCTATATTCCCTCCTTCGATTAAATCCCGCCCAAAGCTTACCGATTGGGACAATTTAAAATTTGGCGTATTGAACAGAGCTGTCAAAGTTGCCTGTGAATCCAAGCGAATACGATTGCCACTCCCCCAGTAATTATTGGTATCGAAAGTACCTGATTCCAATAGGTACCCGCCAATTTTCAGTGAGTTATAAAACGTGTTTCCATCAATTTCATTGCCATAGCTTTTGGAGAGAGTATTCGTGCTTGAGTCCAATACGATACAGGCAACTGGTGCCACGGTGGCTACTCCCCCACCTATTAAAGATATTGCCCTGGATTTTGGAATTTGTCACTCCCTCGGACAAGATGGAAGACCCGGAACTGGTCGTGAAATTATTGTTGCTGATAATTGTTTTATCAATTCGATCAGCATGAACAGCGCCTTTAGAATTATAAGGCGGATTTGTTTCGTGTGTAGTCAATATTACTGGCGACAAGACTATTGACAAGATTACCCATAAAGAATGTGTTAAAGCTATCGCTAAAATTGCCGATGATATCAAATCCATACCCATCAGTTGTCTTATTATTGATCAATGCAAAATTGTCCCGATTGGCATTGTCACTATCACTTTTACCATCCCGAAAAGCTTATAGAAGCATTAAAGAAATTCGTGAACAGCTTAACACCTGCAGATGTCTATTGTGGATGATCTGAACGAATTTGAAAAAAGAAAACAGATAAAAATCAATTCTTTGAACAAAAGAAGACAATTGTATAATCAACAAAAATTAATAAATTTATAAAGCGAAAGACTCCTTAAGAAAGTGGACTCAGATGTCCTAATTAGTTTGAAGACGTACAATAGGTATGATCATGAATTTAATAAACTACAGCTGAACTCTACAGACTTAAGTATCCCGTAAAGAATGCAAAGTATTACAAATTCAATTAGTTAAATATATTTAAACATTTGTTAATCAGTGGTTTTTGTAGCGCATGTTTTTTTAATAGGGTTTTTGTTGATTATTGGAACCGTTGACCGGCTTAGCGCACAACAACAACGACCGTTAAAATTTTCCAATTTATCTGTTGATGATGGCTTATCTCATACAGATATTACAGCTATAAAACAGGATAAATTCGGTTTTATCTGGATAGGTACCTTGTTTGGACTAGACCGCTTTGATGGCTATAAAACTAAATTGTTCTATAATGCCAATGAACCTAAGCATAGCGCTTTAAAAAACAGAATCAAAAGCATTTGCCTGGCTGAAGACGGTAATATATGGATAGGTTCTGAGGATGGCATCCAATACTTTGATCCGAGAACGGAAAAATATACAGACGTGCTGAGTCTTCGGAATGGTCTGCGTGGCAAAACTTGTTCGCAACTGTTTGTTAGAGGGGAGGTATTGACAGCCTTTGTGGATGGACAGCTACGCTTGTTCAATATCAAGGGTAAAACATTGAAAAACATACCATTAAACTATCCTAAAGGAACATCTTTTAACAAAATAGTTCCAGATAGTAGCGGTAACTTTTGGTTGGCAGCGAATGATGGACTATGGTTTTTAGATCGTTCACTCCATTTCAAAAAATGTGTCTTGGCAACTGATATTAAAGGATTAGATGGTCTGTTTTTTAATCAATTCGGTGAATTATTAATAACAGCTGGCAATGTACTTACATTGATGAAGCCTTCAGGCCAGGCGTGGTCTGACAGCCACAACTTCAACATGCATAGACAGATTGTAATTCCCGGTTGCAATAGTATCAGAGATCTTGTACAGGATGGGAACCTTAACTATTGGGTGAGCACTTATGCCGGCTTGTTTTGGCTTGACAGCCAATTAAAAATTAGACAAATTGTAAGAGCGGGTACTAAGGCCGATAGTTTTAACTCTAATCACCCGGATCACCTGCTGATTGATCGATCGCAATGTTTGTGGGTAACCACTTGGGCAAAAGGAATCAATATTTGTGATTTGAACGCGAAGCCTTTTTTTACATTGAAGCACACAGAAGATCAGAATTCATTATCCGGGAATTACATCCGATCGATGCTCGGGGAGGCTGACTCCAAGATCTGGATTGGCACAAATGGTCAAGGGTTAAATGCCTTTGACCCAAAGACACATAAAGTTGAGCGTTACAATAGTCATCGTTTTGTTAAACTTAAAACCAATCAAATCAATGCTATGGTGCTTGATCCAGATCGAAATCTATGGATTGGTACCGAAAATGGTATAAAAATAATCAATAGCAAACGTGATAGATTACTTGAACCCGTTGGATATAGTCAGTTTCCGACACACCCCATATCTAGTTTGGTAAAAGACTGTTATGGGAATATTTGGTTTGGTAGTTATGACAACGGCTTTGGTAGTATCATTCGCAATAAACAAAATGTATATCAGGTAAACTATCGAGGAAATGGATCAGCACATAATGTTTGGGCTGATGATGTAAAACCTGAGCTTTTTGTATCCACCACTAATGGGTTATTACGGCTTCTTATTGACAGTGTAGGTAATGTGATTAAGACCTTTAGGTACCAGGTAACTGATAGTGCCAATTCGTTAAGTTCTAATTATGTTTTTCAGGTACAAAAAAAAAATGACAGTACGTATTGGGTTGGTACAATAGGTGGTGGCCTAAACTGCCTGACATTAAAAAAGAATAATAATTATAGCATAAGCCGGTATGGGAATGAATATGGCATATTTAATGATGTAGAAGCATTTGAATTTGACAATACGGGTAATATCTGGATGGGTGGCAGAGGTCTGGCCCGTTTTAATACGAATAGTAAATTATTAACTCGGTTTGATAAGAATGATGGCTTGCAAGGAAATGGCTTTAAAATAGGGGCAAGTTATGCCGGCCGGGATGGCCGGTTGTATTTCGGCGGAATGAACGGGCTTAATTATTTTTTCCCCGACAGTATCAAAACCAATCCTGTCGCTGCCCATCCGGTATTTACGGGCTTGCTAATTAATAACATAAGTACTATTGTCGGAAAAACGATCAATTATTGCGATACGCTTTACTTAAATTATCTTCAAAACAACTTTGTTATTTCATTTTCTGCAATGCATTATGCCAACCCTAAAAAATGTCAGTATCGTTATAAACTGATTGGTTATGATACGGAGTGGAAATTCACTGACGGTAGTAACCCTACTGCTACTTATAGCAATCTGGATTTTAATGATTATTCTTTTGTCGTGGAGGCTACCAATAACGATGGCGTTTGGAGTAAAAACAAAAAGTCAATAGTTATTACTGTATCATCCCCATGGTGGAAGTCTACTTTTGCTAAAGTTATATATTTTCTTATCGTGCTTTCAGGTCTGGTTGGCATTTATATATATCAGGCTCGATGGTTTCGGTTAAAAAGGGAACTATCATTGCGCGAGTTAGAAGAACAAAAACAAGGGGAACTTTATCAACAACAATTAAAGCTAAACCAACAGATACAGGAAAAGATTAGGGTTTTAAATGAAGCTGACGAGTTTAAAAACAATTTGGTCTCTATTTTAGCGCATGATTTCAGGTCTCCCTTATGCTCGACAATAGATATTGTCCGTTTTATACGTCGTAAACATGATTTTGAAAAAGAAGAACTGGAACAAATTTATAATGATATTGAAAAAGACGCAACCCAAATGCTGGATTCGTTCGATATCGTTCTGCAATGGATCAGGCAACAGTTGTCGGGTTATCAGTTTAAGCCAGAAACACTAAACTTGTACGATTTGTTTAATGAAACGGCTGGTTTGTTTAGTGAGCAATTGGAAGCAAAAAAAATAGTGTTTATCAATGAGATCCCAGATGACGTAATCTTTGTCGCCGATAAAGAGATGCTGCAGTTTGTTAATCGAAATTTATTGTCTAATGCAATTAAATTCTCACCCGAAAACGGTAGGATTATTATTGGATGTACAGCAACTATAAGGGAAGTTATTATCACTGTTTCGGATGATGGACCAGGTTTAGACCAAGTCACGCTTGACAAGTTATTTGCCATCTCTAGGCAGCCAGGAGCCTCAACACAAATGGGGGCCGGGATTGCACTTTCTATGTGTAGGGATTTTGTTGCTAAAATGGACGGCCGTATTTGGGCAAAGAATAAGCAGCCGACAGGCTGTGTATTCTATTATAGCTTTCCTAATGCTAGAAATAGTAAATAAGAATGCAGAATAATTGGTAATTTGGGGTGCCGCACTTTTGGTAGTTTTTCTATTCTACATGCTATAGCTTTCGATCGGATTTGCGAACAGGCCGGAAACACGGTCTACTGCTTCTGCTATTTTGGGTTCCATTTCCCGGCCATGATTGCGAAGTATGATCTTCTTAGGACATCGCCTACCAAAACATGAACTTTGTATTTACTATTTTCCATTTATGATGCACTTTTACTTTAACAAAAGTTGTGCATTCTGATTTACTGATTACGATACACACTAATAGAATAGCCCACCATAACCAATGGTTTTGTTGATGATTCTTAATGTTATTTCAACGGCAATAAGTCTTCACTCAACGGGCAGATCTTTTCATCTAACTTCCGGCTATTGGAGATATTACCGAATTGGTATAAAATTGTTGTGTATCTCAATGAGTTATCCATTGCTTTTTTAAACCAATTATTAAATTAAATAACCTAACTATGAAATTAAATGTACATAATAAAAAGACGTTATTTTATCAGAGTCCATCTTTTTTTATAAAGCTGCTTACTCTGGGAATGGTTGTGCCTACGTATGAGGCCAATGCCGAAATCATTTTAACAAAAAACAAAGAGACAGTTGTAAAAACAAAGCTGAAAATTTTTAACACATCGGCATTAAAAGCAGATAAATTTAGTGGTAAAATTGTTGATGATAAAGGTTTGCCTATAATTGGGGCAACGGTTAAAGTGAAGGGAACCTCCAAAGCCGTTTCTACCGATGCTAATGGTGGTTTTATTTTAGATGCAAACAAAGGAGATGTATTACAAATATCCTTCATGGGTTATGAAAGTAAGGAAATTACAATAACCGATACGGCTATTATATTAAGTATTACAATTAATAAATCTTCACAAGGCTTAGGTGAGGTTGTTGTTGTAGGATATAGTACTCAAAAAAAGGAAACTGTAACAGGCTCAATATCTACTATTAAAGGGGCTGATGTAGCAAAAAGTCCAGCAGCCAACCTCTCCAACTCACTAGCTGGCCGTGTGTCTGGGGTTATCCTAAATAACCGCTCCGGTGAGCCTGGATATGATGGTTCAAGCATATCTATACGGGGATCAGCTACTACTGGGAATAATGATGTTTTGGTAGTAGTTGATGGTGTCCCGGGCCAAATTGGTGGGTTAGAAAGACTAAATCCCAATGATATTGAGAGTTACTCGGTTTTAAAGGATGCATCTGCTTCAATTTATGGATCCAGGGCAGCTAACGGTGTAATATTGATTACAACAAAAAGAGGCAAATTAGGTAAACCTATAATCTCTGCATCTTTAAATCAGGCTGTTGTTACACCCACACGTTTACCTAAAATGACTGATGCAGTCACCTGGGCACAAATGTCAAACGAGGTGTTATATTCTAATAACCCAGCCGGGGGGATGAATCAAAAGTATTCAGAAGAGCAACTACAAAAGTTTAGGGATGGTTCAGACCCTCTAAATTATCCAAATACTGATTGGCAAAAAGAAACTATTAATAAATCAGCTTCGCAAAATCAAGCAAATCTATCGGTAAGTGGGGGGGGCGAAAATGTTAAATATTTTGTGTCAACCGGGTATTTAGATCAAAACTCTTTATATAAAGACAATACCACACAATATAAGCAATATAGTTTCAGATCTAATATTGATGTAAATGTGACTAAAGATCTCAAATTCGGCTTGTATTTGAATGGACGAGAAGAAGATAGGAAGTTTCCTGTCAATAGTGCATCCTGGATTTTTGAAAATATATACAGAATGTACCCCACTATAGCGCCAAGATACCCGAATGGCTTACTTAATTACGCTTTAGAGGGGCGTAATCCAGTTGCATTACAATCAGATTTAGGCGGTACTTTTAAAAATCCCAAGCAAGTATTTAATGGTATTTTGAAAGGTAGCTTTGATATGAATGATTGGGTTAAAGGTTTAAGTGTTGATGGTTTTGTATCTATTGATAAATATTGGAATTTTACTAAGCAGTTTAATTTGCCATATAATTTGTACACTTATAATCCTGTTACCAATGAATATGATATTCGTCCGCAGGGGGGAACAAATAATCGGCCATCACTTTCCGAATCGCAGGAAAACTCAACTCAAATAGTTAGCAATATAAAGTTGAATTACAGCAAACGCTTTGCTGAGCATTCGATCAATACATTTGTAGGCTACGAACAGATGAAGTATGAATATAACACATTTAAAGCCGGTCGGATAAACTATCTATCGGCACTTACCCCTGAATTAGATAATGGAGGGCCGGCAGCTACAGATCTTTCAAACGGTGGTAGTGGTAATGTAAATACCCGAAGGTCTTTTATTGCTAAAGTGTCTTATGATTATAACCAAAAATACCTTTTAGATGTTCAGGGCCGTGCAGATGCATCATCTGTTTTTCCGCCAAATTCACGCTGGGGCTATTTTGGTACGGTTTCGGCAGGTTGGCGTATAACACAGGAGAGCTGGTTTCCTAAAAATAAAGCAATTAACGAATTAAAACTGAGGGCTTCTTATGGTACTTTAGGTAATGATGCTATTGGCGGCTACCAGTTTATCAACCAGTTTAATGCTAATAATACTTTTGTTGCAAATACTGGTAGTGGCAATGTTATCCAACCAGGGGTGAATATCGGATTATTAGCGAACCCAAATATTACCTGGGAAGTTGCCAAGAAAACCGATATAGCCATAGAGGGCCGTTTGTTTAATGACATCAATTTTGAATTTATCTATTTCCGCCAACAAAGATCTAAGATACTTGCCTATCGCGGGTCGGCAAATATTCCTGATTTGGTGGGCATAAGTGGTAATATACCCCAGCAAAATTTTGGAAAGGTAAATAATAATGGTATAGAGGCAACTCTTGGCTATACTAAGAAATATGATGACTTTGGCTTTAATGTGACCGGTAATTTTACTTTTGCCAAAAATAAAGTGATAGATATTGGCGAAAATCAATCTATCCCAGATTACCAGTGGCAAACGGGTAAACCAATGGGAACTAGTAATTATTATCAGGAGATAGGAATATTTCGCACCCAATCAGACTTAGATGCTATAGGAACCAAATATGCCGTACCTCAGGGATATACTGCTAGACTTGGCGATTTGATTTATAAAGATGTAGACGGAAATGGCGTAATTAATGGATTAGATCAGGTAAGAAGTGAATACAGTAATCAACCACAAATAACATATGGATTGGTACTTGGTGCAAATTATAAAGGATTTGATCTAGCTATGGTACTTGCCGGTCAAGCCAAGGTATCACAGTATTTATTGCCATTATCAGGCACAGATTTTTATAATTTTTATGATAGTTGGGCCAGCAACCGGTGGACACCGAATAACCCAAATGGGTCTTATCCACGTGCTGTCGAAAGAATTGAAAAGGATTACAATGGAGGGAATTTTTCCAATACTTTTTGGTTAAGAGATGCAGCTTTTTTACGCATAAAGAGTGTCGAGTTAGGTTACAACTTTAAACTTTCTGGTTCCTCTACCAAATCGTTAAGAGCTTATATGAGTGTATTTAATCTTTTTACACTAACTAAAGTAAAAGATTTTGATCCGGAATCAGACAATACGATAGGAACAAATTATCCACAGCAACGCATTTTTAATTTGGGTGCAACTATATCGTTTTAAGGTAATAAATTATTTAGCATAAAAATACTAAAATGAAAAAACTATATAAATCTTGGATACTATTTATGATAGCTATAACTGCGGTTACAATATCATGCAAGAAAAATTTTTTAGACCCTCCTTCAACTACAATTATAACAGAGGACATAGTCATTACCGATCCTAGCGCCTTTGAAGGCTATGTAGGAAGCCGGTATAGACAACCAAGTACTTTAGACAAAGCTTTTAATTTCCTGCAAATGAATTGTTTTGGAGACGAAGGTTTTAACATTTTCACCTCACAACCAGGCTATCAACTTGGTCAATTAAGCCCTGATAATTCGGTAGGACTTGACAATTATTGGAAAGATTCTTATAAAGCTATCCACGATTGTAACTATGGTCTAAAAAATATTGGAACTGTTAAATTTACAGAAGAAACCAGAAGAAAGCAGGTTAGAGCAGAGTTAAGGTTTTTAAGAGCATATCGTTATTATACCCTTACTACGTTTTATGGAGGCGTCGTTTTAATGGGTGATGAAGTGTATAACCTTGAAGACAATTTTGATATACCGGCTTTATACACCCGCTCATCTTTACAGGAATGTGTGAAGTATATCCTTGACGAGCTGACTGCAGCCGCTGCTGACTTACCCAAAGATAACGATGGTAGTTGGGCACTTGGCCGGGCCACCAAAGGTGCGGCACTTGCACTTAAATCCAGGCTGGCATTATTTGCGGCAAGTCCACTTTATAATTCAGGGACTTGGACTGATGCAGCAAAAGCTGCAAAAGAAGTGATGGCGCTAAATAAATATTCAATTGATAAAAGCATGGGTACCGAAAGTTACCGTCTGCTTTTTTTGAACTCTAAAAGTTCAGAAGTTATCTTTCAGCATTTGTATACGCTAAATGCTTCGCATGATCCATTTGAAAGGAATTACAGCCCCAATGGTTATGGCGGTTGGACAGACTTAACAATTTCTCAAAATTTGGTAGATGATTACCAAATGAGCAATGGAAAAATGATCACGGACCCTACTTCTGGATACGATCCTCAAAATCCTTACATAAACAGGGACCCACGATTGCAGCAAACAGTTTTAACGAATGGTCAGATGTACAGAGGCAGACCTGTTGAGTTTTTTTTACCAGGTGGAAAAGACACTAAAGATGGTCCAGATGCTCAAAATACGCAAAAAACAAGTTACACCTTACATAAATTTCTTGACGATAATCAACCCATTGTTCCAGCCAGTACAAGTGGTCAGACTCCATGGATATCAATGCGCTATGCGGAAGTATTGCTAAATTATGCTGAAGCTCAAAATGAGGCCAGTGGCCCAGATCAAAGTGTTTATGATGCAATAAATGATATTAGAAATAGAGCAGGTATGCCGAATATTGCCCAAGGTCTTTCCCAACCGCAGATGCGTGATGCGATAAGACAAGAAAGAAGAGTAGAGTTGGCACTTGAAGGTTATCGCTTTTTTGATGTACGTCGCTGGGGAATTACAAATATAACAGAAACAGCCCCTATAAGAGGGATGAGTATAACTAAGGATAATACCGGAAAGTTAACTTTTGCAGTCCAAAATGTTATAAACCGTCAGTTTTCCCCTTACCAGATATGGTTACCTATCCCACGCGATGTTATTGTTTCGTCCAAAAATAAAATGGCGCAAAACCCAGGATACAATTAAATGTTAATAATCTTTTACCGTTCTATAAATCAGATTGTTTAAGAAATTAATCTCCCTGAGATCCTTGATCAATCTGATTTTTTATGAATATGTTTTGAAGGGTTTGTGTGAATTAGTTCAGCAAACAGATAATAAATTTGAGTTTATATTTAATAAAAAAGTATGAAAAATTACATCATTAATAACACAAGGTATTTCTTGTTTATTTTAAAAATCTTCTTTTTTACAGCTCAGATACCATGTTTTGCAAATATTCAGGTGTCGGCTCACAGCACTAACCAAAAACCAGAAATCAATAGTCCTGGCCGCTTCGGTGTAGGAACAGGTAAGAATTTTTTTTATTATATACCTGTAAGTGGTGAAAGGCCCATGGTGATATCAGTAAGTGGATTGCCAAAAGGCATTCAGTATAATAAGTCTAAGGGTGTAATTTTTGGGAAGCTCAACCAAAAAGGTGATTATGCTTTAGTTATTACTGCAAAAAACAAATCAGGTAAAGCAGTGAAAAAAATCAACATTGTGGCTGGGGATACATTAGCGTTAACCCCTCCCATGGGTTGGAGTAGTTGGTATAGCTATGGAAGAAAAGTAACTGAAAAAGATATTTTAAAAACAGCCTATTTGATGAAGAAATACAAACTTGATCAATATGGTTGGGGTATTCTTGAAATTGACGATCCTTGGACAAATCAGCCCGATAAAGAAGATCCTTTATGGGAACAACTGAAACAAAAGAAAAATTCGTTAGTATATGAATACCATGAAGGTCCTACAAAAGATCAAGATCGAGTAGGAAAATCGCGTGACCAAAACGGAACAATTTTACCGAATAAGTATTTTTCAAATATTAAAAAAATAGTAGACCAAATCCATGGCCTTGGTTTCAAGGTTGGAATTTACAGCTCGCCTGGTCCGTTAACTTGTGGCGGAGTAACAGGAAGTTACGGTTATGAATTGCAAGATGCTCGTTATTTTGCGAGTACTGGCTTTGATTATTTGAAGTATGACTGGTGCAGTTATGGAGTTTTTGCTAACGATACCACAAGAGCAGAACTGATGAAACCTTATACATTGATGGGAAACGCATTAAAAGCTCAATCACGGGATATTATTTTCTCCTTATGTCAATATGGTATGGGTAATGTATGGGAATGGGGTGCTGAAACAGGGGGACAGCTTTGGAGAACGGGTGTTGATGTTCATGACGACTGGAAGTCGGTATATGCTGCATTTCGTATGTTGGCAGATAAATCGGCTTACGTACAGCCCGGAAGGTGGAATGATCCCGATATTTTGCAGATTGGTGCTGTGGGTGCGGCGAATAGAAATGATCAGGCTAATCATTTAACCCATCAGGAACAAATGACGGTGATGAGTATGTGGTGTGTACTAAGCGCTCCTATATTCATTGGTGCCAATTTGGAACACCTGGATTCATTTAGTCTTTCCCTGCTTACCAATAACGAAGTAATTGCGGTGAATCAGGATATTTTGGGTAAGGCGGCAGAACTTAAATATACTACAGATAGTAATGTTGAAGTTTGGGCAAAAACCATGGCGGATGGGAAGACTGTTATTGCACTTTTAAACACTACCAATTCAGAAAAAAAAGTAGATTTCGCCTTCTCCTCTATCGGAAAAAACGGTAAATATAAGGTCAGAAATCTGTGGTTGAAAAAAAATATAGGTGAGCATTTAACTCATATTGAAACACTAATACCTACACATGGGACAATCTTAATCAGCTTAGAATAATACGTACTTTATTTCTGATGATCTAAATCAAGCCACATTGATAGCACGAAATATGCTACAATGTGGCTGATAACATAAACATTTTTGCATTATAGTTGCAAAATGTTTAATATTGGTTTAGGTTTGGTCGATAATATTGATTGCTGTGGACTTAATAATTCAAGAATAATTATTTCATTATTACCCTTTTTAAGCCATTCTCCAGGGACAAAAAGGGTTTGTTGCGGCCCTATAGACCAGTAGCGTCCGATATTGTGACCGTTAATCCAAACTACTCCTTTGCCCCATTTTTGCATATCCAGATAAGTATCACCTGTTTTAGCTATATAAAAAGTTCCTTTTTTCAAAACAGGGCTTTGCATTATTTTTTTTGTCTTTTGCTGGAATTTGATCGCTTTACTACTCTCGAAAGGAAGGCTAAACATATGCCATGAAGTCAAATCATGGTTTTGGAATGAAACAGATTCCGTTATACCTTTATCATTTTGCAAGAGGTATTTGCCAAAATTGATCCTTCCCAAATTTTCAACTAGTATGTCTAGTCTTACTCTCCCCTTGGGTAGGGAAATCGCCAAACTATCCTGGTTTAATCTTCTATCTAAAGTCCCCGCCGTTTTTCCATTGATCATGATCACAGCATAGTCACGTAGTCCTTTTAACTTAAGGGTGCCAGCTTTATTTCCTTGAATAAAGGTACGGTATAATACAAATCCATAATCCTGATTCAATTTTTCGAAAGTAAGAGGGGTTTCATTTATTATCGGTTTTGGCAAATTATCAAGCAACAGTACCGAATTTGTTAATTGAATTGACTTGATACTGATTGCAGGTTTTGCTGCAGGCACAGGAGGTAAGGTACTGCCAGCAGGTAAGTATTTCTTTATCACATTTCGAAACGCCATAAACTTTGGTGTAGCGTTCCCCGCTTCATCTAGAGGGGCGTCGTAATCATAACTACTTGTCTGGGGTTCATAAGGTTTTTCATCGTTATAATTAGCACCATTCATAAAACCACGGGTAGTGCCCCCATGAAACATATACATATTAATAGAAATACCGGCCGACAAAACACGATCCAAACCCTTTGTATATTTTTCAGCAGGCACTGTATGGTGCTCGGTTCCCCACCAATCAAACCATGCTGGGTACCACTCGGCAACATAAAATGGCCCTTTGCCACCATGATTTTCACGAATCAATTTTCTTACCTTAGCTGGCTCGTCAATGAGGTTAACAGCCGGTAACAAGCCTGGCAGATGTCCAGCTGCAATTGATTCTGGAGGATCACAGGTATACAATAATCCATCAAAACCAGCTTCCTTGAATAGACGTTCATTAATCGCTAGATATTCTTTGTCATTACCATAAGATCCGTACTCGTTTTCAATTTGAACCATTAAAATATTGCCACCATGGTTAACCTGAAATGGAGCCAGTTGCTTACCTACTTCCTTGATATAGATCTCATATTCCTTAAGATATTTCTCCTCCTTACTCCGAACCATTAATCCTTTTTCATTCGATAGCCAGTACGGAAAACCGCCGAATTCCCACTCAGCACATACATACGGACTGGGCCTTAATATGACCCATAAGCCTTCTTCTTTTGCTATTTTAACAAATTCTGCAACATCATTATTGCCACTGAAATCAAAATTCCCTTTCTGTGGTTCATGCAAATTCCAAAAAACATATGTACCAATCGTGTTTAAGCCCATAGCTTTTGCCATTTTCATTCGTGTACGCCAGGCTTCACGAGGAACACGTGGATAGTGTATTTCTCCACTGATAATTTGCAACGGTTTTCCATCTAAAAGAAAAGACGTATCCCCCAGCGTAAACGTATATTTTTGTTGATCTATGGTTAACCTTTTCGATTGATTGTTGGTTAATCTATCGGCGTTAATAGCATTGTTTTGAGTATTTTTTATGATACTATCTTTGGTTGTGGAAACTTGTGCAAAGATTTGTAAGGGCTGAATTAATAAAAAAATCGAGAGGAGTCTAAATTTTAAATTTTGCATTCGATTGATCTTTAAAAAGTTATTTTTAATAAATGATTACAGAAAAAACATTTGTATAATGATAAGATAGATCGCAATATATGCTATTGTCTATTGCGTATCGATATCAAACATACTCTTTATGTGTATACAATAGATGGCGAACACGCCAGATCGTGGGATATGCCCGTTCAGTAGAAGTTTAGCAACGTTGGAGTTTAGTATAAAAAAAGGTAGTGGTTAACGTCATCCAGGAGTTGTCCGTTATGTACGAGTTACATCCACAAAGATCCGTACGTAAAAACGGAAGTCTCTGCACAATACGGAAGCCGTTTTACGTTAATCAAATCTACGGAAAAGGATGATTCTGAAGAGGAGGAACTTTAGGCCTACATTTGGGGACAGGTCACTAATTATAGTTAAACAATTTGAAGACGCTTGTAAAGTGCTGTGCGGTAAGCGTTGGCTATGGGGACCAATTGCTTATTAATGATTAAAGTTCCGCCTTCTATTTTATCTATTTTATTTAGGTTGATAATAAAAGACCGGTGAACCCTAAAAAAAACATCAACTGGCAACTTTTGCTCTACGGAAATCAAAGTTGAATGAATAGAATAAATCTGATCCTGAAGATAAAATTTTACATGATCACCCTTTGCTTCCAAATAAAAAATCTCGCTGGTTTTAATACTTTTAAGCGTATTTGAAACGCGAATAAAAATAAATTCACTATTCCTGCTAACATTTGCCTGCTCTTCAGTGAGACTAAACATTACTTTAGCTTTTTCAACAGCTTTTAAAAAACTGGATGCACCAATGGGTTTAACCAGAAAATCTACAACGTTTAAATTGAATGCATCAACGGCATATTGAGGTAAGGAAGTGGTAAAGATAATGAGAGGGCGTGTACCTTTTAAGCGTTCAGCCAATTCCATCCCGCTCATCCCGGGCATTGCAATATCCGTGAATACAAGATCAATCTTATTGCTTTGCAGTTCTTTCAGGGCATCCAGGGCATTTGTACATTCTCCTACTAATTTTAAAGATTGATCTAAAGCGATCATTTCTTTTAGTACAGCGCGAGACAGTAGTTGATCATCGATAATTAAGCAATTCATGTAATAGTTTCTAAAGTTGCCCCAATAAATACCTCGTTACTATCCAAAATTACAATTTATTTTATACTTATGGCATACCCTTGTTTCAATCCCATAAATATGGCAACAAGGATTAAAATTGAATTGATAATTTTCAGAATCATATATCCCACTATTTAGTATTAAAGCAAAAACAATTTTATCTTTCTATTAACAAGGCGGCAAATAACTAAATTACTTGCCGCTATATCTTCTATTATCGTGTGGTGTAACCTCCATTTGCGAAAATAGTCTGCCCTGTCACCCACCAACCATCTGTTACCAAAAACTCCACAAGTGGCGCGATATCTTTAATATCTGTCAATCCACCCAATGCTGAAGCTGATTTGTGATAAGCTACCGCATCATCTGTTTCTTGACCATAAAAAAATGGGGTGTCCATTGGTCCTGGCGCAACTGCTGTAACCGAAATACCTCTGGCGCCAAACTCTTTGGATGCTGCTCGTGTAAAGTGCTCTACAGGTGCTTTGGCCCCGGCATAGGTTGAATAATATCCAGTAAATGCCGCAAGCAAGGAGGTTACGATTGTGTTGATCTTTCCATTATCATTTAATCTCTTGCCCGCCTCCTGGATGAAGAAATAGGCTACTTTGGAATTAATGTTACTCATACTATCGTATTCCTCCTCTGTTGTTTCGGCAAATGGTTTTTTCAAAACCTTTCCAACGGTATTAATAGCTATATCAACACCGCCAAACTGTTCGATTGCTGCATCAAAAAGCTTGGTTATATTTTTGACATCAGTCAAATCTGCCTGAAATAAAAACGCTTCACCACCTATACTGTTGATATCAGCCAAAGTCTTCTCGGCGTCCGCTTTTGTACTTTCGCTATTGTAATGAACAACCAATTTTGCTCCCTTGGATGCAAAATTGCGGCTTAATAAGCCTCCTAAGTTTTTTGCGCCACCCGCAATTAAAACTACTTTCCCATTTAAATCGTTTCTTGCCATTTTTCTCTTTATTTAATGTTCAAAATTTTTAGTACAAAGATGTTTATCCCATTTGTAGATTTTATGGTGAACTTTTCGGAATTTCAATTGCCGTTGCTCTTAGCTTTGTGTTCCCTTGGTTATTCTTGCCAATCATCCTGCTTTACCTCTTTTGGCCCAGAAAGACAATAGGTTATCCAATAGACCTCTAATATATGGGCAGAATCGTTAGCCGAAACAATATGTTTCTGGTCATTCTGTGCTATCTATTTTATCCTTATGATAGTTCCCGGAAACTATTAGCTATAAAGATTCTGGACGCGAGATCCAAATTAAATGCTATTACCATAAAACATTATGAAAAATTTAGTATGTACTGTACAAAAATAGGAATAGCGCCAAGGGCTAAAATAGGCTGGAACAATAAAAACTATTTTTGTCGCTACTGCACTACAACTTTATTGACATATTGCCTAAAACAATCAAATATTGAATCATTAAAATTCATAAGGCACTCCTTGGAGAGAGTTTTCAATGCTTAAAATTCAGTTTAAAGCAGATACCTAAAACTTTCTAGCATGTATACTTATCTGCTTTTTCTTGCCATAGATGCCCTTACGTGATTAAACTTACAGCCTAGATATCCGCACATGGTTCTGCAGTTTCTACAACGGCATATATGCTGATATTCCGTAAAAAATCTAGTCGTTCGCAAAATAAGTAAAACGCGATTCATCAAAATTGGAACCTAAAGGCAACTTAAAGATAAAGCACATTTTCACATCCAATAAGTTGATAATAAACTATAATGATGAACTTTTTATCAACATAAGAAATATTGAAATCATTTCTTTTCTGCAAAGAAATTTCCACATCTATTATTTTCTCTTTTCTCGGGACAATTACTCTTTTCAACCGTATACATATTTGCTAGCCTGAACACCATCTAGCGCAATGTCCATTCAAGTACTGGTTCATTGCGAATTAATCTGCTGTATAAACTGTAAAATATTTAGATGAATAATTATGGGATACGAAATTGAAAGAAAATTTGAGCAAAAATCGATTGAGCATTTCGATTTTAGTTATAAGATTTTTAAAAACTGCTTCTTTGAAGATTGTAAGGTGGAAAACAAAGACTTTACAAATTCAATTTTCCAAAATTGTCGTTTTACTCGTTGCGAATTCAAGAACTGTAACTTTCAGTCTGCATCTTTTCAAAAATCAGGCAAATGGACAAACTGCTCATTTACATGCTGTGATTTTTCTAAAGTGATTATTGACAACCTACAAGTTGACACAGTAGCTTTTTCAGATAATTATATCAATAAAACAGTTTTTAACGGTACCGAACTAATAAATGTCGTTTTCGAGGGAAAGATAAACTCATCTTGGTTTTTTGGCATCCCACAAAAAGAGAGCCTATACGCTGTCAGCTTTTTTGCCTATAAAAAAGCCAAAGCTTTAAGTGTGCCTACTATCAATTTTGAAAAAGCACTATTACAGGATGTTATTTTTTCGAGATGCTTAGATCTTTCGAAAACGAAATTTCCCAAACAAGAACAATTGATCATTGTTAAAAATCCGTCTAAATTTTTCGCCAATTTTCTCGCTAAGGTTAAACAAGTATTTGCCGATGCTGCACCAAGAAATTACTGTACAGAGCTGGTTGACACATTTTTATTTGCAGCTGACAGGCAAAGTATGCCAATTATCGTTGTCGACTTAGACTCCCTTAACCTTTCGACACATAATATGCAAGATAGATTGATTATCGAGCTATTAAAAGGAATTAATTAGTAATTATTTACAAAATAAAAAGGAAGCTAAATAAATTATATTTCATTTTTCTTCCCAATTATAAACGTTGTAGCTTTTGCATATTTTAACGGATGAAGAACTATATCATTTTGTAAAAAATGACGATAGGCGCGCTTATACGGAATTGTATAATCGTTTTAGAGCCCCCCTTTTGGACTATACACTCAGGAAAATAAATAAATCGAACATAGCAGAGGATATAGTACAGGATGTATTTGTTAAATTGTGGATCAACCGAGGTCATATTGATTTAGAAGGTCATTTTGTGGGTTATATTTATCGAACCTTACGAAATTCCATTTTTGACTACCTATCGCATTCAATACATGTGCAACGTCACCTGGATTCTGTAGAGCCTCTTACAGATTACGAGTACAACACCACCGATTTTAAGGTGCGAGAAGAATCATTATGGAATATTATTCGACATTTGTTGGATCAATATAGTCCACATGCACAACCAATCGTACTCCTGCGGATGCAAGGTTATAAAAATCCTGAAATTGCCAAGATGCTGAATCTCTCTGAAAAAACGATTCGCAATCAACAGTCGGCGATTATCAAATATTTGAAACTAAAGATTCCGAATTTAAACCTTAAATAAATTAATAATATTTCTATTCCTTAATTTAATTGCTGCTGCTATAAAATTAAGGAAAAAGACGTGATATGTACATCTTTTCAAATAAATCTGAACTTTAGACAGAAATGCCATAGTCAACAAGGGGAATGGAAATCAGCTTCGGATTATTTAGTCAGACTTTTTGACCGGACAATCTTTCAAAGAGAAATTATTTGAAATTATTAAGGGACAATTTTGATGTATAACCGTAATGTATATATAGGTATGTTTTGGTAATGGAACTAACATACTTAATTACAATACTTTTCATGTATTATTATTGGGTAAGGCTGCTTCGATATTATATCTGAGCAGCTTTTTTATTTTTTTCAGGACAATTTTAATACTCAACCGTAAAGTACTATTTGGGTAGCGACCACTACAATATCAGTACTGTTTAAAGTAGAGAATTCAGTACTGATAATATATTTTAAAAAAAACAATGGCTTTAGAAAAATATGAGAACTCATTCAACACGGTATTCAAAAAAGATCAAAGAACTTGTTGTTCATGCGATTGTCAATGGCGAACTATGGCTCGAGGAAGCAATGGAGATTTACAATATCAACGATAGACGAACCGTTATCGACTGGTTGCGAAAATATCAACGTCAATTGAAAAAAAGTAAGGCTATTGGCGGTTTATAGGCAGTGCACATCTTTTATTTATATTAATTTTCTTGCTTTACCACGTACAAATGCTACCATTTTTTAATTTAAAACACATTGAATTACACAGAGCCAGCCTCCGAAAAATAATATTCAACTGATGGTAAACACTTTACAAACTACTATTAAAATGAAGGAAGCAAAATATCCGAATATATATGTTCAATTATTTTATTTTTTTTCGGGACAATTTTAGTTTTCGATCGTATACATATGTGTTGTGCATTTAATCACACGTGGATAGTCATGAGTATCACAACTCAACCATCTCAAAAAAAATAAATTACAGTTAATTATATCAATAATAATAAATTTAATATGAAAACAAAAGTAGAATCTAAAAGTAAAATGATTTACAAAAAGCCAATGGTTAAATTGGAGATCATTCAAATGGAGTATGGCATTGCTGCTGGCTCTTCCCCAGTGGTCCCTGGTGGTCCGGACGGAACTAATCAACCTGATGTGAATGACTGGACTACAGATAGCAAAAGCAATGATTTAACTTTCTAAAGTATTTTATGAAAATAAATTCTAATCCAATAATTTTTGCATCCAGGATTCAAAAATTGATTATTATGTTAGTTTGTACGGGCTTAATATTTGCATCCTGTTCTAAAGAGAAAGAAGTCAATACAACACCCGAAGAAACAGGAAATGTAATCTTTAGTATGAGTGCTGTTACAGATAATATTATCGCTAATCCAGTCACCAAAGCCACGGCGAATACTGCATCTAAACCTGAAGGTTCCTCAAAGACAGTCAAGTTAGAAAATGGTGTGATGGCAACAGCGTCTGCTTCAGAAGGCACTTATAGCGGTATCGGGGCACCGATTGCTGTTAAGGCAGCATCGGCTCGTGCTGCTAACGGAACTGTTGCCGGAAAGGTAACTCCCGGTGTTAATTATCGCATTTTAATTTACGATAATACCGGAGCATTTGTTAAATCGGTCTCGGCGGTTTCGGGTACCGATATGCCTATTATGTTGCCAATAGGGAAGCAACTTGTATGGTATGCATATTCCTATAACGATGACAATGCAGTCGCTGAACCCGCTGACCTAAATAACCCCAGTATTACTACACCAAATGATAAAGATCTGTTGTATGCAACCGGATCATTTACTTCGAGCGAATCCGTGACTAAAATTCCGATTACTTTTGATCATAAGCTAGCACGCATAGATGTTCATGTGAATTCGGATCAATTATCTGCAACCATCACACAGATAGCCGGAACGATCGCAAATACTAGCGGAATTAATAGCGGAACATTAGATCTACGCACTGGAGCGGTTTCGAATATTTCCAATACAACTATTGGAAATTTGACCTGGACCAATGCTGACGGAAGTACCACGCCCAGCAACCAAAAATATGCGTCATACTATACTGCCGATCCTAGCGCATTGACTAGTATTCAACTTAAATTAACACAATTGGATGTTTCCTATGTTAATAATAGCACCGCAACTTTGATTACTCCGGCTAGTCCAAGCACTGTTTCTTTTGGAACTTATGCGCCAGCTGTCGGTAAGATATTGTTGGCTGACTTAAAGCTCTGGAAAGTAATTCCTGTTAAGAAGATTTTACACCTTTCAACTACCTCGATCTATGGATATGCAGCAGAGAATGCAGCTTCCGCAAATGTAATAGGCGATGCGCGCAATTTTGGTACTACTGCTGCAAGTGTAGTAAAAAGTGCTGGTTTTACCCATGTAGGACCTAATTTAACTTCAGTACAAAGAATAGCAGAAATTAATGCTAAACCAGATATTATAATTATCGGGTATGCGTATACGCCAAATGCAGCCGAACTAACCGCTTTGACTGCTTATTTAAATGCTAAGGGTGTAATTATCTGCCAAATGGAGGACCCTGCTGGACTTCAAACCACACTCAGATCGTTTTTAGCGAATCCTGCAATTACAGTTTCAAGCAGAAATTCTGCAGGGGCAGTATATCCGTTAAATTCTGTTAATGATGAAATATTAAATGGTCCATTCGGAAATCTGACCAGTGGAAAATACTGGGGTGAGGACGCAAGTGCTACAGGCGTTATTTCCGGACTAAACCTGGCGAATATCACTGTCTATAGCGGTGGTTCGGGATATAATTGGCCTACTAGCAATCCCGGAACAGTGTCGATGTTCAAACATAATACACTTAATTTATTTGTCGTCGGTGACGGTGGTTTCTTATCCAATCACAATACTGTCGGAAATAGTACAAGTAATACAATTGAACCATTTGCCGTAAATGCCAATAATTTCCCGATTTCAAGAGCATATGGTATTGCGAGTACAAGTAGCTCTCCGGCGGGTACTTTACCTGCCGGCAGCTGGCAAGTGAGTAACTCGATCGTTTTTGCGAATACAATGGCTTGGGCAATTAAAAGAGCTCAGTTTTATGGAATAAATACGACACCATAATAATATTCTTTATCAATCATTTGGAGGTAAAAACACAAAAATACCTCCAAATGTTAATATAAATAACTCTTTCGATTTTTATATATGAGCTATTTATTGAATTGCTTTTCAACAAAATTGGAAAAATTCAAAAAATCAGTTTTAATGATGAGTCCGATACAATATCGGACTCATTTTTTATATCAAGAAAGTCGTTTCTTCTCATCATTTTGTAACCATCATGAGGGTGATAAATGGTTTTCGAGGAGATTAAGATGTAATAATATGATTTAAAGGATTTCAAGACTAACAGCTTTATCAATGACATTAAGCTGTGTCTTGTCAAATTTACCTGTAGCTATATTGTAAAGGTAATAAGATCCCTTTTTAAACTCCTTACTATTTTTATTAAAAGTAGCGATACCTATTTGTCTGGCTTGAGTTGATAAAATATTATCAAAATTCCAGGAAACAATATCACCAGAACTATCATCCGGCAATTTCATCACTTCAGAAACATCCAATGTCTCTGCAGAACAACGATAAATAGTCCTTCCTTTTGAAAAGTACCAATACTTATTGTAAACAATGAAGTTTGTTGCACCGTTCATATCAGGAATATTCCTAGTAAGGATTACTTGAGCTTTTTCCGGCCTGCTGTTTGCTTTGATCGTTATATTATGCAAAAAAAACTCGTTCCCTTTACGAGTTAAAAATCGCCACTTCGCTTGTCCAGCTTCTACACCAGGGAGTTCGGCCGCTGTAACATAGCTATGCCCTTTGGTATCATCTGGATTAAAAGCATCATCATAAACACTAACACTCCCTCCATACAACAGATTGCCAAAAACTCGAAAACGCTCATTTCTGTGATCAAAACCACCGACAAAATTGGCTGCAAAAATTTCACCGAAAAAACTCAACTTACTGATAATAACATCTCTTTTACCAAAATTATAATCCAGAGAATCATCCGAATTTATAATAGCCCCTACCTTACCAGAAGCCACAAAGCGACATTTTCCATTCATTAGAATTAAACCTGGAAGCCGATTGATATTGGTAAACAACTCCATATAGCTTGGCTGGAGAGGCTCTCCGGAAATAACAGAGCTGTACCTAGGATACTCTAGTATTGGCAGATAACTATATAAATCAAGAGCTACTAACGGGTAATCCCCCTCTAATGTCGCAATATGAACACTCCATTGCGGAAGCGGGCTAATCTGTATTCTAACGGGTTTCCTTCCCAATCTTACCTCAGCAAATTCTCGAAAGTGCTGAAAAGAATCATTTTTATTAGGACCTATAACGGACAAAACAGATTCGCCGTTTTCAGTCTCTGTAAGCAAATACGATCCATTTATAATGCCGGCAACGACATGGATATAAAATTGCTTGGTATAGGTTATTTTGGTTTGCTTATCGAGCACATGTAAGACACAGCTATGTGTTCCAACACCGAGATTCTCGCTAGCTACAGATAGCTCCAATGTATTACTAATGGTATCCTTTCCTTTCGACCAGTAAATGGCCAACTGACTAAGATTTTCTCCGCTCAACGTACCTGACACTTGGGGTTTGAATTGAATTTTACCTCCATACCTATAGCTATAACTTTTACCATTAAGATCCTCCCCGTTCATATCAACAATTTCCAGTTCATTGATGTTTTGGTAGACATAGTTTCCCTTATCCTTTGTACATCTATTAAAAAACTGAAAAAGTATAATCGATACGATTAGGACTGCCCATCTCTTCATAATTGTTCCAAATTATTTATGGTAAATATATCCTTGGTAATGATCTATCCCCATTTGGATATACTTCATTATCCTGGAAAAATTTTTTCAATTGCTCAATATACATAAAGGTAACGGGGTAATAATACTCTAAAGGATATAAAGGCATATTATTCCAGGAATAATTAGGTTTCTCTGGTGGAAAAAGGGGCGCGGTAATATCCAAGCCTGGTTTATAGATCCGTATCCACTGCTGATATACCTCCGGTTTGTACTGCCCAAAGTAAGAACGCCAAGTTGTCCACCATACAGGTTCCGTCAATTGATCACTTATAAAAAATCGACAACTTGTTCGTGTGGCCTTACCAATTTCGAAATTCGTATTATCTCCTAAATCAATTGCCAAAGAGAATACCCGTTCTTTAAGTGCCTTATCTTTTTTAATCGAGATAAATAGTGTGTCCACAAAATACCCAGAACGTATAATTGGCCTCGATAAATCTACTAACGCTAGATTTATCGATGTTTCATCCTTATTGATTTTAACATTGTATTCTCTATCTTCTTTGTGTTGTTGACCTATAATTAACACCGGGATAGCAAGAATTACTTTATCAACCTCAACAGATTGCTTAGCAAAAGAAAACGAAGTAGAATCCAGATAAAGCTGATGATGGTTTGCCCAAGCAGTCGGCTGACCAAACTCAACATAGGAATTATCTACATCAAATAAATCCAAATTATCTTTCTCTTGACATCCCGTCACCAAGATTATAACAGTTAAAAAAATATACAAATACCGCATATATTTAATATTTATTGTGGATTAAGTAACTGTTCATTTGATGGCAGAGGAAACATAAATATAGCCTCACTAGCCGCGATTGAATAGCCATTTCTATATATCGGATGAAACAAGCGCTTATAATAAGTATACAGATAGCCCTCACCAATATATTCCCGTCTTACCTCATCCATGATATAATCTTGTAGGGTTAGCAGAGAGATGCCTGCCTTTCCAGCAAGCTTTGGCAACCCTCTATGTATCCTTAAGACATCAAGATATTTTAAAGATTGATTTATATTTTGATTCAAATAAGATTCCGCCAGAATGAGGTAAATTTCAGGAAGATTGATCAGCTGCATCTCAAAAAAATGCATGTTGGCAGGTCTTGTACTTTCTTCACTATCTAATATCCAGAATTTAATAAAAAAATCTTTGACGCCCCACATTTTGTAGCGGTAGTCCGAAATACTTCCTGAACCCTGTGTATAAATATGAGCTAGAAAATCTGGGAAATCCGGGATCAACACCGTGCTTATATATAAATCCCCGTCGAAGATACCATCCATATTTCTTTTTAAATCTTTCACATATAGGCCCCAGATATTTTCGACAGTCCACCTTCTATCAACCTCTTCCGCTAAGATAATATCCTCCTCGTCAATCAACCTGATAGATTTATTGAAGCTTAATTGGGTCAACAATTCTTCTCCACGCTGAATAGCTTTAGGTCTATCTTCGGCCCATTGTGCTTGTCTAACCAACAAGGCCATGACAGCATAATAATTCATGCGAATGCCTCTGCGGTCCAACAGGGCATTATAGGGCTGCCCTTCAACGTTTCCATTATGGTCTTTTCCTTTCGTTATAATTGGATCTTCTCTCAGTAGGCTTTTTGCCTCCAATAAGTCTCGCTCAACTTTTGACAAAAAATCTTTACTTGTAGAGAATTTTTCTGGTTGCTTGGAGACGGCGGAATAATAAGGTACAGCTGGTGTATTCATTCCTTTTACAAGGGTTACTGGTCCAAATAACTTAAAAATTTCCAAATGTATATAAGCCCGTAATCCTAAGAGTTCACCTTTTACAAGATTATAATAAACATCTGATCGTATATTATCTAGATAGGATAACATCAAATTACATTGATATATAGCACCATACATTTTTGACCAGATCACATCTCTTTTTTGCTGAAATGCTAAATTATGAAAGTCAAATTGATTTTCAGCATAATAATCATGTTGGCTATCTACAATCCAATAGCCAGCCATTACATCTAACATACCAAACTTCAATTCCCGACCATACAAACCTGGCTCGGCCAACTGCAGATATATTCCAGCCAGGGCTTTAACAAAGCCTATCCGATCCTTTAATGCATCGTCTACATAAATTTCATCCTTCGGTCTTACATCAAGCCATTTATCACATGAACTACTGCCCAGACACAAGAAAAATAGTATTAGCACTCCTATCTTTTTCATTTTTAACGCATTAAAACTGAGCCATTATTCCAAAATTAAACGTCGCTGCAAAAGGATAGTCTAGTCCACGCTCCATCTTTACAGAACTTAAACGGACAACATCATTCATCGCAAAGTTTACCTTCAAGCGTTGTAATTTATAGCGCGCGATCCATTCCTTCGGGAGATCGTAGTTAATCAATAACATCGAAAAACGTAAGGTGTTTTCACGCTCGACAAATCGACTTGATAAATATGTTTTTTCACGTATACGTCTATCTTTAAAAGCGACAACATCCCCGGGAGTCTTCCAACGCTCCTGATCGGCTGTAAGATCAGTATTCATTTGGCCATCATTATTTTCTATACGATCTACAAGTGTGTGATTATAAACATCACCGCCAAGGGTATAGGTAAAATGAGTCTGTATATTTAGCGATTTAAAATTAAAAATACTGTTTAGTGTACCGAACAGCCTAGGCTCTTTATTTCCAATGACGCCAATATCTGCGACGTCCCATTGATCTGTTATCCGTCCTTCTTTTGTTAAATAAATTTCTTTCCCCGAAGCAGGATCTATGCCTAAAGATTTTACCCCTTTAATATTGTTTACAGATGCTCCCTGCTGATAGAATGTGTTTTGCTCATACGTTCCATCGTCGTTCTGGACTAAATTACTTTCATTTAAGACATCAAGGGCGTCCGAAATTTTCATCAATTTTCCGCTGTTCTTTATTGCCGTGGCCCCGATACTCCAATTTAATCTTTTTGAAATATTTTCGACCAACCTTATAGACCCGGCACTTTCAAATCCACGATTTTGTAACTGCCCCATATTTTCGAAATAAGAATTATTTGGGATACCTACTGAAGGAGCTACAGTTATTAAAGAAATCATCCTATCTGTTAATTTATTGTAATAGATAAGGCTGAATTTAATACGTTCATTCCATACATTACTCGTAACTCCGATATTCCAAGACCTAATCTGAGGCCACTTCAGGTTAGGGTTGCCTTCATAATTATACCTATAGGCATTTTCTTTGAAATAAGCCTGCCCCTGAGGAAAGATATACGATGAGGAATTCATATTTGCAATAAACGCTTCTGTACCATTAACTCCTGTATTAACAAAAAATCTTAATTCTTGTATATTTTTTTCTTTCAGAAAAGCTTCTTCGTGAAGATTATAACCTAAACCAACACTCCAAAAATAGCTGTACCTATTATTTTTCCCAAAATTAGAGGCGCCATCAATTCGATAAGAAAAATCACTAATATATTTATTCTTATAAATATAATTGCCCGTAAACAATATTCCGGCAAGGCGGTTAATTCTACTATTCCCTGAGTTTATTTTTGCCTTGGCATTTGCTTCAATCCAATTATGGTCAATCGTACTATTACTATCGATACCAAATCCTCTCCAATGTAACGCTTCTTCATCAAATTGGTCAGACTTAATCTCACCTATTAAATTGGTGTTCCACTTATGGTTAATACTTTCTTTTTTATACGACAAATTAACGTTGGAAGAATACCTAAGCCCCTTTATTCCAACACGACTATACGCTCCGGTACTATCTGCTTGCATATTTGCAAAGCGAGTATGCTGGGCTGAGGTAAATTTCTCATCTATTGATCGATTTCGTTCCAGAATCGCATTCATACTCAAGGTGAATTGTTCTCTTAAATTCCACTTTAATGAAAGTCTATTTGACCAAAAATTACTTTTCTTTTGATCCCGATGTGTTAAGTCGACATTATATAGCGGGTTGAACTTTACCTCTGTCAAAGTTTCATCAGCATACTCCTTCATTAGGTTTCCCTTCCCATCATATAAGGGCTGATAGGGATTCATTCGTGCAAAGGACGCAAATGAACCGTACGGGGAATTATATGATTTAACAGCTTGGACGTTTGTATAGTTGGTAAGCATTAATTTTTCTGAAATACGGTATTGAAGAGTGAGAGCGGCATCCTTACGTTCGCGGCCTGATTTTTTCATCGCTCCTTTGAGATCTGTAAGGTTCCCCTCTACACCAAAACGTAATCGATTACTCCCTCCTTCAAAACGTATTGAGTTTCCCAAGGATAATGAGGTCTGCAAAGGCTGTGATAACCAATAGGTATCGATTCCTTTCAATACTTTGATTCGTTTATTATTATAGAGCTGGTCATACAACACCTGTTGTTCTATTATAATATCCGGATCAGTATGAAATGTAGAAGCATCGTACAAACCAGAAGACTTCTCATAATCCAATTTTTGTACAGCATTCATCAAGTTATAATCTCTTAGATCTGGCACTGTAATAGCTGCAGTAGTGTTGTAAGTGACGGAGGTCTTTTGTTGATTGGGCATCCGAGTCTCTACCACCAAAACCCCATTTCCCCCTCGAGAACCATAAAGCACAGTTGAGCTTACATCTTTGAGCAAGGATATACTTTCTATCCGATTAATATCCAAGTCATAGAGTCTTTCCAAGGGTACTTCAAAACCATCCATTATAGCCAGCGGTGTATTTAAGGAATAGGTACCTATATTATTGATACCGCGTAAGTATATTTCGGGAATTACATTTGGATTAGCGCCTGAGACTATGTCATAGTCTAAATACAAGGCTGGATCAAGACTTTGTATAACTGAAAAAATATTTCTGTGATTGAATTTTTCCAATTCTCGCCTTGTTATTACAGATGAAGCCCCCGTCATAGAAGGGACGGGTCGACGGGTATACCCTGTATTAACCACAACCTCTTCGATGACGCGAGTCTGAGCTCTCAAAATGATATCGATTTTCTTCTTTCCCCTAATGTTTACAGTTTGCTGTTCGTAGCCCAACATGGTAACGGTCAAAATGCCGTTGGTATCGACTTTTATCTCATAGCGACCATCAGAATGGCTTTTAGTAACCTCTTCTATCGCACCTCGGAATCGTATAGAAGCGCCTGACAGGTAATTACCACGATCATCCTTCAGTACTCCGGTTAAAATATAGGTTTTAGGCGATTTGATTATTTGACTGGTTTTATTTTTCGCTTGCTTGCCATCCTTTTGAGCTCCTTTCTCGCTCATGATAATTGTATTCCGCAGCAAAAAAAACTCGAAAGACTGTCCTTCCGAAATTATAGCTAACACCTCTTTTAGATCTCTATTCCTTACATCTAAGCTTATTTTCTTTATATCCTTTAACAGTCCGATATCCCCTACAAGATCCATTTTTGCCTGTGTTCTGATTTGCTCCAGGACCTCATACATCGATTGATTTTTAATATTAAGGGTAATAAGTCGCTGCTGTGCATAAACCATTAGCGTCTGGCATAACATCAATATCCAAACTAATAATAACCGAAGTTTTACAAAAGAATTACTCACGGCAAATTGTCTCATTAGGGCTAGGCATTGACATTCATAAAAACACCAAAATTACAATAAAAAAAAGTCATAAATTAAAACAGCATAGTCCACAAATTTTGTTTCCTAATTTAATTTGTCAGTCTTTTTGTTTATAAAAAGTGTATTATCCTTCCATTCGTAGTGAATAGGTATCACCTTCTCCAATATTTCTAACACCTGCTTAATATCTTGGTTTCTATTGATACGCCCAAACAATTGTTTATTAGGTAGGCCTTGATCTACCTGAACAGAAATGCGGTACCAATTACTCAATTCCGATCCTAAATCGTAAATATTTAATTTACGAAGATCGAAGTATCCTTCCTTCCAATCGATGTACCTGTCAATCTCATTACTTGTTATTAGCTTACTATTTTCATAGAGTTGTCCTGCAGTCATTATAATCGGTTGTACTTTATTATTCCCAATCTTCAGCGTTACTTTGCCTTCCAATAAAGCGACCCTATTTTTTGTTGTAAAGTCCGCATTAAATTTTGTCCCTAAAACTTGAATATCTCGCCCTTGACCATGGACTGTAAACGGCGTTTTTTGATTTTCTTCATAAACTGTATTTACCTCAAAATACCCTTCTCCTATCAAATATACTTCACGATTCTCCGAATGACCGACAGGATACTTTATTTGCGAACTCGAATTTATCCAAATCTTGGTACCATCAGTAAGCTGGACACTTGCCAAGCCTCCTCGCTCTGTTTTTAAAGTATGCATAGGTGTCTTGTCTACATCAGCGGTCTTAATATATTGTAGTTCTCCTGAAGCAAGCCTACTAATTGCGTAACCTTTAACTCGAAGTGTATCCCCATGACGAATGTCATCCAGTGGATATTCCGAATCATCCTCCAATACCAAAATCGCATGCGAAGAATTTGGCGCTTTAATATCATCCAAACTAGCAAATTTACCCATAGATGGGGTGCTCGATCGGTTATACCAAAAGAAAGTTAATCCTATAATAACAATTGCCGCCGCAACAGAAGACCATCTAACAAGCGTCTTAACTTTTGATGTTTTTAAAATTTTCTTATCCAATAGGGCTACAACTGTATCCACTTCGGACTCGTCGAAAGACCGGTCATTTTCTTCGTTCTCAAACCAAGTTTCAACCAGCTCCCGCTCCGCATCCGTGCATTGGTCTTTCGTGTATCTATGTAATATGTCTTTGTTTATTTTCATGTTACTTTGCCAGTAAAAAATTAACCACTATTTCCCTAATCAACTTATTAAAAACAGAAATATGAACAATATTACGTAGGGGAGCTTAGACTTTAGGAATTTAAGGATAGACGAAGACAGATTTCGTATTGTTTTTTCAGATACACTTAATTTTTCTGCAATCTCAGTATTATTATATCCCTCCATTCTAAGCCTAACAATAGATTGTGCTTTATCACTATACTTATTCAGCACTTGTTCTATCTGTTTCTTAAACATTTTTTCTCTCAACTGATAATCCGCTTTGATTCCCCCATCATTATGTGGTACTGTATCTTCTATTGAAGATAAATATCGCTGGGAATGAACAGATTTTGCCATATGATCTATTATTCCATTACGCGCTGCTTTGAATAGATAAGATACGACAGTTCCCTTAACGTCTAATGTCTCACGTTTTTCCCAAATCCTGCCCCATAGATCATGGATAAGATCATGCGCATCTTCTTTATTCATTTTTTTTAATACATAAGCTACTAGCGGACGTTTATATCTATCATAAAGTTCTTCATATGCCCTTCGATCCCCTTGTTTTATGAAATCGAAAAGCTTCTCATCAGAATATTTTTTTATTGACATGTAAAGTTATCCTAATTAGCTAAAATCAAATTTGAAAATCTCAGTCAGTTCTTACATGCGACATACTGCATATTGAGACAGGCAAGGCCTTCGTACGCTGATAAAATATAGGTCTAGATCTCTGATCGCTCACTCTTCCGAATATTGACCGAAAAGCCGTGAATATATTTATTTTTATACTGTACATCTCTTTCCTTAGGAATTGGTAAAATCCCCTTAAATATAGCAAAAAACTAGCATATATTTGAAAACCAAAATAATGTTAAAGAAAGGATATGCAACTGGACTTGAAACTCTTAAATGCCTGAACACTAAATATACTAAGTTTCAGTTCTCACAAATAATATCTTAACGGTTACTCAAAAATGAGGATTATTGTTTGTCTAATTTCAATAAATTATCAATGCAAGCCAAATTTAAAATAGAACTGATAGCAACGAATAATACTTTTTAGACATTACGGGATACCATACCGGCATATGAACCGGCGGTCGATCTGGCCATATTAAACTTAAAATACCGAGCTGTCACCGAGTAATGAATATTTTTTTTGTGCTAACCCCGTAACGTATTTTAAAAAGGAACCATATTTAACTGAAAATCTGTAGTTTTCCAATCATTAAACGCAACCAACAAATCGCTATTTACTTGCAATGGGATACTTTGCGTATTTGTTGATTTTATGTTGTCCTTCTCTTTAGCTACACTTGCTATGACTGAAACGTGGTTGACAGCTTGATGATTTCCTATTCTACATACACTTAAATCCGGCGAGATGGTAATATCCATATCTATATTTGCTGCTAAAGATAAACCCTTAATCGTTAATGCTCTAATCTCTTCGCCTACTATCCTACTGATAGTTAAAGCAATACCCTTATTTTGCTGTGTCGTTAATCGCATTTGCGAGTTATCCGCAGTTACCAGTATGGTATCCACGTCTCCTATGTTAGTTTTTATATTTTCCAATTTTATCATAGCACCGTTAGGCATAATACTATTGAAAGTATACGTGCCGCTTGCTGTTCCTCTAATCTTTCGTGTTAAGTTCTTTCCTGTCGGAAGTAAATATGCCCCTGGCACTAAGTAACATGGGTGACTACCAGGAATTTCACTATAAATCTTTCCATTGATATGCCCTGCTTTTAAACCTAACTCATCGGTGATCTCAATATCTGCAGGACTCAGCATAAAGTCCATTGCAAAGCCCAATACACCAAACGGACCATTAAATGGCATATCATGATCAGCAAGTGTAAAGGCTCCGTTGGACATAATGCCTATCGTAATCTGCTTGTCTAGCCTAAATCCTGGCTTTTTATTATAGGTATAGGTTAATTTACCATCTACGGCACTAAACTCTAAGAAGCAGTCTGGATTGGTTTCGTTGTTACAATCATAGCAGTATAATTTAACGCCATCCAAGCTGTTTACGGTACTCAATCCATCTGCTGAAAGCTTAGGACCAGTATGACCTGCGGGGTATACAAATCGATAAGGATATAAACAATGAGAATCGCTAAGTTTATCAAAATATCCACTGTCCCACACTTCACCTGCTGGTATAAAAAACAATAAAGGCGTATTATTCCGATCACAGCCTCTAAGGAAAGTTGTCTCAATTGAACGAATCGCATAATCTACATTATCGGCGAAAGTACGACCCCAATCATGAAAATGAATCAAAGACTCTTTGCTTAACAACTTTCCATGTATAGCGGTCAGTTCTTCTATGATGTCTGCTTCCTGGATACCTGTAATATCCACATTATTTGTCCAAAGGTTATCAGCAACTTTAGCGGACATGGCTGTACAGAAACCCGTTGCCAATCCTCCATCTCCTTTACCTTTTAAAAAGTAGGTATAAAATACAAAGAAAGCGGCTGTTAACATAGGATGGCCAAATATTGGGTCGAAAGATTCATGCCATACCTCACTTGAACCAAATGTCTTTTTAAAGGTATCAAAACTTGGCTTTCCTATATTCGGATTATGGAATGATAGGTTGTTTTTGCCAAAGCGATAGGGTATTTCTAAAACTCCAGCTTGAGAGACACTGCGTTCATTACTAAGCATACCATCTGGATTTCTGACCTGTACTGAAACTACAGATGAATTACCTTGATTAAGAAAACCTATCATAGTAAATGTTAATTCTTTGCCAGAGGCTGCCACTTCTGCTGCAATACTCTGATTATTAATCAGTACCGATGCTCCCAGCACAAATGCGCTACCTCTCAATATTGTTGAAACTCCAGGCATCATCTGATCGGCAAACACGTCTAATTGCGGTTTTATTCGAATATTTACCCGGTTGCTTTCAAAATTATCTACTACTCGAAGTATAAATAATGCTTTAGAACCTCCCGAAATATCCAATGGTAAAACGACATTCATACTTCCATCAGCGTTTACATGATGCTGTAATTCTATAGAACCATCAAAAATAACTTTATCTGAATTCGCAAAAGTATTTCCTTTTACCACAATTGTATCTCCTGGAAAAGCCTCATATGTACTAACAGATGTAATAAAAGGTCTTGTTAACTGTTCATTCCAAGCATCTAAAGAAAACTGAAAAAACTCATTAACACCATCTAAGCCATGATTATAGCCCGCTTGTCCGTCATAACCGCGTTGTCCGTTTGCACCAACATCGCCATTGCGCGCATTATGACAATAATCTTTATCATTTCCACTTCGACCACCCAATCCTCCATCGCCCCCCAATGCGCCTGCACCTCCTTGGCCTGGCTGTCCTCCTTGATTTTTCCAACGAAAGCTGTTGTTGGTAACCGTTCCTTCCAATGTACCCTGCAATACACCAATGCTGATATTACCACCATTTCCGCCATCACCGCCGCGACCACCATCGCCGCCATTTCCACCATTGCCTCCTCTACCACCATTTCCCGCATTTTTTTTACATTCATTAATTATTGGCCAATATGTACCCACACTTCCTCCTTGCCCATTTCCTCCTCGTCCTCCTCGTTGACCAACACCTCCTGTAATGCCATCCTCTCCATTTAAATCTATATTTGGTAAATTGGTCATGTTCTTAACCCACATTTCTAAGGATGGTGCCTTTCTGCCATTTGCTCCAACTATTCCAGCGGTCCCTTTCCCTCCATATCCTCCAGCATACCCACTTCGTTGATCTTGATTGAATTCACGTTGTGCTGTATTATGATTTGGGATCCCATCTAAATATGGATCATCAGCATGCCCTTGGGTATAACCTCCAGGTCGTCTCCATGAAATCTCTGCATTAGGACCACATATCACTTCCTCTGCCAAAATTATAAGCTTATCTACATCTGCAGACACTTCTAATCTACAATTTGTCAAATCCAATTTCTTAGCAATAATTATAGCTTCATTTTGTGATATGATATTTAAAGTGTTAAAATGATAATCCAAGGTTCCCAATTGTTGCCAGTTTTGAGGTTTATTTCCTTTTAGATTTTCTGTAAATAGCTTTTTATCATAAACGAATAACTGACCATCTTTTTTAGTGAACATATTCAAGCTTTCCTTAGTTCCCTTTACTTCGCCATTCGCCAGCTTTTTGTTCAATTTCTTCACCTTACCAAAACCTGCCTTTCTTTGGTCCAGCGGTCCTTCTTTCAAAATTTTTATATAGTTTAAGCTATTTTTATTGGTCAGTTCTGTTGCCATCAAGCGACGTTTAGTTGCCATATCAGCTTTGATCAGGTCAACAGCCAATGTTGCCCAATGTTCAATAGGCTTAAAAACAAAACCAGGTTGAATCCATATATTGCCCTTTTGTATCGTTCTATTTGCAGTGAATTTCATTGTTCCCAGTGAACTTACACTTTCTACGCCCGCCGCATTCATAATCTGTTTAACACGTTGTAGTTTTTTCCTAGCCTCATAAGATTCATAATTTACATGCACGACAACTCCCTTTAATGCTTCGGATAAGGTCTTCTCCAATTCTCTGGAATACTTAAAATCTTGTTGTATGGAAGCTAATGTGGATACACCGGCACTCACATTAATCTGACCGATTGTCCCCTTAAATGTCGAATCTTCACTTTTCAATGAAGCCCCCACTCGAAATACACTAGATGAAGCATCTTTAAATTCACCTATAATTTTTTTTCTTGCTACGACCTGATTATCTGTTTCTAAATACGTTTCGCCACTTTCATCCCGATATAACCGAACCATCTGAGGGCTTCCCCCAAGGAGTTTTTGCGTACTTTTTAATTGACTCTTTTCTGCCGTTGTTTCTATATCTGCCGTCAGAAATCCAGATTCATCAATGTAAATTGAAACCAGTAAATTATCAGACTCTATAAGCATTTGCTTATTCCCATTTATCGAATTGGGGCTGACCATCGCTTCTATGGTAAATGATTGCAATTCTTTTGAATTAACAAACATATCCATATCTAAATATCCACCGTTAACTTTAAAATCTCCATTTGTGGAGGTGAGCTGAATGTCTCCTTTCAATTTTAACGAAGAGGAAGTGCCAACATCATTAAATACCGCATTTCCTGTGGTTTTTAATACAATTAATTTTTCCATGATTTTTATAGTTTAATGAATGAATTGGTTCCTCTCTCTTCTAGTGGACGGAAAAGAATCAACATATTGTAACGATCAGATTAAAGTTAAGTTTAAAAAAAACCTTTACAGACTATCAATGAGTAAGTGACTGCAAACTCAGTGTGAATAAGGAGAATCAATTAGCGAGCAGCTGTTCGACCTGTTACCTGTAACTCGTCACCAAGATCTCGGCACTCGTCAGCAAGATCTATCAACATCTATATCAACCACAACCATATATACGCGTCACTCCGTGCTTGAGAGGTGGGGCAACCGTCCGATATCATACATCATTCAATGAAGACAAGCTAGGTATTGAAAACAGAGAATCTTTCCAAGGCCATTAAACTTAGGAAGGTTGCCGGAGGCGCTTCTAAAAATCGACTAAAAGTTTAAATGCATAAGTATGTTTTTCGAGAAAATGCCTATAAGGAGATAATTGCCTATAAAGGAAGCGTGATCGTAATCCGGACAGTAAAATCTTCCTCATCAGTTTTTTTGTCAATTGTGAGTGAAGCGGATTCTGCTGATTCATCACTACTGAGCATACGTAATCGTTCTTGTACTCCTTTTAAACCAAATGAGGTGCTTTTGAAATTGCTATTTCCAGTTTTAGGAAACTGATCAAAACCAACACCATTATCCAGAATTTCAATCCTAATTTCCTTTTCTTCTAAAGCTGTCCGAATCAATATCTTGCCTTTTTTGTCATGGAGGTGCCTCACACCATGATGTACGGCATTTTCGACAATTGGCTGAATCAGCATTGACGGAATCTTTTTATTGCTTTTGATTAAGCGTTCATCCGATTGAATGCTATAGGTAAATATATGATCGAAACGTTCTTGCTCAAGATCCAGATACAGCTTGACCAATTGAAGTTCGGAAGCGATGGTCACCTTGGAGAATTGAGAATTCTCAAGTACGATACGGCTTAAAGTGGCGAATTTCTGAATCAGCTTGCTGGCCTGTACCGCATCATTTTCGACTACATAGGCCTCAATAGAATTTAAAATATTGAAAATAAAATGTGGATTCATCTGCGAACGAATAGCTTTCAGTTCACTTTCATATAATTGTTGCCGGAAGTCAGAGGCCAATTTTTTTTCCTTTTCCATTTCCAGGATCTCGCTCTGCTCCCTGATCTTGCATTCATTTTGTTTCAGCTCATGCTGTAAAGTCAGGCTAAATTCCTTCTCCATCCGATTAATTTTAGCCTGATGCGCCAGTCGATAGAGCAAAATCAGTACCACTGCAAGAAAAACAAAAGACACTAGACCGACTTTAAACCATAAACCTTGATACCACAACAGTTTTACAGACACAGGGATATCTAGTTGCGCTTTCGACCAATTTCCATCCTGATCCCCCACCCGAAGAAGAAAACGGTAATCTCCGCCTGCAACATTGCTGTAAACAGCCTGCTGAATTGCGTCTGAATCAATCCATTCCCGATCAACCCCTTCTAATTTATAGCTAAAACGTAAGGTCTTGTCCGCAAGCTGGCCGGGTACAGCAAACTGAAAAGAAAAGGTATTTTCATCAGGCTGGAGCCCAATCTTTCCATTTACAAGCCGATAGGTATTATCGCTGTTGAGTATCCTGAACGCGCTTATAACGGGCGCTATATTTTCGGCTTTATTTCCAATCTCAGCCATCGGCCCTTTGATCAGACCTTTATCCGTCATCCAAACCAATACATCGAAATCAAAATAAAAACTATGGGTCGAAAATTGCTCGGGCGGGAATATGCCTTGACCTGCTCCCAATTGTAAAAACGTTTTGGACTTTGGATCAAAAATCATTACTCCATCTCGAGTGTTCATCCAGATTCGTCCTTTTGTATCATTTTTTAGGGTATGGGCATAAAACAAGGGGAAACGATTACGGTCATTAGCCTGCAGGAAACGTGTTTTCCCTGGCTGTTCAATAATCATCCCTATACCCTGTTGACTACTACTGTACCAAAAGCAGTGATCGATATCCAAAAGAAAGGAAAACACGGTATTGGCAGCAAGACTTTCTACAGACTGCCGCTGATGCTTGAAATTAATAAACTTCATATTCACCTTATCCACTACTTTAACTGCACCGAAACCATCCATACCTAGCCATAGAGAGCCAGAAATATCCTTTCCTAATGTGATTACTTTATGGTCAATAAGACCACTCTCTTTATTGTACAAGACAACCTTATTGGTAGAAAGATCATATTGATATAGTCCCGAACTCCAGGAGCCGATCCATAGGATATCTCTTCCATTGACTGAATCCCAAATCACACTATTGCAGTCGGTTCTCTCAAGACCAAAAGAGTTTCCAACAATCTTTAATGCCCTAAGCTCTTTACTCACCGTATCAAAAACATAAATCCCGCTGTCTACGGTCGATATATAAATATAAATCCCTATAGCCGTAAGTTGGCTGACCTTAAGGTTATTCAGGGAGAAAGCTGATAAACGTAGCTTAAAATCTGGAGACAATTCACCAATCTGAGCGTTGGAGATATACCACTTCTTGTCACCTACTTTTAAGATATGCCGGATAGGGTCAGTTTTAACAGGTATGAGGTCTTTAATTAAATTTAACTTTTTCGAATAATAAAATAGACCATGATCTGAACATATAAAATATCCCCCCTGTATGGATACAATGCGATTGATTTTAACAGCAGATCCCTCTGGAGCAGCTCTATTCCACGGTATCTCAACAACCTCCTTATGATATAGGTCATAACTGTACAGCTTGCCCCCACTATGGGCTGCCAATATTTTATTCTCTTCCGAGAAAAAGGAGACATCAGCGATATTGTTATCATAATGTGCAACATTAGGACCAATACCAAGAATATTTCGCTGTGCAATCCGCTTTTTTTGAGGCAATAACCGTATTAGATCATGATTATAATAGGCAGCAAAAACCTGCTCCCCTGCCATACAGATTCCCGTAACCGCATTTTCACCCTTGTTCGACAGATCATAATGAACTGTCTTCCCAGAATTGGGTTCGTAAGAAAATAAACCATGATAGCGCGTACCTATCCACAGAATCCCATGTTGATCTTCTTGGATGCGGAAAATAGTTACATAAGCTGCCGGTGTTAGTTTTATCGATGATATGTGTCCCGATACTGGATCCAGAATCTGCAGGTCTGTTTCTTGCCCACCAAAAAACACCTTACCTCCTGACTCATGAACAGCATAGAGTTCATGTTTCTCAACATCCCCGCCAGCCGCTTTGGCACTATAGCTAGTCCAGGCCTCATGCTGAGGTTTGGACCGATCATAACATATTAAGCCCCGGTTATAGCTCGCAATCCAGATCTTATTATTACTACCTATGCTGAGATTTCCCAAATCATACGAAAAATCTGAATGTTGTGTAAAACTAACGGGGAAAAAGGTATTCCCATCAAAATAGCACAGACCTTTTCCCGTTGTGATCCATACGAATCCTTTTTCATCGACAGCGGCATCTCTGATTTTGTCACTGGGGAGTCCCTCACGACTGGTAAAATGAAGAAAGTTATAAATCCGTTCCTGTGCCAGCCCTCGCGATAAGGTAACCATCACAACGACAAATAGCCGAATAAATAACTTTACGTTTGCCATAACTGCAGGTTAAGTACGGGATAACAATTCCATAAGCAGACTTTTTTTGGTTGGAGAAACCTCTAGCTCTGATCCGTCCACAAGCTGTAAGGTCCCTCCTTCCCCTTTCTTATAGCGAATTACACAGCTAAGATTAACGATCGTGCTCCGGTTGATCCGCAAAAAACAATCACCATCGAGCAATCCTTCAAACTCTTTCAGTGTCCTGGAAACAATGATCTTGTTACCTGCAGAAAAATAGAACACCGAGTAGTTACTCATCGCTTCGATTTTGACGATTTCATCTTTCCTTACAAAATAAATACCTTCTGAAGTAGACAGGGCCAACCGCGATGCGCAGGTGCTCGCCATATGAATTCCCTGTTTCCGGCGCTGTTTTTTCCATTCAATCCGTTTGGATAATTTTTCAATTGCAGCCGTTAGTTCATCAGTATCCACTGGTTTGAGCAGATAATCCAAAGCATCGGCGCGCAG
>NZ_DKST01000015.1:344026-696707 GCF_002472835.1 Sphingobacterium sp. UBA7249 | reverse complement strand
ATAGTGCGGAATATGCAGTAAGTATAATTCACTTGTATTCCACCTGTATTATAAGGAGATCGGGAGTCTGATCTTACAATTAAACCTTTAGTGTTTAACGTGTAAGTTATTTCTAGATCATCTTCGGAGTATTTAATGGTATTAGCTTCGTAAATAAATCGGCCAAATTCTATCCGATTTTTATATTTGTTCTCGATCTTAGAGAAGCGATTTTGGGAATCATAATAAAACGTTGATACATACTCATCGTAGGAACCCTTATTTGTTTCATCTAATAAATGTGTAAAAGATTGTATTTTACAAGATTTATCTTGTGGTGGTTGCTCATCTATTGAGTCACTTTTAGAACAGCTAGTAAACACACTAACAGCCAATAATATCAAAAATATCTTTTTCATAAAATCTAATATGTCTAAACCGTCATGCCCAGAACGGTAAATGCTAATTAAGCGATGGGCATATATTTTCGCTTAAAATAAATTCATTTGTGAGTTAAGTTTTACGGGAATCCGTACAAGAAAGGTCAATTCATTTAGGATGCTGATTTAATACCGATTCATCCCCTATCGATTGGTTAATAATAAAAAAGCGTGGGACGTAACCTAGAGCTGATTGCTGAGAGAGGTACCTAGGAGAACCCTGCACAAACAAACAGATAGGCACGTCCCACGCTTATATATAGCGTAGAACGTCACCTTATCCGCTCTTGTTGTGCAATTGAAAATTTCCTAGGTTTTCTCTTTCACAAGAACTTTAAGCTAACGCTTTATTTCTTCAATATTTTAATACAGTGCAAAGATAAATAATTATTGATTATCAATCTCAAAATATCCTTCATCTTTTAAACTAAGGTATTTGTCATGCGTTACTATCAGATGGTCGCAGATTTCAATGTCCAAGAACTTACCTGCTTCGATTGCTTTCTTTGTAATTGCTCTATCAGCGGAACTTGGCTGTAATTGCTCCGATGGATGATTGTGTGCCAATATTATTTTAGATGCTGATGCTTTCAGCGCAATGGAAAAGATAACTTTCATGTCCACTGGAACGAAATCCTTTCCTCCTCTTGCTAGATCTATAATTCCCAGTACTTTGTTCGCATTGTTAAGTAAGACAACCTTAAACTCTTCTAAAAAGCCCATAACCGATCTGTCCCAGACTTCCATCAATATTTTATAGGCTTGCTGGGAATTGGTTACTAATGGACACTCTGAAATTTTAAATTCGGGAACGAACTCGACCCGAATTTCTGAAACATTTAGTAGATTTTTCATGGTTTGATTGTGTTTTTAATAAATGATTTCCAAGTAGATTGACGTCGGGGGATGATCATTTACACCTGTAGTGCGTAAAATACATATATTAAATTCAACGGCTGTGCATTAACTTCGGACAATTTGCCAGACAGTGCCTTATTCTATTAGAGAGGGGGCGTTTATAAAAGACAGGTATATAGGTGTTTGCGACTTTGGTAAAAAACAGATTACTATAATTCTTTGATATATAGAGGAATAAGGTAGATGTATTTTTTAGACTAGAAATGCCCTCTAATAGATTAAGCAATATTTTTCGGATGGGATCTGATTATTATATTGCCCGCTTTCAAGACACCTGCAAAGCAAAAAACAGGCTCAAAAATTTCATCCTCCGTATGGATTAGAAATTTTTGAAATCCTGTTTTTATTTTTTTAAAACTGATGGGACAGTAACCACTATTTTATAGGGGTAAGAAATCCACTATCCCAAAAACTCAGATCACTTTACATTTATATTTAATATAGAACGAAAGTGATCTAAAATTAAATAAGGTGTTTCTCAACATAGTAACCTTGTACGTTATTCTTTTTAGTTCGCTTACTTAATGAGACATATTTTTTTAGGCCATGTATTGTTGGGGGTACCTTATCAATTTTATGTTTTTTGAGCAGATCAGAAAACTGTTTCGTTAACTTTTCACCTGATGCAAAGGTATTAATAGAAATAACCTTTTTTAACTCGTGAATAAAAGACAAACCAACTCCCTGTTGTGTTTCTTTAGTCTTCTGAATCAGTCTATTTACCTTAGCTTTAGAATGACACTCTGTTAATAGAACTTGTGCCCCCACTAGCTCGTAGGCTTCTATTAACTCTGGAAAGACTGATTGATACTTAGCCTTTATGTGTGATAGCTTTTTATTAGGGATATCAGTCTGCACCTCGAATTCAGCTTCAATTAACTGGTCTATAATTTCGTCCATGATTTCTGTATACGAACGGGTCTCCCCAAATATGTACAAAGAGTCACTTCCACGGCTATGAGATTCTGTAATAGAATTAACTATGTTAAATCGTTTAATTTCTGAATTTAATAATGCACTTTCTTCATATTGTTTTGCAATAATATATGGGGATGAATAATAAGAAATTACCCTATTGTCGTAATAAAAATTATCGACCATATAATAATTAACAGTTCCATTATGCATCATAAAGCACCGGAAGTTGAGAACCTTTTGTAGTTCATCTAAGATTTTTTTAGAGTCGATGTCAGTAACCGTTTCTAATATTTTAAATATGGTATCATATACGCCCTTAAGGATTAACAAATAAGTTTTTATCTCATCTTTGGTCATGTAAGGAACCTCTTCCTTTGTCGTGGAGATAATATGAGTTTTTTTACCAAAATTGGAATTCCTGAACCTCCCTATAATCTGAATCACATCAGTATGTGGGTCAAGTAACGAGTTTAATGATACATTTACATCAGATACGATATAGATACTTACATCTTCTTCTAAATCAATATCAACGGCTGAGAAAAAACGACCAGTTAGAAAGTTGAATTTTGAAAATTTAGATTCATCAATCGACGTTCCAACATGCGCATATTTGTTAGTTTTTAATGTAACAGCACTGGTTTCCGAGCAGAATATTGAACAAGAACTGTGGTTCTTCATAAACTTAATTATTGTCGTGATCGCATCCACACTTGTAAGAAAGATAAAGTGTCTTTTTTCTGAATCGTCGTTCTTCAATAAATTGATTAATGTCTGAATTGAATTATTGGAATCATATCTTGTTATCGTATGGCTAATATCATAATCGGGAATAACATTGTAAATTTGAAATTTATGAAGCTCAAATCTTGGATCACTTGGAATGATGGGCGTTGCTGAAACGAATGCCTTATTTTCAAATTTGAAAAAGTCCTCCATCGGTAAAATAATCTTAGGTCTAAATTTGATGTCCTTATTTACTTTTTCACATTCATCAAAAAGGAAAAAGAATTCTTTATAAACATCTATCTTTAAGATCTTACATGCTTGCATCACTTTGTGGAAAGATTCGGGCGTAACAACAATCTTCTTAAACTCGATAGTTTCATTTTTTAGATATTTGATAACGTCGGTACGTCCCACATTATATTTTACGCCAAGCATTTTTGGAAATTTCTTTTGTTTGCCAACTATGACCGGTGAATTAGGTTCCACTATTATGGAATTCCTTCTGCATTGTAGTTCAAGAGTAGTAGCACCTATTCCTGTTATATTCTTAAAGAGTATAGAATTGGACGGAATGAACGGATCCATCTTATTTGCTATAAATATCTCTTCAAGATTTTTATGCTCTTTCAGAGCGTTTACTTCAATTGTTTTCATCTTGGTGAAATTTTGTCTCCCCCAAGCAGGAGGAGACTGGTTATTACTTTTAGTTACTGCGATCAATAAATTAAAAGGGTAGATCAGCGTCATTCTCCGAATAGTCTTCCATATCCGAAAAGTCATCATATACTTCTTCTTCATAGTCGGAACCAAACAGCTCATCTTCCATGTCTTTTTCTATTAATTCTTTGATCTCGAGACAAGTTTTTGTGGGAATGATGTCTGCAAAATTGTTTAACTCATCAATTTCAAAGGTTGCCATGAGGATTTGGGCCAGACTAAAATTTATTCTAGAATAACCATTCAATTTCTCAAGACCATTGATGTAAGGCATAGTTAGTGTCTTTGTATCAGCAGAGTTGTTCCCTGCTATTTCAAATACTATTTCTGTGAAATATCCACTAACATCGATTCGTAAGAATTTGATACTCTGACATTCTTTTAATCCTGCGAAACCATCTTCAAGCTTCTGCATCCTATTCTTGTCAAATACCGAGATTGCAGTTTCAAAACCTTTGTTTGTTACAGCTAAATTTGCTTGATCTGAGATGCAAGCATGAGCTGTGTTAATGTTAAAAATCATTGTCTTTTTTTTGTTTTAAACTCAGCTTCATTGCTGAATTGTTGAAACAAATTTGCAAACAACGCAAAAGGGGGCAATCTTTTCGTTTTTTAAAGATCACCCCCCATTGAAAATAAGGTTGAAAAAATATTGACGGAATTTACATTTTCAGCAAATCTTTGATAAAGTCCTCCTTTTCTGAATAATTGCCGGATGGTTGTATCAGTTTGGGTGAATCAAGTGGAATCATACTAAGAAAGCGCATAGCGGAAAAGATATATAGATGCTTTTGTTTCAGCATTGGTGCAAGCTTAGGTTCAGCTTCATCGATTAAAATATCCAAGAATTTCATAAGAGATTTTGCAACAAGACTGCTAAAGATTCTTCGTGCGGATTTATTCTTGCTTATTTTAAAACTGCACATCTGTTCATACAATTTTATAAAATATTCCAATGTGAATTCGAATTCTAGGCCTTCATTAATTGCCACACTCAGAATAGAATTGGAAGTGATGAAATTTGTACTAGATCGCCCCCTTATTCTATCGTCAAATTTTGAATATCTATCATCAATTAGCCTATCCAATATTTGTTTTGCACTCACTGGATCAACAAGAATATTATCCTGTGAGATTAAGTTGCCTTTTTCGTCCCTATGTTTGATGGATATTTCACTCCGATTGATATTTTCTCGGATTCGCAACAGTTTTACAAGTTCTTCAACATCTGCAATCTCCCAGTTGATCAATTCTTGATGGTTCATTCCATCACTCTCTTTATTATCCAGTAGCTTATAATGAAGTTCCCACTCATAATCAAGATAGGTATTAATGAGACACAGGCTTTCACAAATGAGGGCAAAAACCATCTCTTTATGATATTGATCAAGATTTTCGTAATCTTCATTTAAAAGCATGGAAGATAGGTCATAGATCATAGAATAATCGTCATGCCAGAACTTTTTTCCATTTTCGGCGATATGTCCCAAAGGATATACTTTGAACGCAAAATGTTGGTTATCTGTCCAGTCTTTGATGTTATAATCATTTTGGTAACACTGTTTTAAACGAAATGGGTTAAGTTTAATGTCTATGTTGAATGGCATTTCTTCTATCATGCCCCAAAAATATAAAAGCCCGTGGATTTACCATCGGGCTAATATGAAATAATGTTACCTTATTCTATTAGAAAGGGAATAGCAAACCAGTAGATCACCTAATAATTATATATAATATAGAAGCAAAGTGATCTAGATGAGAACTCATTTTTTTGATTTGTACAGTGAAGTTGAATCTTATATACTGGGTATATCCTTATCAGTAATATCAACAAAATCCAAAAGGTCTTTTAAATAGTTTTCTGTTTCTTCAATTGATGCATGACGGTTAGCTTTCATTATTTCTGCTAAACTCCAGCCCGATAGGAACTTTTTTACATTGCTAAAATGCTTGAAACTATACATTGTATACCCCTTTTTATCTAATCCCAGTTTTTTAAGTATTGAAATAAATCTTTTATAAGGCCTATTTGGATGGTATGGTTCGTTTCCATATAAGCAGTCATCATTACAAAAAAAATGACAATCTTCATTTATATTCTCAAATGGAGCTATAAGTTTTTTAAAGGTCGGAGTTATGTTTGAATATCCATCTTTTTTATTTTTACTTATATGAGCGGGAATGAAAATAATATTTCTTTCATAATCGTAATGCTTTCTTTTTAGTTGCATAAGTTCTCTAGGTCGAATACATGTGTAATAAATTGATTTTACAAAAAGGGAGAGCATCTTATCTTTGTCGACTTCGAGCATAATCCTTTTAAAATCTTCCTCATTAAAGACTTTATGCTTTTCTGTTTTCGCAACATATCTGCTCTTTATTTTAGATACTGGATTGGTATCGATATATCCTTCCGAAATGCAATATTCAAAAAAACCATAATAGATTCCTTTACAATTATTAAAGGTCTTAGGCATCCATTTTTTTCCAAGGAGAATCATTAGTTTATTTACATGGCTGAACTGAATAGTATTCACCTTAGTCGTACCATAATGTTCATTCAGAAAATTGAGTTTACTTGAGTAACTTTGAACACTTTTTACTCGGCCCCCTTTATCTTTTTGGAATTGAATAAATGACTTAATCGCATTAGATATTAGTGGAATTTCTATTTCGACAGCTTCAACGCTATTAAACTTCCCTCCTATCAAAAGCTGTTCATAATGGATGCGAAGTTTAGAAAATTCTTTGATTTTGTTTTGATAGTCTTTGATACGGTTTAGCCCATCTGATTTACGGTATCGTTTTCCTTCAAAATGGAATTCGATAAACCATCTTTCTTGCGCTTGCAATGTTTTTGTACTCCTAACCTTACCTTGTAAGATTACTGGAGTTGTGTAATGTTTCGTCACAGTTTTGGCACAGTTTTGCAAAACGTGACTTAATGCGATATTCTTGGGAAGCAGTTAATCCTCCTTCATTAAGTCAAACAGACATCTGTAATCCCCTTATTATAAAGGAGGTGTCAGAGTGGTCGAATCCCTCCCTTTCCGCAAAACAAACCGTTTTTAACGCTGTTAAAAACGGTTTTTCTGTTTTAAGTGTTATACCCGCTCCAAAATTAAACCGAAAGCTTTCATTTTTGCGATACTTTCCTCAGGTCTTTCTCTGTCAATTGGCGCCAAACTCTCACGGAAATATTAGGGGAATGTGCAGCAATAATGAAGTTCTTCGGGCTGAGTTAATGGGTCGAACTTCTGTCTGTCAAGTTCGTTGTCTACTTGCGTTTCATAAAAAGTAATCGTCAATAAATTTCTTTTGTCTTGTGTCATTGTTCAGCAGTATATTTTTATCTTTTATAATTCGGTTCTTCAAGTAGAATTGGTTTCGGGTTAAGGAGTACCCATTTCGTTGCAAGTTGGCATAAATAATTAAGTTCGTCTGTTTCTGCATCTCCATTTTTACGGATGTCTTGTACAAGTGAAGTTAGTTTTTCAAGTTCATCAACTGACAAAGCGTTATTTGAAGCTAAATGCACAAGAAATGCGTCCAACATTTTTTTGAAATAAAGATTCCAGTTCCCGCCACCGTTTCTGTATATTTCATCTCTTACTTTACCTGCAATTCGCACAACTTCCCCTTGCACTGTTTTTGCAGATCCTTTTGATGGAATTAAAAGTTCCCACAATTCTTCAAATTGTTTTTGCCAAGTAGTTCCACTTAAAACAATTGGCGATACACCATCGTGCATAACGCGTTTTTTGACTGGTAAAACATTATAGATTTCGTAAAGTTTGTTTAGCGCTTCGTCAGTTTCTTGCAGATAATCTTTGTTGAAATTTTCACGATGAAACTCAAAATTTTCTCCGATACGGGTAATGTTATCTTGCATTTTTTGAGTTATCGCGGTGTTTTTCAGTAGGATATTCGATATTTCTACTAAATTTACGATTTCGATATTATTGGCATGGTTCAGCGCTCTTTCAAGAGGTGTCTGTCTATTTCCATTTAGAACATTTGTATTAGCTCCGTATTCAATCAATTTTTTTACGGAAGTAACATTAAAACTGCTTCCTGCTGCAAAATGCAAAGGTGTGTCTCCATACTTATCAACAGCATTGATATTTGCTCCAAGTTCTAAAAGTACCGTAATCTTACCACTTCGAGCCATTGTGTGTCGATGCAGTGCCGTACGTTCGTAATCATCTACAGCCTCAATGTCTGCTCCGTTCTCTACCAGCCAACGNNCAACGAACTAGCTCGTCAGGAACATTGAAGAAACTAAGAGCAGTTGCTTTTCCATAACCGCCTCGTGCATCTAACTCACAGGTATCATATACCTTTTTGAGATTGTCTATATTATTTTCGTTAATTAATTCGTCAAAATTTTTCGGAAGTGTTTTTTTCTTTTTAGCCATTTTGTTTGTTTATGCTTATATGAAGATATCTTAAATTTGGCAATTTTGAAAAATACACTAACCGCTCATCGTCAATTTCTCCTAATATTATTGCTTCAATATTTTTATTTCCGTTTAACGAAGAAAGGTTTGTATACGTCAATTTGAACTTTTTCAAAGGCGTTGACATTTCCAAAATCTTTGTGTCAGTAGGAATTGTAGATAAGTCAAAAATTCCATTCACAGCTCCTTTGAAAACGCCAAGATGTGCATAGTTGGCAACTGGGCCTTTCTGTTCTAATAAATAATTATTCCAATTCATTTGTTTTAGCGGTTATTCAAAGTTGCAGGTAACTCGAAGATTGGCGCAACTTTGTTGTTTTTAATTATTTATTGTTGTTTGGTACGTCTTAAAATTAAGATATTTTATATTTCAATGGTAAACCATTTACAATTCACTCGGTTTCGTTTATGATTCGGTAAAAACGTATTTTGCACCTCAGCCCACCTGATGCAGCCCCCCTATTGGCGGTAGTTTTTTATCTTTTATAATTCTGTTTGTCAAATAAATTGGTGTTGGGTTAACACCGGATACAATGCAGATCGCGACTATCGCAAAACAATCCATATCGAGCTATCTACGAATAAAACGCACGCGATCCGTACGCTTTATTCGTAGATAGCTACCAGCGTTTTCTCTTACTCCACCGTCCCAGTAAACGGCTTGTTGCAAAGCTTACCACTGTACCGAGCGCTGCAGTGAGCACTGTTTGCAGTACATCGCCTATTTTGTTAAAGACTTTTTTCATTTTGTTTGCATTCTTTCTCCAGCACTCACCAACAACCAAATCGATTAAAATGAAGGGCAAGGAATAAAAATTATACTTCGCGGTTTAGCACATGAGGAATACCGATCTGCTCGCCATGCCGCTGATAGCGGATCTTTTCCAGCTTGTACTGACCGATCGGGATGCAGCTGATCCGCTGGATATTATTGCGCGTTGTAAGGATTGTTCTTGAGTGGATAGAACTCCCCATTCACCTCCTGATACATCGAGATGCCCACGATGATGTACACGACCTTTGCGGCATCCACCACTAATGGCGCCTGGAGGGTTTGCTCGGCATGTACACCGATGAGCGGAATATACCCCGATTTGATTACGACCGGACGTGGCGGAACCTCTTCGGCACTTAGCTCTGCGGCAGCCAGGGTGAAAAGCATATGCGTAGCCCCCGGCAGCAACATGACATCATTCTGCGGATTGAATTCTGGAATGATCAGTGTCGCTTCACCGGCGGCACGATCATAGGCCGTATCCAGTTTTTCGCCCAACAGCATTTTTAGGCTGCTAGCCTGGTTGAACTCAAAGCCTTTGAGCATGGCGCTATTTTCCTCCAGAAAGATGCGCTCACCACGGGCATTCAACGAATCCGACTTTTGGATCCTGTGGATCAGCGAGGTCAGCCTGTTGCGCATGGTGTTGTCTGCAAATGTGCGCAGCAGATTGTTCAGCTGGATCCGCAACAGTTTGGCCGTGCCTGCAGCAGTACCAAATTCGGCCATGTTCTCCCGAGTACGCTGAAAATTGGGATCCGTCTGGATCCGTGCTTTGTCCACACCACCTTTCATACGGACTTCGTAACCGCGACTGCGGTGTTTGCTAAAGGAAAGGTCCCCGACCTTGCCTCTAAACTTGATTAAACTTTCTTGTTTTGCCATGATATTGAGTTTTTAATGACAACACAAAGATGTCGAGGACCAAACTGATCCCTGTCCAAAATGACCGCATATGGCCAACATGGCTTAAATAGACAGCATAAGGCTCGGAATGGCATAATTGGCACTATCTGTCTGTCGTGAAGCAGCATTTAAGTACGGTTAGTGTACTGGGAGTGTACTGAAAAGGTACCAATACCCTACCAAAAAGGTACTGGAGAGCTACTAAAAAGCTACCAAAGAGTTACAGCAATCAGTAGCGTAGCAGTATATAAAATATGGATGAACCGTATCCACGTGGCAGGGTCGCGTTCCCGGATATCGGAAGAATCTGTATGCCGTTAATGGCGGTTTACCACCCTATGTAATAGATCAGATAACATACTTCAAGCTATTATAATACAATTATTTAAAATAAAACAATTGCACAAACGTTAAATGTAAACATTTGTCTACCATTTCAATGTCTTAATAACTTTATGCCGATTATTTAATCATTGTTTCACAATAAAAATAATTTTATACGTTATCTTTAATAGTATAATAAAGAATCGCATTTATCACATAAAATTTATAATAGAAAAAATGGGAAAATTTGTAGTGAAAACAAGAAAAGATGGTGAGTTTCAGTTTAATTTAAAATCAGGAAATGGACAGGTAATTCTGAGTAGTGAGGGCTATAAAACCAAGGCGAGTTGCTTAAACGGCGTTGAATCGGTAAAAAGAAATGCTCAGGACGATGATAAATTTGACAGAAAGACTTCGACAAATGGTAAACATTACTTCAATCTGAAAGCGACCAATGGTCAAGTTATTGGAACAAGTGAAATGTACGAAAGTGCAAGTGGAATGGAAAACGGAATTGAATCCGTAAAATCAAATGCACCCGATGCTACCATCGAAGATCTTGATTAAGGTGTACAACTTGGTTTGCATAAGCAAATAATAAAAAGCCCGAAATTTACGCTCGGGCTTTTTGGTTATACATATTGATCTCATTCCTCTATTTCTAAATAGTTGATACTGGAATAATGTTTTTTCATCAAGCCATTTTTATCGAATTCCTCAACACATGATTGCCTCCTATTTAGGTATTACCAAAGAAACACTAAGCCGCATTCGGGCACGTTCAGTCAGAAGATAATCTGTCTCATTGATTTATTAATGGTATCACTCGTGTTCCAATGAGTTCAATGGACCTGAATATATCTTCTTTACTCAGCCCGGGATTATCCTCCTCCTGTCTTACCTGCCTGTGCTTCACACATATCACGTGTGGGTGTCGACTATCCTCTCTCCTTACCTATTTTACCCATTATCTAATTTTAGCGTATATTTTTTATTAAATTGGCCTTAGAAAACTGATGAGCACGGACCAAGAAACATATCAAAGCTTTAGGATACCCGTTCCGGAGGAATTTGAAACGGTGTTTTCCCATTTTTACTTTGCAGCGAATACATCAAAAAACAATATCACAAAAACACTGCTACCATCATTTCAGACAATGATGGTGTTTAATTTCGGGACACCGGCCTTATTTATCTCCAAAGAAAAGGCAAAAATCAATATTGGTAACTGCATTGTACTCGGCCCAGTTAAACAAGCCTTTTCTTACACTTTACTCCCCGGGACACAGCTATTGATCGCCAATTTCAAAGCTGATGCTTTTTATCGTTTTTTTGGTAGGCCACACCTTTCCGGGGATCAGACCATGGATCCTGACGAGCTCTTGTTGGACAATTGTTTTCACTATTTATGGCAGCAGCTAAATGAAATCGACGATGTGGCAGAGAAAGTAAAGTTTATCTTAAATTTTTGTAAGCCTTACTTGAGGTCGCAGGATGATGTTGCTGCTCTACTTTTCCATTTTCAATCCGGACCACTAAATCCTGTTAAATCTGTTGCCGAGCAAACCGGACACAGTGAAAGAAATATTCAGCTCATCCATAAAAGACATTTTGGATTCAGCGCTAAAGAATTAAGTCGATATGAGCGTTTTATCAAGGCGATTGGACTCATCCAACAACTAGCCGCTTCAACAGGAAAGGTAAACTGGTTTGAAATAATCGAGGAATGTGGCTATTATGATCAAAGCCAATTGATTCACGACTTCAAACATTTTATCAATACTTCACCTAAAAAATTTTTGAATTTTCAGCGTGATGTCTGCAGGGCATCTGATGGTTAGACCTTTTTTCGTTTTCTTACAATTTTCCCGATTGCATTCCTGATAGATTTGTTCCATTCAATCAATTAAAAATAAAAAAAATGAAACATCTCATCATCTATGCACACCCAATTGACGGCAGTTTAAATAATCACTTTAAGCAAATCGTAAAAGATACCTTGCTACGAAATGGACAGGAAGTCATCGTAAGAGATCTCTATCAATTAAATTTTAATCCGGTATTGTCCCGTGATGATATCAACGGCCAACGCCGGGGGATCATTGATGAGGACGTAAAAAGAGAGCAGGACTATATTATCTGGGCCGATGCCATTACTTTTATATACCCCATCTGGTGGACAGGTATGCCTGCCATTATGAAAGGATATATAGACCGTGTATTCAGTTATGGATTTGCCTACAGATATGATGCCGGTGTTCAAAAAGGCCTGCTGACCGGAAAATCGGCATACATCATCAACTCTCACGGTAAATCAACTATGGAATACCAAAAAACCGGAATGGACAAAGCCTTACAATTGACCTCTGATAACGGTATATATGGTTATTGTGGCCTTAAAATCAAGCGACACTTCTTCTTTGATCAGGCTGACCGTGCAGACGATCATACTGTCGAAGCATGGGGATCACAGCTCAGACAGGTCTATTTAGAAAATGAATTAGCTGTTTAAAATAAAAAACTACTGTGCTGCCTAGCAATCGACAAAAAATCCGGGAAATGAAACTGTTTCCCGGATTTTTTGTCGATGGTTTCGATTTAAGCAGAGTCTTCAGGAAAAGAAGCTAATTTTCCCAATCCTTAAGCTTGCATTGCTATACGTCCTTTCGCTTTTCTGAATTCCGTCAGGCTCATTACGTGTGTCTTTTTAAAGAATTTATTCAGATGGCTCTCATCTGAAAAACCAAATTCGGACACAATTTCATTGATCCGCATATCACTAAAAAGAAGCCTATGCTCGATCAATCTCATTTTATAATTCAATATATAATGCTGGATAGTTTCACCACATTGCTTTTTAAAGTAGCTACCAAGATAACTTTCAGAGAAGCCAAATTTATGAGCGATTGAAGATACTTTTAACAATGCCGGATCATGGATATTTCCCTGAATATAATTAATAATGTCTAACACCCGCTTATCTGTATTGGATGCCACATGGGCTACTCTCATCTTTGAAATGTTCCTCGCAGCAATGACAATCAATGCATTCACATAATGTAGGGTCAGCTCCTCTTGAAAGAGGTCTGGATGATTGATGCCATGGAGAAGCGAGGAAACAATCGAATCAACCAGAATAACATCGGGTTTATTCTGTAAAATGCACCCGGACAAATAGGAAGCCCCATATAATAAACATTCCATCGAATTTATGCTATTCCACTTGTAGTCTTTTACATACCGTTCGCTGAACTTAACGAGCAAAAGTTCGGTATGTTCGATTACTTCCAAATTATGCTGATCATTTGGTGTAAGGAGTATGAGACTACCTTTGCTGTATGAAGCGGTATTGTTGTTAATCTTAAGAAATCCTTCTCCACAAATGACATATATGATTTGAAAAAAGGAAAACTGATTATCTTTTAAAGGACAGTTTACCACCTGATGGTATTCCACTTTGACCAATTGATCTATGTTCTCTCTTCCCATAACGCAAAAATACCTATTTATCATTAAAAAGTACTGATTTTTCACAATATTTCTGTTCAAATTTGCTACATCAAAACTTTAGATAGCAATGAAAAAATCAATCTACATCCTCGCACTCGGTGCATTTGGCATAATTACAACTGAATTTGGAATAGTTGGAATCCTTCCGACAATCAGCCGTGAGTTCGGCGTATCATTAGATACTGCCGGATGGCTACTCAGCGCATTTGCGATAACGGTGGCGGTTTCGTCACCTTTTATCACTTCCTTCACAACCAAAATAAATCGAAAACTTCTTTTATGTCTGGTTATGAGCATATTTGTCCTCTCAAACTTAATTTCCGCATTTTCTTCAAATTTCACTATGCTGATGGTGGCCCGCATCCTACCAGCAATATTACACCCGCTATTTTGGAATATCGCTATCGCTATTGCTTTTAAAAATAGTGGAGCAAAGGGTGTTTCTACGGTCATGTTGGGTCTCAGCTTAGCAACTGTCCTTGGAATCCCATTAACAACCTATGCGGTAGATCTATTTAATAATTGGCAGGCTTCATTTTTCCTAAGCAGCGCCATCAGTCTAATTGCTTTTATAGGTCTGTTGGTTTTTATACCTTCTATTCCCGCGGACAATACAAAATCCACTCAAAATCAGATCGCGGTAATGAAAAGTCCTCTTTTGTGGCTCAACCTGATTTCAACCATTTGTACACTAGCGGCGATGTTCTCCAGTTATACGTATCTTACCGCCTATCTTGAACAAATTACTAAGATGGATGGTGCACAGATCAGCGTTATGTTACTGCTCTTCGGTGGCATGGGAACGCTAGGAAATTGGCTGATGGGCCTGGCCTTAAACAGAAACGTGCTATTAACAACAAGATTCTTTTTGGCTTCTTTAATCGCAGTACAGGTGCTCGCTTACTACTTAGGCGGAATATTTGCACCAATGGTTATTATAGTCTCCATCTGGGGAATGATTCATACGGGTGGATTTCTGGTTTCAAATATTCGGACAACTCAGTCGATTCCCCATCACGCCCTTGAATTTGTGAATAGCTTACTTACTTCATCCTTCAATATCGGAATTTCCCTGGGTGCTTTTCTCGGAGGAATAATAAGCGCGTACTACGGTGTACATTATGTTTTATGGGTAAGTGTCTTGCTATTAGCAGTAACATTTGCAATGAGTTTTGTCACCTTCCCAAAAACGCAAACGGAGGATGAGGAAAGTATAGCGACAAAGCTTGCTCCATCGGTCTGTAAACAAGCTTAAGCAATCAGCTCGCATAATAGCTTAAAAAAGTATCTCTTTTGTTAAAAAGGGATACTTTTATTTGGGTGCATTGGCGTTTTTGGTCTTATTCACTAGCTTCTTGATGTATCACTTCAATTTTCGGTAAAAACACAGAGCAGTGATGAGTAAGACATAAAAACAACGGATTCGTAATGTTTAAGCCGGGAATTACTTAAAATTGCTATTTTTATTCCAATGGAAGCATCGTTGATACAACAGTTTAAAGACAAGGTAAACTCCTACTACCCAGTTACAGAGATTTCATTTCGGGAGCTCTTAGCATTGGTAACTATCAAAAATCTAAAAAAAAATGAGATACTTGTACAACAGGGCTCCACCGCACGTGAGTTCTGCTTTTTATATAGCGGTTATTTAAGGGCATATATTGGTGATGAAAATGGACGAATATACAATAAGAATATTGCTGTTGGAGGTGATTTTATCGCCTCAACGGTTTCCTGCATCTTAAATCAGCCATCAAAATTTACTCTTCAGGCGATAACAGATTGTTCATTGCTACAACTCCCCTACAAGAAATTCAGAGCGCTCCTTTTCAAAACGGAGGACCTAAAATCTTTTTACATTCATTACCTCGAAAAAAATTGGGTCATAGAAAAAGAAGAAAGAGAAATTTCCATTGTTATGGAAGACGCGCTGGTTAGGTACGAAAGATTATTGAAAAGCAGTCAACATATTGAAAAATACGTACCCTTGCAGGACATTGCCTCACATCTAGGCATTACCCCCACCCAGTTAAGCAGAATTCGTAAACAACTGAAATAATATCTTTTCTCAACATATGTAAAAAACTATGTCGTTTTCCCTCCCTAACTTCGCGATATACAAAAGGTTAAACAACATTTCATAAAACTACAGTTGGAGACATATGATACAAAAAAGTCAGCAATCAGATTTTAATACAATCTACGAAATTATTAATGACGCATCTTTGGCTTATAAAGGTAAAATACCACACGACCGTTGGAAAGAGCCTTATATGGATGAAAGTGAACTGCGGGAGCAAATCGCGGATGGAGTTGAATTCTGGTGCTATCACCAAAATGCGGCGATAATTGGTGTCATGGGAATACAGCACAGATCAGATGTGACCTTAATTCGCCACGCATATGTAAGGACAATCGCCAGAAATAAAGGAATTGGAGGAAAATTGCTAAAACACCTGTCAAGTCTTACCGCTAAACCAATCTTGATCGGAACCTGGGCTGACGCCACCTGGGCAATTGGATTTTATGTAAAAAATGGATTTCGACAAGTAACGCACTTAGAAAAGGAATTTCTATTACGAAAATACTGGAATATTCCGCCGCGACAGATCGAAACCTCGGTAGTTCTTGTCAGTTCGGGTTTTGATGTTAGGAAACAAGATATACCGCGTTAAGGCACTATTCTAAAAATCGGATACAGTAGATGTGATTTTTCATAATAGTTCGAATGCTTATATACCCAATCCAATTGGGCTTTTCCGTCAGCTGCAAATTTTGGACTGCTTGCTTTTTCTTTATCAAACGCAGATTTTAAATCCTTATTTTCTTTCAAAAGTTTGGCTGCCGTATCTTCAAAAACATAGGCAGAGTAATATTCTTTTTGTCCAAGGATCGCATCAAAGAAATTCCAGTTGAAATAGGAATCCATCGCTTCGGGTTCCAGTGTCTCCATAAGATATTTTACGCCATCCTGATCCAGCGGAACCAAAAAGTCTCCGGCCCTGAACCTCACGTCCTTCCTTTCCCTGAACACATCGGTATCATAATGGAGATAATGCCCTTCGTAAGGTACTGAAGTTGTTTTAAAATCTTTGATCCTATACTGTTCTACAGTAATGATGGTATCTCGTCGTATGGGATTCATTTTAATCTGATTGAGCTTCAATAAGTCAATAACTTTCCATTCGGATTGGGGGATGACATAATACTTCGGAATTATAACTTCCTTTGTTGGAAAATAAGTGTTGTACAATTTGACTTGCTTTGAAAATTTTGAATTTCGGTCATACCACAATCTATTTTCTGAGGAAACATCGCTGGGCTTATATTTCGCTTCAAAACCTTTAAAATCAATATTTTCATATTTCGTAGAATCAAGTTTCCAAGCTATAGGATAATTGTTCCCTATGCCGTACTGCTTTAGATTATCTGCTCTTTTCTGTCGAATAACCTCATGGTTCTTGTCCATAAAATTGAGTGTATAGAGCATATAATCATACGTTGCTTTTACCCGTTCGCGATACGGCTTCAACATATGTGTTTCGACTACTGTACCGATGACATTGAAAAGACTGGTATAACCAGTTGCATACCTCGGCGAATCCATAAAAACTGGAAAGCCACCATCGGGGATATCATGGTGAATATTGACATAAGGAACAGAAATAAATCCCCCATTCTCTAAATCTATGAGAAGTTTTTTTTGCATATGACCACTAAAATAGTCACCCAATGCCCTTCCCAATCGCTCTTTATTCGTTGAAATATAAGTAAACGTATATTGATAGTCTGCGCCATTGCTGACATGGTTGTCAATAAAAACATCTGGCATTATCCATTGAAAAATCTGCTGAAAACTCCGCGAATTTTTAGTATCTGTTTTGATAAAATCCCTATTGAGATCATAATTTCTTGCGTTTCCACGAAAGCCATACTCTTCGGGTCCATTTTGATTCGCTCTGGAAAACCCGTTGCGATTTAGCATTCCGCTGACGTTATAGCTCGCTATCGCAGCTATAATAACATGCTTAGGTGTTTTTATCCTGCCCGTTGCCAGATCTCTCATAAGCATCATGGTTGCATCAATTCCGTCGGGCTCCCCGGGGTGAATACCATTGTTAATAAACAGTACCGATTTATTTTCTCTTGCCTCTTCCAAGCTTTGTTGCGATGGATTGAATACAACAACATCGATCGGGGCCCGATTATCATCTTCGCCCTTTGTCTCATAACTGATTGCGGGAAATTGATTCGCCAATCCCTGATAGAATTTGCGCATTTCCTCAAACGTAGTCGACTGATTACCACTACCTTTCTCGTACGGTGAAAGGTTTTGAGAATAGCCCACACTTGAAATCAATAAAAAAAATAGAATTGGAAGTTTTTTCATAAGATCAATTTAATGTCCTAAATTAAAAAAAAACTTACTAAAGTCAGTTTCTTTCAAACCTGCCTGTACCAAAACTATAGATGACGCGCTCCCGAATGGGGAAATCCATATTGCTACCCTCGAAAATTGTATTGGAGCTTTCGAGGGTAGATGACAACAGGGCTCATTTTACCAAGAACTGTTCACTTATAGGGTTTTAACAAGAGAAAGATCTATGCCTAAACCCTTGAGCGAAGCAAATGTTAGCTTGTCCATCATTGCCCCGTCGAAGCGAATTGTTTGGAGCGTTTTATAATACCTGTTTGTTAAGGTAAAAGTAGATCGAAATGAGACATTTCTAAATGTCGCTCCCTGAAAAGAAGCACCTGTCAGCGCGACACGATCAAACATTACATCAATAAAGGTCTGTCCATCGAGGTTGATCCCGCTCATGTCACAGGATTTAAATGTTGTACCTTTAAAGGAACAGTTTTCAAACACTGCTTTTCTAAGATCAATAGATGCGATCTTAACATTGATCAATGAAGCCTCCGTAAAATTTGATTTGGTAAGCTCCGACGCATAGAACTCCGTATCTGTAAGAATAGTCTTATCAAAGCTGGCGTTTGTGAGATTGTTTGCAGAAAACTTGCAGTCTCTCAGATCGGTTTCCTTGAAATTGGCTCCGGAAAGATCACTTCCTTTAAAGGTACTACCGTTGAGATCGGCGTTCGAAAAATCGGTATTCCGTAAATCACTTCCCAGGAATTTGCGTTTTGGAGCATGAACACCGACAAAATCAGTTCCTGCTAAAGCACTGCCGCTGAAATCAGTCAGTAGCGATCGTTCCGGCTCGGTCGTTGGCTCCATGTAGCGAGGCATTCCTGCTAAGGTACCGTCACCGTTGTAATCCGTAAGTTTAGGAAGATCCCCGCCCCTCTCTCCTTGAGCGCTGTCAGAAAAATAGTCTAATCCCACAGCAAAAATATCGGCTAGCTGATTGATTGTCATAAAATCAGGGATGGATTCTCCACGCTCCCATTTTCCGACGGCCTGTGGACTAATAAATAAAAGTCCTGCAAGTTGAGCCTGAGACATGTTTTGTGCTTTTCGGGCATTGGCAATTCTACTACCCAATATCTTTACGTCCATAATTGTAATTAAGTTTATGTTTGACTCTGCAAAGATACGCGGAGCCATGGTCGAATAGATAAAATAACGACTACTTCTAGTTGTTATTACACTACTTATAGTTGCAATTATCAACCCATAGTTGCCAAGCAGCATATACTGCATTGGTTAAGGAAAAATCGCGACTACTTTTTGACCTTCTTATCGGCAAAAGCAAATTCTTGCCATAACTTTTCTATTGCAATAGTTGACAACCTTTCCTTGCCTGATGCGATGACGATACGATAGCGAAATGTAACTGAATTGCCTTTTTCAAGTCTTAAATTCAATACTTCATTTCCCTTGCTAAAAACTTTTTGCCCAAGCGGATTTGCAGCAAATAAACCGTATCCCCGCGCGTGCCAATAGGTTGGATAGCCGACATTATCTGGATTGTCCATAATGACAACGCTAATGGTATCATTTCCTTTTTGCCCATAAAGCATACACCATTTTCCACGGGTACCCCAAGCATCATCATCCGTCTTATTTTCACTCGTCAGATAATGACCTGTAACATTGCTTGCAAGATTACTTTTTACTTTAGTTACGGAACCGTGTATATCAGTAAACTTCCGTTCTTCCTTGGACGGTAATTCCAGCTCGTGCGCCACACGAAGACCAAGTAAGCCATCTTTAACATCGACAAAAGAAACAGAGTCCATAGCAGTAAGCGTTGTCGTCCGGTCGATAATTCGAAGGTTCGTAGTTGCCGTAAAAGTGAAAGCCGTATGTTCTTTCAATAAGACGTGTCTTTTCATGTCGCGCCAGTCTGCCGTGTATTTTAGTATACCCGCCGCACCACTTTGGGTTTCGGAGATGGATGTCGTTTTGATCCATCCATAGTTCGGTTTCTTGGCTTCAGGTATAGCAGACGAATTGTTCCAAAAATCAAGACCATTCACACTTTCATAGTTCATCCACAAGCCAATATGATGTGGATGATCTGTTGGTTCATTCGGTCGTGGGTCTAACGGGAAGCCTCTGGTAATGATATCTCCCTTCGCCGAAAAAATTGGGTACAATGTAGGTTTTTCCAAATTATCTGGGTAGATAAAAGCTGTAAAAGGTCGATCATTCGCCGTGATAATAACTTCTTTACGTGCTTTATCTTCTCGAACGGCTATAAATTGTTTTTCCTGAGCGGATACCATTGGCATCATGACAATCAGAAGAAGTGAAAATAGGAATATTTTTTTCATTTGTTGGATTGATCTAAATTTAACTTGACTAATATTTGAATGCCTTACCGCCTGCTATCACTTCTTGTTGTTTATTGTCGAAAGTGACTTTTTCTCCTGTCCTATAGGCTGCATTTGCCATAATAACTGCAATCGAATGGTTGTAACCGACTTCAATTGGCGCATTGGGTTCTTTACGACTGCGCACGCATTCCATCCAATTACGTATATGCGCCAAGGTGACAACATCCCCACCAGTATTAGCGGCTGTACTCACCCGAATATTATTCAAACTAATATCTGGCAATAAATTCGCTTTCATACCCATTGCACTGGCATACTCTTCGGTCAGGCCACCTGTGGCCGATATTTTATTGCTATCTAAGTTGAGTGTTCCACCATTGCTATAATAAATTTCCTTTACCTCCTCCCCTTTCAATACGCCAGAATTTGTCTGCCTGGATTTAAACAATACCTGAAATCCTTGAGTCAAATCTTCTAACGGACCGTAGTCAAATACGGCAGTAAACGTATCCGCATTTTCCCTACCATCTTTCCAAAGATAGTTCCCTCCATTCACGGCAACACTCCGTGGGTGCGGAAGACCTGTAAACCAATGCACTGTATCAATCTGGTGGCATAACCATTGTCCAGGAATACCAGATGAATAGGGCCAGAATAATCGGTACTCAAGATAATGTCTGGCATTGAAAGGTACATCGGGTCGATTGAGCAAAAAGCGTTTCCAGTCGGTGTCTTCTTCTTTTAGTTTGGCAACTAGATCAGGTCTACGCCATCGCCCTGGCTGGTTTACGTTCCACGTAAGTTCCACCATGACGATATCTCCGAATTTCCCACTTTTGATAAAATCATTTGCGGCAAAGTAATTCACGCCACTCCGACGCTGCGAACCAATCTGCACAATCTTTTTGCTATCTTTAACTGCTTTTAATACCGCACGCGCGTCTTCCATTGTCTCGGCGAGTGGTTTCTCCACATAGGCATCCTTACCTGCATTTACAGCCTCTATCGCGTGTAGTGCATGCTGAAAATCTGATGTTGAAACAAAGACTGCATCGATATCTTTGATATCGTACAGGGACTCATTATTCAAGCATGGCTTAATTGAATGTCCTAATTTTTGTTTCCAGAATTCCACACCTTCCTCGCGACGCAACTTCCAAATATCGCTTACAGCGATAATATCGAAATTCAAATCTTTATAAGCCGCAAGAAATGAGGGCGCATGTGCCCCTTTATGCCGATCTGAAAATCCAACCACCCCGATATTGATTCGATCATTAGCTCCCATAATCCGTCGATAACTTGAAACACTAAATGCGTGTGTTCCTGTATACATACTAGCCCCAAGCAGCCCTGCTTTTTTTATAAAATCTCTACGTGAATTACTCATTTTTTTTTAGTTTAGTTATCTACTAAAAGAAAATTTCTGGCATTTTGTTTTATTTTGGATACATCTTATAGATTCATCAAACACTTCACTACCAACGCTCCTCGGCAATAATTAAGTCAAACGAACTTTCATCATGCACTGGATATTAATTTAAAAATTTATTTGCGTTCCAGCTTAAAATTATTATATCTTTGCAATCATCAGATGATATGACTATATGAAAACTGAACACATCGTACGAAGATCTTTAGCTGAGGAGGTTGCTTCTGCAATTGAAGAAAAAATCAAATTGGGTAATTTCCCTATAGATTCCAAACTCCCTGCTGAGCCGGAACTCATGAAGCAGTTTGCTGTAGGAAGATCAACAATTCGCGAGGCCATTAAGTATTTAAGTCAGTCTGGTTATCTGCATGTTCAACAGGGTTTGGGAACATTTGTCAAAAGAGTGACTGGACATCATGCGCTTGACGCGGAAATTGAAAAGGGTAATTTCAACGATATTTTTGAGGTCAGACAGGTTTTGGAACTGAAAATTATTGAAAAGGCTGCAGTGAATCGAACGACAAAAGGTCTGAGAGATATGGCTATTGCCCTTAAAAATAGAGCCAAATATGCCAACAGTGGGAATTTTACCCTTTGTGTAGAAGCAGACATCGCTTTTCATAGCGCTATTGCTGAATCTTGTGGAAATAGTATCTTAAAAGCATTATACAATACCTTATCGGTTCACGTTAATAAATTTTTCACGGAAATTTATAAGGACACCAGTCCTTTTCTGATCTCACAAAAACGACATGAGGATCTGATGGAAGCAATTAAAAATAAAAATATCCAACAGGCTGTTGCACTAGCAAATCAAATTATCCAACATAAATAATTTTCTAACGTCTTGTAGTGTACAATCCAGACAATCAAACATATAAATCACATCAAAAACATCAGATGACCTGATGTATTAATTTATGAAAACAGAATCTTTAAAAGCTGATGGTTCTTGGAACAGTTCCCAGACAGTCTACCCTATCTTATTTGCAATTAGCATTTCTCATTTGTTGAATGATCTCATTCAGTCGGTTATTCCAGCTGTTTATCCCTTATTAAAATCTAATTATGCCCTTAGTTTTACTCAAATCGGTATTATTACCTTAGTATTTCAGCTGACAGCCTCTATCCTGCAACCTTTTGTTGGACTTTATACCGACAAGAATCCCACGCCGAGGTCTTTGGCAATTGGCATGTTGTTTTCGCTCGCCGGTTTACTTTGTATTGCCTTCGCCTCTAGTTTTATTTATATCCTACTTTCAGTGAGCCTGATCGGGATGGGCTCCTCAATTTTTCACCCCGAGGCTTCCCGTGTTGCCCATTTGGCCTCTGGCGGCAAAAAAGGATTGGCGCAATCAATTTTTCAGGTAGGTGGAAATGCAGGTGGCGCGATAGGCCCACTCCTTGCCGCGCTGATCGTTATCCCATTTGGTCAACAATATATCGGTGTTTTTGGTGTATTGGCGATTTTAGCTATCTTAATCCTTACCTATGTTGGAAATTGGTATCAATTGCACCTTAAGCCAAAATCCACCGTCGCAACACTTAGCACCACACAAGCAAAATCAAACTTTTCAAAATCTAAAATTATCTTTGCCTTAGTTATTTTGTTGATTCTCATATTTTCAAAATATTTCTATATGGCATCCATGACCAGCTACTTTACGTTTTACCTAATCGATAAGTTTGGCATTAGCGTACAAGAATCACAAATTTATCTCTTTGTTTTCCTTGCATCAGTAGCGGTAGGAACAATACTTGGTGGCCCATTGGGTGATCGCTACGGACGCAAGCTTATTATTTGGATTTCCATACTTGGCGCAGCGCCTTTTACATTGCTTTTGCCACATGCGGGCTTAATGTTGACTGTGGTATTGTCCATTCTGATCGGATTGATTATATCCTCTGCTTTCTCAGCAATATTGGTTTACGCCACGGAATTGATTCCAGGAAAAGTAGGTTTAATTGCAGGTTTATTTTTTGGTCTTGCCTTTGGAATGGGCGGGATCGGTTCTGCGATTTTGGGATGGCTGGCCGATAAGACCTCCATTGAACATGTGTTCAACATCTGTGCTTATCTACCCTTAATCGGTATTGTGACCGGGTTATTACCCAACATTGAACGTCATAAAAAGGTATAATAAAAATATCTCTCCGAAAATTTTCGGAGAGATGTTTGTTTAGCGTTTTAGTATCCAGGATTCTGGATGAGTTTGGTATTCCGATTCATCTCGTCACGATGTATGGACGTAAAATACATCTTGTCATCCCAATTTCTATTCTCGACTCCGGGATCAATGTTACTTACAACGTATTTGTAGCTGTAGTTACTAGGATCGTATTTATATATGGTTACTTTTTTGCCATCTTTCAATGTCCCTGTGATATTAATTATATTTGCTTTCCGTCCTATCGTTTCGGCGGCGATCATCCAACGTCTTGCATCAAAAAAACGATGTTCTTCATAAGCCAATTCTATTCTACGTTCATTTCTATAGCGGTTTTTGAGTGCCATACCCGTCTCGGTGATTGCTGGCATTCCAACTCGAAACCGAATTTTATTTAACCAAGTTTTTGCTTCTGCTTCCTCACCCAGTTCAATACAGGCTTCCACATAGTTTAATACCGCTTCGGTATAGCGTAACATGGGCCAAGGAACACGCTGTCTCGTATTTTGATCTTCTTGTGCAGGATCAGGATCTACAAATTTACGCATATAATACCCCGTCCTTGAACCATTCCAATCTTCAACAGCACTTTTTCTGGTATCCAATCCGAAATGTGTGGTCTTTTGGCCTCCAGCATTGATAATTTCATATTGACCAGTCTGGATCTGATTGCTAGGATCTCTTTTGGTCACATCTGCTGCCCTAGGCTTCCAGTCTGCACCATCATATAAAATTGTGGCTTTCAGTCTCGGGTCACGATTTTGATAGGGAGCCGAAGCCATGGCAGCGTTTGACCAGTCAAACTTTTGCCCGTCATTCGTCTCATAATCATCTACTAGCAATTGTATTGGGGTATTACCCGCCCAGTTATGATATCCGTTGGGTCCGTTGTCACGTCCTACCCAGCCACCGCGTTCGTCTTTTTCGTCAACAAAATAACGACCTAAGATCATATCCTTCGCTGCTCCTGCATCTGCCATTTTACTTCCACCACCTAGGGACAAAGCCATATAATTTGCGGTTCCTTCTTCTGCAGGCACCGCAGCTGTCAAATCAAGTTTATAGGCAAATTCAGCGCGGTTCAATACAGCTTTTGCTGCTTCCTTTGCCTTAGTCCATCGCTCAGTTTGACTACCACTGGTATACATTATGTATTCTGGTTTTGCGTAAGCTTTCAGGAGCGGAGATTTGGCACCTGCCTTATTGGCGTCGTGGAGATCACTCGCGGCATATAATAGCACGCGCGATTTTAATGCCAATGCAGCTGTTTCACTCGCGCGTCCTTTAGCAGCCTTTGAATCTTTTAAAAGCAGGCTTGCGCTGTCAAGATCATTGACGATTGCATTGACACAATCAGCATAGCTATTTCTCGGCACCATATAATCTTTATCATTCAAGGTATAGATCTTATTATCTATCGGTACAGCACCATAAAAACGCAAAAGCTGTTGATAATAATATCCACGCAAAAAATAAGCCTCACCTAATAATTTATTCGCTTTTGCCTGATCAAACTTGGCCTCCTTCAAATTAGCGATCGCAATATTGGTTGCTCGAATACGCACATACATACGCCCATATTCGTAGGTATCCATGATACGCCCCTGGTCTGCTGGATTGGATCGCGACTCAGTTACGGTATTAATACCACGATTGGGATGCGTGAACAATGCCTCATCTGTCATGGATGCCATTTCTTCTTCATAGAAACCACCAACGCCAAAGCCATTGTATATTTCGACTACGAAAGCTTCAGACAGTCCTGCGTCGGACCATACCAATTCATTGGGAACCTCACTGAGTGGTTTTGTATTAACAAAATCATCATTACAGGACTGGAAACCAGCCGATAATACAAGCAAGAGCAGGGATATATTTGCAATTTTTTTCATTTTCTTATCTGATTTATATTTCTGAGAATAAGTTTTCATAGGCTTTTCATTATTTTGAGAACCTGTATACTCACCGGTACTCCCTTGTAGCCCTTTGTTTATTTTCATAATTCTTTAGCAATTAAAAGGATAACAATACACCCGCATTAATTAATCTCGCCTGCGGATAATATTGTCCTAATGCATTTACTGCTTCTGGGTCATACATCTTGATCTTGCTCCAAGTGATTAAATTCATGCCATTTGCATACACCCGCAACGAGCCGATGCCAATTTTATCGCAGATTGTCGACGGAAGATTGTAACCTAATTCCACATTTTTTAGCCGTAGATAATCGGTGCTTCGCATCCAATAGGTATTATTGTACGAGTAATATTGGTTACTGCGATCCGTTAGTCGGGGGTATTCACTGCTTGGATTGGTTATACTCCATCGTTTATCGTAGAATTCTTCCAAAAAATTACCGATAGAACCCGATTCGTCGGTACCAACACGAATCTCTCCACCTGTGGCGCCTTGGAATAAAACGGACAAATCAAAATCCTTATAGTTCAAACTAAAATTGAATCCACCCTGAAATGTTGGATCACTATTTTTATCTCTTCTTACTTTATCATCTGGCGTAATTTTTCCATCACCATCATAGTCTTGGTATTTCATATCACCTGGACGTAACGTCTTTGTGATAGCACTGTAATCAAGTTTATTGGCGGCGATATCCTCCATATCTCGAAATACACCATCATAGATGTAGTAGATATCTGTTTTGATTGGTTTGCCAGTGCTTTGTTGCCATGCTGGAGCACCAGGTGCCTCATCCCAGAAAATAATTTTATTCTTCGCATAGCCACCATTAACGCTTACGTTGTATCCAAGCTCGCCCGCCTTGCCTTTATACCCCAGATTAAATTCCCAACCTTTATTATCTACTTTACCGATGTTCTCAGCTGGTAGTGTCATACCAGTACTTTGTGGAACAGAAGCATTTTTCCGCCATAGAATAGAGTTTCTACGATTTTTGAAGATATCAAACTCAAAATTCAACTTACCCTGTAGAAATTGGAAGTCGAAACCTAAGTTATAGTTATTGGCGACCTCCCAGGTGACCATTTCGTTTGGCACCCTACTTTCAAACAGTGTTTTGGCCAACTTGTCGTCCACAATATAGGTTCCAAATGAATAGGTTGAAAAGTATTGGTATTCTTGTAATTTATCTTCCCAATAAATATTATCGTTACCCATTTGACCATAGGATGCACGGATTTTGAAGTAGTTGATTACGGGAATATTTTCTTTCCAGAAGTTCTCTTCAGATACAACCCAACCGGCCATTGCTCCCGGGAAAAAGCCAAAACGTTCACTCTCTGGGAACATATAAGAGCCGTCATAACGCCAAAGAAACTCTGCAATATATTTACTTTTGTAATTATAGCCAAAACGACCAAAATAATTCAACCTTGCCCGCTTCCAGGCTGCTCCATCATTATTTTTTTCTTGTTCTCCCCCCGCGAACAGGTAATCGATACTGTTTGACAGAAAATAACGTCGATAGGCACTAAACTTGTCGTTGTCAATGGTTTCTCGGTTTACACCAGCGATGGCATTCACTTGATGATCTCCAAATTTTCGGTCAAAACTTAAAATACCTCCTAACAAAATGTTGAGTTGATCTTCGTTGCTTTGATTGAGATTTGGGTCTGCTGGACCACGCCGACCAGCTTGCAACAGGGGTGTTTTGCCATCAGCTTCATAACCTCCCGGCCAAGAATACAACGTCCAAGGTGTCACCCAAGTTTTTTGGTTTTTCACATATTTGTCTACAGAAGCATTTAATGTTAATTTCAGGCCTTCAATCCATGGATTCGTAATATCTACTTGTCCATTTGTTTGGAAATAATAACGTTTATCCCGGTCATATCCAGTAGAATTTGTCGTAATAACCACTGGATTTTCGCCATTCTCAATATCTGGTCCTGGTTTTCCATTAGGCCAAATGGCGGGCTGCGTCGGATTTCCACGCATCAGCATCCGAAAGATCGTACCTGCACTTTTGGTTGGGAAATTGCGGTTTTCCTGCCTTCCCAATACACCAAATTGTGTTTTAATATACTGACTTATATTCGCATCCAGATTAATTCTTAGATCATACTGCTTGTAACCGGTTGCAGAATTTTTGTAATAAGCATCTTGATTTTGGTACCCTAATGACAAAAGGTATTTTACGTCTTCAGTACCCCCATTAATTTGAAGATTATGACGTTGTTGAGGTGACCAATCTTTCAATGTGGACTTGTACCAGTCAGTATTGGGGTGCCCCCAAGGATCAGAACCATCTTTAAACTTTTGGATATCCTCAGGTTTAAAAGGTGCTCCTAAGACAGTACCATCCTTCTTGGTATAAGATCCCTTCCCGTTTAGGTCTGTCAATGCTGCTGACCATTCATCCACCGGAAGATTGTAAATTTCAAGTTCGTTGCGAATTTCAGCAAACTTTGTCGCATCGGTCAATTTGGGAATTACTGTCGGTTGGGAATATCCTTGATTAAAGGTATAAGAAAACTGTGGCTTGCCTGTCTTTCCACGGCGTGTTGTTACAAGAATAACGCCATTTGCAGCTCTTGCTCCGTAGATTGCGGCCGAAGCATCTTTTAAGACAGAGATGTTCTCAATATCCCGAGGATTAAGTCGCTCAATTCCGCCTTCACGAGCTGGAACACCATCAATAACGACGAGTGGGCTGCTATTTCCCAACGTATTTGTACCCCGGATCTTGATTGTCGATCCGTCATATCCAGGCTCCGCACTACCATTGGTAGCGATTACACCGGGGATTCTTCCAGTCATCGCATTGGAGACATTCAATGCTGGGGACTGCGCAAGATCACTTCCTTTAACTGTAGCCACCGCACCCGTTACGGTTTCTTTCCGCTGTTTCCCGTAACCTACCACAACGACTTCGTCAAGACTGGATTGAGAGTTTAAGATCGTCACATCTATAGCTTTTCGCCCTTTGACTGCTTCATCCACCGTCTGTTTACCGACCATCCTAAAATTGACTGTCCCGTTAGCAGGAACCTTATCCAATTTGTAACGGCCTTCATTGTCTGTTTTGGTGACTAAATTAGTCCCATTGATCGATACAGTAACGCCCGAAATCGGCATTCCCGCCTCATCTCGTACGACACCAGTAACACTTAATTCTTGTTGAAAGAGATTTCCGTAATTCGCGAAGGTCGCGGCATCTACAGACTGAGGACTCAGTGCTACCAAAGAGCACAGCGATCCAGTCCAAAATGCTCTCTTCCATTGATTTGAGAAATAATGGCAATTAATCATAAAAACTGTTTAATGGTTTAAATTGTATGTTTATTAGTTATTATTTGCTTCTGCAAGATACTAGGTTTAGGATCTTATCAAAGGCGGTTTATAATTGAATTTTTGATTATATGAAATTACAAAAATAAACAAATAATGCAAGTGTTATTTTCACACTATTTACACATATATACATAAAGCATTTATTACAAGAAAGTTACAACTAAAAAAACAATCAGTATCACTATTTTGCATACATACACGCTACATTACTGTATTCACATTAATCTAATACATATTGTAAATAGTCACATTTTAAGATCTTAATAAAATATCGTTTTAATACATACATCCTTTCCTTAAGATACAACTGTTATATTTTAGAAAGATTAGATCGTACATATTAATTCCAATGGTATATAATTATATGGGTACATGCACTTTTGTAACAAACAGCTTTATTTCTTAATTTTAATAGCGANNAATATAAAATATAGTGTCAAAAAAAAACATATAATGAATATTTACATCAGACAGGAAAGCGTAGATGATTATCAGGCAGTTTTTGACCTGATTGAGCAAGCATTTAAATATGAGGAACACAGTAATCATCAAGAACAATTTCTTGTTGAAAAATTACGTCAGTCACCCGAATTTATTCCTGAGCTTTCCTTAATAGCAGAAGTTAACAATAAGCCAATTGGCTACATTTTACTTACAAAAATCAAAATTCACAATGAAGAAAAAAAAGAGGACTATCCTTCACTTGCTTTGGCACCAATAGCTGTATTACCTGAGTTTCAAGGAAAGGGAGTTGGAGGTAGATTAATTGAGGAAGCGCATAAAATTGCTGCGCAACTTGACTTTGGATCAATAATTTTATTGGGCCATGCCAGTTACTATCCAAGGTTTGGCTATGTTACAATGGCTGAATATGGTATTAGCATGCCATTTGACGTCCCAGATGAAAACTGTATGTTGATTGAACTCCGCGAAAAAGCATTAGCTGGTCTGCAAGGAACAGTAGTCTATCCGGAAGAATTCGGAATATTTTAAAAAAATGGTAGACTGCTGCTATTTGGGTACAGCCCCCATTTTTTATTAATATTTAATGGGATAATCTTGCATAAATTCAAATTGATACCCATCTCTTTTTAGTGCATCTATCAATGTAGATAACTCTTGTTGTCCCTTTTTTGTCTGGAACATATCATCATGCATTAAAAATACCACATTATTGGGCACCATCGAACTTTTGTTGTTCATAAAGTTATGAATATGGGATAATGTCGCAGCCTGACTTTGCATAGGATTGCCCGTAACACTGTTCAAACGCCATTCTACATCCCAACCATAAATACGGTAACCATTTTTATGAAGCATATCAGCTGTAGTAGAACCATTTTTCAAATCTATTTTCCGAATATCATCATACATCCAGATATTTCTTCCCGGAAGCCTAACTATTTTATGCTTAAGATTAAGATCCTTTTCATTTTTCTCAAAATCAGCAAAAGCCTTTTCGGCATTATTATAGAATCGCGAATACTGATTATTGGCATGGGTATAGCTGTGGTTATAACAGGCAATCAAGGGATTATTTTCATATTTTTGAAGATCCCGCTTTCTACCTTTACTCATATTGGCATGTTTACCAATTAAAAACACACTAACTTTTATATTTTTCTCTCTTGCCAAGGAATCAATTGCGGCACTTCCAATCAAAGGCCCATCATCAAATGTCAGATAGATATGCTTGGGATGTGTATCAAAAGCTCTTCGCAAAGAATCCTTTAGGTTACGTTTTTGTTGCTTGACAGGGATAGGGTGTAAGCTATCAATTGTAAAATGAATTTGATTTCTTTGAAGAGAATCCCATTTATTTAAAAGAACAGGGACATTTTGCTTTTGAATCAACTTTTCATTTAATGTATCCCTGATGCCTTCTTTATCACTACCCAATACCTTATTTGAGAAATCTTTACATGACATGCAACTTAAGATCACACAACCCGTGAACAATGCAATCAACAACCTTCTACACTTCATATCTATCCTAATAACTTAAGCGATTTTTTAACATTCAAAAATACTATAAAAACCAACGCTAAAAGTATAATTTTTCATAAATCCCTATTTTCCGGGATAATCAGCTACATATATGACGAGTTAGATGTCAAGCGGAGTTAATAACGCTACCATCACATAGATAATGATTCGAAAATTTAAAAAAAGTAATACCTTATTTCTTTTTAAAGATCAAAGCACGATTATATTCAAAATTCATCCGAGCAATGTTAAGCACAGATATTCCTTGTGGACATTCAACCTCGCAGGCTTCTGTATTGGAACAATGCCCAAAAGATTCGATATCCATTTGCTTGACCATGTTGAGTACACGTTGGTTTCTTTCTTCCTTTCCCTGTGGTAACAGAGCCATATGCGTAATTTTGGCCGAAGTAAATAACGCTGCGCTCCCATTTTTGCACGTTGCAACACACGCACCACAACCAATACATGCAGCAGAATCAAAGGCTTCCTCAGCTAGCTCATGCGAAATAGGAATAGCAGACGCGTCGGGCGCCTGACCAGTATTGATAGATACGAAACCTCCCAAAGAGATGATTCGGTCAAAAGCAGCCCGATCTACTTTAAGATCTTTTTTCACTGGAAATGCGGATGAACGAAAGGGTTCAATCACTATAGTATCATTATCGCTGAAGGAACGCAGGTGCAATTGACAGGTTGTCGTATGTTTCAGCGGGCCATGTGCTATACCATTAATCATTACACCACATTGGCCGCAAATCCCTTCCCTACAATCATGATCAAACTCGACAGGTTCTTCCCCATTGACAATAAGCTTTTCATTCAAGGTATCTAACATTTCAAGAAAAGACATGTGCGGGTTAAGCCCTTGCAGATCATAGGCGACTAGTTTTCCTGTTGATTGATTATCTTTTTGTCTCCAAATTTTAAGATGTAGATCCATAATTATTCATTTTATTTGTAGCTTCTTACTGTAGGTTGTATTTCTTCAAAAGTCAATTGTTCTTTGATTAATTCTGGTTGCTCCCCATTTTCTTTCCATGCCCAGGCAGAAATAAATTGAAATTCAGCATCATTTCTCAAGGCTTCTCCGTCTGCTGTTTGGTATTCCTCTCTAAAATGGGCGCCACAGGATTCTTTACGCGTCAATGCGTCATAGCACATCAATTCACCTATTTCAAAATAATCTGCAACACGTCCAGCTTTCTCCAATTCCGTATTTAATGAATTTGGTTGCCCGCTAACCATCACATTATTATAAAATTCCTGTTTAAGTTTTCTGATTTCGCTTATGGCATAGTTAAGCCCTTGTTCATTCCTTGCTAGACCGCAATAATCATAAAGCAACTTGCCTAATGTTTTGTGAAAATGATCAACGGTCTTTTTGCCCTTGATTTGCAATAATTCGTCAATCTGTTTTCTAACTGCTGATTCTGCCTTTTCAAATTCTGGGTGATCCGTAGAAATTTTTCCAGTGTGAATTTCATTCGATAAATAATTGGCAATGGTATAAGGCGCTATAAAATAGCCATCCACCGAAGCCTGAAGTAGCGAATTTGCCCCTAAGCGATTCGCACCATGGTCGGCAAAATTAGCTTCACCAAGCGCAAAGAGACCCGGCAAAGTTGTCATTAGTTCATAATCTACCCAAAGCCCTCCCATTGAAAAATGGGCCGAAGGCGAAATCATCATCGGTTCGGAATATGCATCATAGCCCGTAATCTTATGATACATATCGAAGAGATTACCGTATTTCTCCTCAATCTTTTGCTTTCCTTGCTCCTTGATTGCTTTAGCAAAGTCAAGGTAAACCGCATTTTTTAAGGGGCCTATACCAAACCCGGCATCAATCCGTTCCTTGGCCGCCCTTGATGATATATCTCGCGGAGCAAGATTGCCAAATGCTGGATATCGCCGTTCCAAATAGTAATCCCGATCTTCTTCAGGAATATCATTGGGCGCTCTTTGTTCCTCTTGTTTTAACGGAACCCAAATGCGTCCATCGTTACGCAAAGATTCTGACATCAAAGTCAGCTTGGATTGATAATCGCCCGATTGCGGCAGTGATGTTGGGTGAACCTGGATCCAGCTCGGAGATGCCATCAATGCTCCTTTTTTATGTGCTCTCCAAATCGCAGATCCATTACAGCCCATCGCCAGTGTAGATAAATAATAGATTTTACCATATCCACCTGTAGCGAGTATAACCGCATGGGCAGCATGTCGTTCGATTACTCCGGTGTCTAAATTCCGAACAATAATACCGCGCGCTTTTCCATCAATGACAACAACATCCAGCATTTCATGACGGGAAAACAACTGAACAGTCTTTTTGCCAACCTGACGCATTAATGCTTGATAGGCTCCCAATAGCAGTTGCTGTCCTGTCTGGCCCCTAGCGTAGAATGTCCGACTCACTTGAACCCCTCCAAATGAGCGGTTGTTTAGATATCCTCCATATTCACGTCCAAAAGGAACACCCTGCGCGACTGCTTGATCTATGAGATTCAAGGAGCATTCAGCCATCCGATAAACATTAGCTTCGCGAGCACGAAAATCCCCACCCTTTAAGGTATCCACAAACATGCGATATACACTATCACCATCATTCTTGTAATTTTTTGCTGCATTGACTCCTCCTTGGGCTGCCACAGAATGGGCTCTTCGGGGACTGTCCTGAAAGCAGAACGATTTTACCTGATAACCCATTTCGCCAAGCGATGCCGCGATTGAACTTCCCGCTAGCCCCGTTCCGACAACAATGATATCCAATTTTTTCCGATTGGCTGGGTTCACAAGCTTGGCCGTTTTTTTATAACGTTCCCATTTTTGCTCCAAAGGTCCTGCTGGTATTTTTGCGTTTAAAATCATGTCTTCGCCTTTAGTTAACAGTAAAAAATATATAAATTGGCATCAATGCAAAACCAATGCTGATAATAACCGAATAAGTAATACCAATTACCTTAAACCAACGTACAAATTTTGGATGGTACAGTCCAAGTGTCCGTACTGCACTATGAATGCCGTGGATAAGATGATAACATAAAGCCAGCATTGACAAAACATAGATTAACACATACCACCACTGTCGGAATACGGCAATAACCAATACATAGAGGTCCTTGTTTCCTTTGACATCTAGCGGCGGTGCGCCAAACTTATAGACATACCAGAAGTTCTGTAAATGGATCACTAAAAAAATCAGGATAAGCGTACCCAAAATTCCCATATTTCGCGAATACCACTTACTTGCGCGTCCACGATGATCCGATTGATAGTCCCCGCCTGCTTTCTTATTCTTTATCGTGATAACTAAGCCATCTATGGCGTGCAGTATAATGCTCAGATAAAGTACATAAGAGACTATTTTAATCAGGATATTTCCTGATAAGAAATGGGAATAAGCATTAAATTGCGAATGTGCCTGCTCCTCAGGTAAAAATAACTGTAAGTTTCCCAGAAAATGGATAAGCAAAAAGAAAGCGAGAAATAACCCTGTTAAACACATGAGCATCTTCTTTGATAAGGTCGATAGCATAAGCTTTTTTCTTTAATAATAACCAATGACTTTCATCCATAATCCGCCTACACCCATATAGATAATAAGTAGGACGATCCCGATTTCTAAACCACGCAACCACCAGGACTTGAGATCAACATAACCGCTACCAAAAAATACCGGTGCCGGCCCATGACCGTAATGTGTTAATACGCCGTATATGGACCCGAGGAACCCAAGCATCATGGCCAATAACATGGGCGGAATACCTAATGATACCCCAACGCCCAATAATGCTGCATACATTGCAGCAACGTGGGCTGTAGCACTCGCAAAGATGTAATGGCTAAAGAAGTACACCAAAATAATTACCGGGAAAGCAATTTGCCAGCTCAGCCCTCCAATCTGTACCTTGATCAAATCACTGAACCAGCCTATAAATCCGAGTTCATTCAGTGAACTGGCCATCATCACCAAAACGGCAAACCAAACAATTGTATCCCAGGCGCCCTTCTCAGCTTTTACATCTTCCCATGTCAACACCGAAGTGAGCAAGAGCAAGGTAAGCCCAATAAATGCAGTCGTAGTCGCATCAATAGACAATGTACCCCCAAAAATCCAAAGTGCCAAAAGAATAAAAAAGGCCAATAACATCAACCATTCATTTCTGGATATTGGTCCCATCTCCTTTAATTTTTCTGCGGCCATTTTCGGTGCATCCCCTGTCTTCTTTAGCTCAGGTGGATAAAGTTTGTATAATACCAGTGGAACAACAAAAAACGCAACAATCCCCGGAATAAAACCAGCCACTGCCCAAGACATCCAAGTAATATCAATTCCAAGATTGGCGGCAAACTTTTGACACATTGGGTTACTCGCTGTTCCAGTTAAAAACATGGAGGATGCAATCAAATTCATGTAGTAGCTATTCAATGTCAGATAGGAACCCAATTTTCGATGTGTCTCAGGCCTGTCGGGAACAGAATCAAAACTGATGGCCATTGACTTCATAATCGGATAAATAATACCACCGCCTCTGGCGGTATTACTGGGAATTGCAGGTGCTAAACATACATCCGCTAAGCCTAAGCCATACGCTAGCCCTAATGAACTTTTTCCAAATACACGTATAAAAAGAAATGCGATGCGATTACCTAAGCCTGTTTTGATAAAACCTCTTGCAATGAAAAAGGAGATTCCAATCAGCCAGATAACTTTGTCTCCAAAACCAGTTAGTGCTTTGGTAATCGATTTACCGGCATCTCCCGGAGCGAGAACCTGTGTCAGTGCGGTGAACGCGATCGCCATCATACACATGGTTCCCATTGGTGCAGCCTTAAGAATGATACCGAGAATGGTAGCGGCAAATATGGCAAACAAATGCCACGCTTCGGGACTGACACCCTGAGGTACAGGAATAAACCACAAAATGAGCGCAATAATAAAGGTGATGGCAACATTTTTGATGCTAATTTCTTTCATAATAAATGGCGTTTAAAAGATTAAAATCTACTTTGTACTTGAACGATAAATAAATTTTTATTGTATTCATTGGTATTCTGAGTTTGTTTCTTATAACGGTCGAGCTGAAGACCGAGCTGTATACGGGCACCATAATTCTTTAAAAACTCCAGACCAAACATAGGCGTAAAAGTTTGCCTTGCATTTGCATTTAACTTATAATTTGGATCGATATACTCGTAACGACAAGAAAGCTCAAATGCACTGAGGTTGTAATAATTAACTTCATACCTCAAATTTGGAAGGAAATAGATGCCCCGAATGAGGTAATCACTTAGTTTTGATGTCCGCGCACTCTCATCCAATGCATAGTACAAGTTATGATTTATGGCCTGTTTTGCTTCCAGCTGCATATCCAGGTTCCAACGTTTTCCAAAGTCTATGTTTCCACTTAAGTCTACGCCCAGTGCATGTACTTGCTTTTTCACGACCTCACCTATCCCACCATTTAATCCTAGATTGACTCCATATTTCTTTGAAAGCCCAAATACTAAGCGCGTTGAATATTGTTTTCCGTTGTCATTATCCACGACTTGGTTTTTACCATTTCCATTAACCACCGAAAAGGAATAACTGAATGGCATATCTCCTAAATTAACTTCCCCCGTTGCAGCCATTCCTATCTGGAAACTCGCCCAGCCCAACTTACCAAATTCAAGGTATTGATTTGACCAGTCCAACGATTTAATAATATCTATTGGGTAGGTTTCCTCAATGCCAAACCAAGGTCGGAACTGACCAACTGTAATGGCTAATTTAGGGCTAAAAGTATATTTTAAATAAGCATTCTCAAGCACCTTTGTTTTTGGGTCACTTTTAAAATCAGCCAGGTTGGCAAGCACAGCCACTTCGGTCCGTTTGCTGATCTGCGCACGCATCTGCACCCGCATATACTTCACCATAAAGTTATTGTCTGTTCCTTAGCCATCACTGTGATGGAGCCCGTTGACATCCACGTCTTTCGTTGTACTGATGAGGTACCTTGCTTGAAAAAGTCCTTTTATCTGTAATTTAGGGTAGGTTACATCTCCTTTGGTCTGCTGTACCGAATCTCTTTTAACTGACTCAACTGGACCAGGCTCCTGCCCCTTGACAGTTGGGCATAGCAATATGTATAAAACAGAAATTAGAACGTAAAGTTTCCTCATATCTAAAATTATTATCTATCCGCTAGTAGCCTAGCGCGCTTTTCAATGTCAATAATGTTATCATTTATTCTTTCCCTACTAACATATAGACAGATGAATGGTTTTAATTTTTTTTATAAAATTTATAACTCAAGGAAAATATTAACCAAATACACATGAAGTTGAGTAAATTCCTTGTTTTTATGTATTTTCACGGCTGGATGTAAAATGAACGCTAACGCTAAACTGCAGTTATTATAACCTTTAAGATCTTCATAAACTGTTACATCCTGTAGGATACATTATAGATAAATTTTAGAACCAATCAATCGTATGAAAGAACAATTAATCAGAAAATGCTGTCTCTGCCTAGTACTAATTATCTATGGATTTTACATCCCCGTTTCCAAAGCTGCGAAACGAGAGAAACCGGCCATGTTCTGGACATGGCTTGACTATAATCCGGCTACAAATTTTGACTCCATCTGCCGTGAGATGAATTATTTGGGTATAGATGGGGTTATGTTAAATGCGGCAAGTCCTGATGAATATCGTGTTGCGATTCCTATAGCAAAAAAATATGGCATACAGGTAATTGCTTGGTTGTGGACCATGAACCTGGAACATGATCGGGATAAAGTTCTCAGGGAACACCCAGACTGGTTTAGTGTCAATAGAAATGGAAAAAGTTTGGCTGATACCACAGCATATGTTGGGTATTACAAATTCCTATCACCTGTCGTGCCAGAAGTGAAAGATTACCTTAAACAAAAGATCCAATCCTATTGCGAAGTTGATGGGCTCGCCGGAATCTCGATAGACTATAATCGTTATGTTGATGTTGTATTACCGACTACATTGTGGCCAAAGTATAATATCGTCCAAGACCGTGAATACCCTGCATGGGATTATGGATACCATCCAATTGCAATAGCAAAATTCAAAAAACAATACGGTTATGACCCTAGAGCACAAAAAGATCCTTCAAAAGATTTAAAATGGAGACAGTTTCGTTGTGACCAGATCACTGAAATAGCTAATATGATTGCAGATGTTGTACACGCTCATGGAAAGACAATGGCTGCGTCTCCTTTTCCCACGCCTAAAATGGCTTCGAGAATGGTTCGTCAAGACTGGGGTAAATGGAACTTAGATCTTGTATTTCCAATGGTCTATAGCAGCTTTTACACAGAAGACCCGAGCTTTATAAAAGACTGTACCTTGGAAAATGTTAGAGATAAAGCAAGCCATACCACCCTTTATTGTGGTTTAATGGCTAAAAACAATGATGAAATGTTTGTTGATATGGATGAAGCATTGAACAATGGTGCTCAGGGTATTTCAATTTTCACTATACATACCCTCCGGGATCCAAAATTCAAAGAGCGCTTCAGAGCTTATACAGCAGCTGCAAAATCAAAAAAAGAAAAAAACAATGGAACTTTACCTCAAATCTCAGGCAATAAGGTAGAAAATGATCCTTTTAAAAAGGCTGGAATTATGAAATTAATCGCACAAAAAATTCAGGACATGGTAAAGGCTGAAAATCCGGCAGCAAGCCCTGTAGCATTGTCAAAATATAAGCAAATTGACAGTTATGATGTGACCAAAAAATATCTCGTAAAGGATACAGTCAGCCAAAAGAATTTCTATGTTACTTTCTTCTTCTATGGCGACATTCTTTCAGGCTGGAATGTTGATCCTGCACCTGCAAATAGCTAGAATAGATATACTTTGCTATCTTTGGTATTTTATAAAAAATTGAACACATGAATAAAACTTTTGGCTTGATAACAGCGCTGTTTATCCTGAGCTATACAGGTGCGGCAGGCCCGTGCCTTGCGCAACGGACGGCGACTGAATCAACAGTACGGGATACGACAGCCTTAGATCAAGCAACTTTAAATACCATTCTCGAAAAGAGCCGTCAATGTTATAAACAAGGAAAAGTAGCAGATTACATACCCGAACTGGGCAAAGCAAATGCGCAATCCATTGCACTTTCTGTTGTCAATAGCAATGGTACTGTCGTCAGCGCCGGGGATATCCAGCAGAAATTCACCATCCAGAGTATATCGAAGATCATTGCACTGATGATTGCGGTCCAGGAAAATGGAGAAGCAACTATTTTTGAGAAAATGGGGTATTTTGGCACAGATAAGCCTTTCAATCATTTTGGCAATCTGGAGACGATGGGAAAACCGCTTAATCCAATGATGAATGCGGGTGCCATACTGACCACAGCACTTATTAAAGGAAAAGGTGAAGAACCATTTGTTAAAATCCTTAAGATGATCCGTTTCATCACAAACAATGAACATATTGATTATAGCCGTGCAGTGTACAACTCAGAAAGGGAAACAGGGCATCGCAATCGAGGCATGTTCTATATCATGCGAAACAATGGCTTAATTGATGGCGAAGGAGAAGAAAAACTCAATAACTATTTTAAACAATGTTCGATCGAAATCACGGTCGAAGATCTAGCCAAAATAGGTTATTTTTTTGCCCACCATTGCGTCCGTTATGATGGGAACAAACAATATCAGGACCGCAATCTATCGCAGCTGATTCAGTCACAGATGTTAATCGCCGGTATGTACGAATTCAGTGGTGAATATGCACGTACGGTTGGTTTGCCCAGTAAATCCGGTGTCGGTGGCGGAATCACGGTCAGTGTCCCCGGTAAAATGGGGATAGGTGCCTTTAGTCCCGCTTTAGACCAGCATGGCAATTCGCTTGTGGGTTACCGCATGATCCTTGATCTGGTAAAAGCCAGACAACTCAGTATTTTTAATTAACAGATTAACTCCTGTTAATTAACCCTTTATAAAACCGAATTCCTATTTCACTTGTTTATTCCTTGGCCGACATAGCTATATGAAGGCTAAGGAATTATTAAATACCAAAAATTAAACCAATGGTCAGAACAGAAACAATAATCGCTGTAGAAAGCGTTCCAGCAAGTTCATCATTTTATCAGAAACTACTGGGCTGCAACAGCGCGCATGGTGGCGAGACTTTTGAGATACTAACAGTCGATAATCATGTGATTTTATGCCTTCACAAATGGGGTGAACACGCGCACCCTACACTACTCCAACCCAAAAATGCCGGAAATGGTCTCATCTTATTCTTTCGGGTAGGCAATCTCCAGGAGGTATTTGAAAATGCCACAAAACTCGATGCTACTTTCGAAAAGGAAATTCATTACAATGAAAACTCCCTAAAAAATCAGTTTATTCTTCGGGATCCGGACAACTATTACCTGATGATATCTGAATAAGAGGATTCGTCCGTGAATAATTCCCATGGACCAGGGTACTAAATGTTGCTTTGATTAGTTTTCTTAAACCAGTTTAAGTTTATTATTCAATCTTTCCTCCAACTTTGTAGTATAAAAATATAACACAATGACAGCACGATTAAATATTGCAAAAGTAGACGCAACAGCGTACAAAGCAATGATGGGTTTAGAAACCTATCTTGCTGAGACTTTTTTAACTCCTATCCAAAAAGAGCTCATTAAGATAAGGGCATCCCAAATTAATGGATGTGCTTTTTGCCTGGATATGCATACAAAGGACGCGTTAAAGTATGGTGAAACTCCACAAAGGATATTTTTACTGAACGCTTGGCGCGAAACCGAATTGTTTAATGTCGAAGAACAGGTCTTATTGGAGATGACAGAGGAAATTACATTAATTCACCAACAGGGCTTAACGGAGCAAACCTATCAGAAAGCAAAGAATCTCTTTGATGAAAAACAAATTGCACAGATCATCATCGCTATTATTACGATCAATGCTTGGAACAGAATCGGAATAAGCACACATTTAGAATTATTGAAATAGCGAACAAGACGCCCTATCCTGGAATTGAATGAACCTATTTATGAATATGAACAAAGATTTTGATCGAGGACTAAAAAACTTGAAAGATATCTAAAATAGCTTAAGAAAATCTTGATACAAAAAAAAGTATTTAAAGCACAGTTGAATCTGCTCTAAATACTTTTTATTTTTCTTGAAAACAAACCGAATTAACGACGGCTCATTAGGATACGTAAAATATACCAAAACAATAGCATAATAGAAGAAAATAGCTGTAAAGCCGCTCCTACATACTGCTCATTGCCGTATTCATATTTTAGCTTCTGCGTTTGGTACAAAATGCTACCCGAAGCGATCAAAACCATGATTACCGAAAACCAAAGTCCCAATTGAAATCCAAATATTGCTCCAGCGACAATTGCGCCCAATGCTAAGAAACCGCCAATAACCAGGATATTTTTCAGAAAAGAAAAATCCTTATTTGACATAAAGGCAACGGCTGTCAGTGCTGTAAACAGGGCAACAGTCATGATGCTTGCCTGATATAGCATACTTGCCCCATCTGTCATCGCCGCAGCGATGTAAATCATTGGTAAGAAAATAATTGCCTCCAACACGATGTAGAATGCCAGTCCCATATACTGCGTCTGTCGGCTTTGGGCTAAGGTCCATCTCGAAGAAAGTGACGCTCCTAACCAGAAGCAACCAAGAAGAAATAACCAGATAAATTTTCCACTGACCATCCAGACGATAAAATCATAAGGCACTAATTTTATCAACAGGCTTTCTAAAACAATAAATGCCAAAATCGAAAGGGCAACATGAAGATATGTTTTCTTATAGAAAACTCCCCTTTCAGCCTCATCATTAATAAGTAAATATTCTTGTGATTCCATAAAACAGATAATAAGATATATTAATATAAATTAAAAATAAGCATTAATTCTATTTTAGCAAGAAATAATTTCAGTGGTGAGGGCAAAAAAGAACCCCGCCTAGCGGGGTCCATTCAAACAAACAACTTATTTCCAGCCTCCTCCCAAATCTTTGTAGATATTGACAACAGCATTCAGCTGTTGCTTCTTAGTTTCTATTAATTCAAGTTTTGAATCCAATACATCGCGTTGTGTCATTAACACTTCCATATAATCGGCACGTGCCGACTTGAATAAATCACCTGATACGACCACTGAATTATTAAGCACCTCAACTTCTTTGGTTTTAAAATCATAGCTCTTTCCAAGATTTTCGATATTAGAGAGCTGTGTGGATACTTCGAGATAGGCATTTAGGATCGTCTTCTCGTAATTATAGACGGCCTGTATTTGTTTGGAGTTTGCCGTACTGAACTCTGCTTTTAGTCCATTTTTGTTCAACAGAGGCGCTGCCAGCTCACCTATTATATTATACAGCATAGATTCTGGCATTTTAAATAGATAAGACGGCTTAAAAGCTTGCAAACCAAGAGCAGCAGATATCTCTAAAGACGGGTAAAACTCTTTTCTTGCAATCTGTACATCCAATTTGGCGGCTGCCAGTTCATATTCCGCCTCACGAATATCAGGCCTATTACTCAATAGTTGACTAGGGATACCTGTTTGTACTTTCGAAGGTATCATATCCACAAAAATGCTTTTATCGCGTTTTATCTCCTGTGGGAAACGTCCTAAAAGAAAATTGATACGGTTTTCCGTTTCTTTAATCTGTTGTCGCGTTTCGAATTCCATGCCCTTCGTTTTCAATACCTCCGCCTGAAATTTCTGAACAGCAAGTTCCGTCACACGTGCCGCTTGCTTCTGTAGTTTGATTACTTCTAGCGCATTGTCCTGCAACTCGATACTTTGTTTAATGATCGTCAATTGGTTATCTAATGCTAATAGTTCATAATAAGAGCGGGCAACCTCTGCAATAAGACTGCTCAGGACAAAGTTTTTGCCTTCGACTGTAGCGAGATAACGGTTTAATGCCGCCTGTTCGGAATCTTTAAGTTTTTTCCAGACGTCAATTTCCCAGCTTGCATAAGCCCCTATCGTTAAATCACCTAGTGGATCAGGCATCTCCTTACCTGGCGCAATCTCTGTGCTGGCGTCACCTGCTCCTTGGCTGGTATAACGGCCGACTTTTTCCACACCACCACCGGCGCGTAAACTTACACTTGGTTTCAACGCGCCTTTTCGCAATAAGATATCGTTTTTGGCGATTGCCAATTCCTGCAAGGTCACATTTAACTCCTGGTTATTTTTTAATGCGGTGTCTATTAACGCAACTAAATTGGGATCACTAAAAAAATCACGCCACTTCACGCTCGCCGAACTCGTTGTATCTTGTGTTACAGCTTCGGCAAATTGCTGTGGCACCTGCTTATTTTCTTGAATCTGCGTTGCTTTAGGAACTTTGCAGCCGGTCACTGCCGTTGACAACAGAAGTCCTATTATCCAGTGTTTATTTATTTGACTAGCCATTGTTATCGATTTCTTCAGTTAATGGATTCTCATCTTCGTGTTTGATGAGCTTGCGTTTGGAAGCAATTGTTCCAAAAATAAAGTACAGCCCCGGTATGACAAGGATACCAAATACAGTTCCAAATAACATACCTCCTGCTGCTGCTGTACCAATAGTCCGGTTGCCGATCGCTCCCGGTCCGGAGGCCATTACTAATGGAATCAAACCTGCAATAAATGCAAAAGATGTCATTAAGATGGGCCTAAACCGTACTTTAGCACCTTCCAGTGCCGCTTCGATAATACTTAACCCTTGTGCATGTCGTTGTGTGGCAAACTCAACGATTAAAACCGCATTCTTACCCAGTAATCCAATTAGCATCACCAAAGCTACCTGAGCGTAAATATTATTTTCCAACTCAAGGACTTTCAACAAGAAAAATGCACCAAAAATACCGATTGGCAAAGAAAGTAACACTGCAAACGGCATGATAAAACTCTCATACTGTGCCGATAAAATAAGATAGACAAAGCCTAGACAGATCAAAAATATATAGATGGCCTGATTACCACGCCCGACTTGGTCTTTGGAGATACCCGCCCAATCTATACCGTAGCCATGCGGCAAGGTTTTGGCCGCAACTTCATTAATCACCTGAATGGCCTCACCACTACTATACCCAGGGGCGGCGGAGCCGGAAATTTCAGAAGCCATGTACATATTATGCCGAGTGATCTCTGATAGTCCGTAGACCTTTTCCATATGCATAAACGCTGAAAAAGGTACCATCTCATCCTTGTCATTTTTCACGTACAGCTTCAGGATATCCTCCGGAAGAGCTCTATACTGTGGTAATGCTTGTACCATGACCTTATATTGCCGGTCATACTTAATAAAATTGGTCTCATAGTTACTCCCGACCAATGTAGAGAGTGTATTCAAGGCATTATCAATCGTGACACCTTTTAACTGGGCCATATCATTGTCGATATGGAGCATATACTGAGGGAAACTCGCGCTATAAAAGGTGAAAACAGAGGATAGCTCAGACCGTTTATTCAATTCACGAACAAAATCCTTACTCACAGTTTCCATTTTCTTGTAGTCACCTGAGCCCGCTTTGTCCAAAAGTCGCAATTCAAATCCCCCAGCAGCACCATAGCCTGGCACCGCAGGTGGCTGGAAAAATTCGATGGAAGCACCGGGAATATTTTTCGCGGCGTTTTCCAGCTGTTCAATAATTTCCTGCGACGATTCTTTACGCTCCTCCCAACTTTTTAAATTGATCAGACACGTTCCTGTATTGGCCCCTGTTCCTTCAGTCAATATTTCATAACCCGCCAACGAAGAGACCGATTGTACACCATCGATATCCTCCGCTTCCTTCTGCAGGGTTTGAGCAGCCAAATTTGTCCGCTCTAAAGTTGATCCCGGCGGTGTTTGGATAATGGCGTAAATCATCCCCTGATCTTCATTTGGAATAAAACCTGCCGGTACAGAATTATTCAAAAAATAAGCGCCGATACAGAATCCGATCAACACCACAAACGTAAGGAGACGTTTGTCAACAATACCTTTTAGTAGGAAAACATATTTGTTTGACATTTTGTCAAACAAGCGATTGAAGGCATCCAAAAACTTGTCTACAATAGATTTTTTGCGCGGCTTTCCGTGGTTATTCTTTAGCATGATAGCACACAATGCAGGTGTCAATGTCAATGCCACCAGCCCCGATAAAATGATTGACGTCGCCATCGTAATGGAAAACTGGCGGTAAAATATCCCGACAGGTCCGGACATAAAGGCTACAGGTATAAATACCGCTGCCATCAGAAACGTTATCGCGATGATGGCTCCGCTGATTTCATGCATCGCTTTCTTTGTCGCCTTATACGCAGAGATATGCAGCTCTTCCATCTTGGCGTGCACTGCCTCGATGACAACAATGGCATCATCAACCACAACACCAATAGCCAATACAAGAGCAAACAAGGTAATCAGGTTGATCGTGATACCAAAAAATTGCATAAAAAGAAACGATCCTACTAAGGAAACCGGCACCGCAATGGTCGGAATCAATGTCGAGCGCCAATCTCCCAAAAATAGGAAGACAACGATCGCTACCAAAATAAAGGCTTCAACTAAGGTATGGATAACCTTTTCCATGGAGGCGTCCAAAAATTTAGAGACGTCATAACTGATCTCATAATCCAGTCCTTTGGGAAATGAGCTTTTCAGTTCTTTCATTTTATCTTTAACATCCTGGATAACTTGAGAAGCATTACTACCATAGGATTGTTTCAGTACGATTGCAGCAGACGGTTTCCCATTTAAGGTCGAATAGATATCATACATTGCCGAACCGAATTTGATGTCCGCAACGTCCCTCAGACGTAACATTTCACCGTTGGCATTTGTACGCAGCACGATATTGCCATAGCCCTCTGTCGTGGTAAAACGTCCGGGATATTTCAGCACATATTCAAAGGACTGTGAAGTAATACCGGATGACTCTCCGGCCTTACCCGGAGATGCCTCCAAACTTTGTTCTGAAAGGGCTTTCATTACCTCCTCCGCTGAAATTTTATACGCTGTCATGCGATCTGGTTTCAACCAGATCCGCATGGCCAATTCCCGTGTTCCAAGAATATTTGCCACACCAACGCCATCGACACGCCGCAGCTCCGAAACGATGTTCATATCCGCGTAGTTGTACATAAAATTTCCATCAAGGTCTTTGTCCTTACTGTAAAGGTTGATATACATCAACATATTAGATTCTTCCCTTGTAATCTTAACTCCCTCCCGTACGACAATAGGCGGAAGCTTGTTGACGACCGAAGCCACACGGTTCTGCACATTCAAGGAAGCTTGGTTTGGATCCGTGCCCAGATTGAACACCACCTGGATACTAGCTTCCCCGTCGTTACCGGCGTCTGAAGCCATATATTTCATTCCGGGGACACCATTTATGGCGCGTTCAAGTGGAATAATCACTGATTTTATCATCAATTCACCATTTGCACCTGGGTATTCTGCTGTAATATTTACTTTAGGTGGTGATATGGATGGAAACTGAGTTACTGGAAGTTGTACCATGGAAAGAACCCCAAGAAACACAATGATCAGTGATATGACAATCGAAAGTACAGGTCTATTTATAAAACGACTAAACATAATTATTTAAGAGTATGGGGATTTATTCTGTTTTTAACTTCAAATTAGAAATGGCTTCTTTTGGCTGCACAAAACTATAGCTAATTTTTTCATCCTCTTTCACTTTTTGTATACCATCCAAAAGGAATCTATCGTCTTTTTGAAGTCCACTGGCAACCACATAAAGATCTGGAAGGGAATTACCTATGGTAATGTAACGGGCTTTTAATTTGCCATTTTTATCCACCACATAAACATATTTACGGTCCTGCAATTCATAGGTTGCTTTTTGTGGAATAATCAATGCCTGCTTTAATGGAAAATTCATGACAACTTTACCGCTCTCACCATGCTTTAGCAATCGATTGGGATTTGGAAACCTGGCTCTAAACGCAATATTACCTGTTTCACTGTCAAACTCACTTTCTATGGTCTCTACCACACCATGTTCTGGAAATAATTCATTATTGGCTAACAATAATCCTACATGGGTATCTCCCCGTTTATTGATATTAGTTTGATAATTAAGATACTCGGGCTCAGAAACATTGAAATATACGAGCATCTGGCTATTGTCAGAAAGACTCGTTAATAATTCTCCTTCGTCTACCAGACTTCCCAATTTTAGGGGAATTCGGTCTATTGTACCATCAAATGGCGCTCTTATCTCTGTAAAGGAAAGGTGCAGTTTCGCAATAGCGGAAGCTGCTTTGGCCTGTTCCAATTTAGCTTTCGCCATGGCAAGTTCATTCGGGGACACTACATTTTTATCCGCTAAGCTCTTCGTGTTCTGTACTTCGATCTCAGCTACATTAACCTCGGCCATTGACTTTCTAAATTCTGCTTCATACATTTTGGGCATAATACGAAACAGCAATTGCCCTTTGTGTACAAATTGTCCTTCGTCCACAAAAATTTGCTCCAGATATCCTTTCTCCTGCGCACGTAATTCGATATTACGGAATGACTTAATCTGAGATACAAAATCTTTATGGATGGTTGTATCCATTTGTACCGGAGAGGTCACATTGAATTTTTCTTTCTCTTCTTTCTCTTCCTTTTTGGAAGTACACCCAATTTGGCATAATACCATAGCCAAATTAACGAGCATAAGTACTCTTTTCATTTGTAAACGTCTAATTAAAAATAAGTTTGATTGTTTGTTTGATATTCGAATTGAAATAACTTAATCCTTAACTTGTTACAGGACACAAAAACGGTAAATCATTGATAGACAAATGAAAACCCGGTTGATACAGAAATTAAAAAGAATAAGGCTAAGCTATTTTGGGGAATTGGCTACTAAATTCTCCAGTTTTGTTGAAGAATATATCTTTGTGGGTGTAAATAAGCGATAAAATTGCAAAAGGGAATCTTCTTTGCAAATCGGAATACAAAAATGAAAAGTACGACCGCACAGAACAATAAAGCTACAAAATCTGCAGCTGCATGTAGATCCTTGGTTAATTGAAAATTCTCGCTGTTAAATTCTTCAAAGACGGGATTTTCATCGTGAACATTTCCCGCAATGAGGGGGTCGATATGAGAGGTGAGCGAAGCAATCTTTTCCTTTAGATTAGCTTCATTATGCTGGTACATGAAACTGACCACAGGACGATCTGATTCATTGAGCACAGCATGGCTATTACCGCTCCTAATTAATAGGAAGACTATAAAACATAGAATTGTAATAACCGCTTTCATTTGTGGGCAAATATACTGGCGTAGAAATAATTTTAATAAGCTTTAACACAATTTAACAAAATGATTACATTCTGTCGATAGTAATCAAAATAATGAAAGCTGTTTTCCTGTTTTATCATCTTTTGGTGCTTTAGCTCGGCCGAGTACCGTTCGTCCATTATATCTCCAGGAATTCCTACGTTCATCCTCTATTACTTGTTGAATATCAAACTGTGGCATAAAATTATGCTCAGCATCCAAGATAATCTGATGAAGTTTATTTACGGACTTCAACTTATCGCTATTGCCCAGCTTTGATTTTTCAATACCTTTTCGTAGGATCTGAATACTTTGATCATAGATATCCAGAGGAACGGGAAAAGGATGTCCGTCCTTTCCACCATGTGCAAAAGAAAAGCGTGCCGGATCTTTAAATCGTGCAGGAGCACCATGGATCACCTCGCTGACAAGTGCCAACGATTGTAATGTACGGGGTCCCATTCCTTTTAACAGTAGAAGCTCCTCAAAATTCTGCGGTTGATTTTCCCGTGCGACATACAACATCGCCCCTAGCCTTTTCAGATCAACGTCTGTAGATCGGACATCATGATGGGAAGGCATCACTAACCTTTTAAAGTCCAATAATGCTTGAGAAGAATCTTCGTTTACAATAGTCATGATGCCAGCTCTGTTCGGAGCCGCACCAGAAGCCGTCAAATTTAAAATAATTCCCTGAGGACAACCGTTGATACCAGCATGGGGTTCTTCAATGAAAGAACGGACTTTGTCCGAATGCCAATGATAGCGACGAGCAGTTCCATCGTAATCGTGCATACCCTGTTGTACGACAGCCCAATGACCGTTTTTAGCCACAATAAAATTATGAAGATATAACTGATAACCATCTTGTATCGCTGTATTATCTACTTTTGCTACCAACTTGCTTGTTCGAACCAACCTATTACCATCCAAACCAGTTTTATCCGCAAGGTAAAGTAGTTCCTGAGGTGTACCTTTAGAAAATTTCCCCTTGCCACCACATATATAGAGACCGAATGCATCCGCACAGGGGTTAATAGCGCGTTTTAGCGCTCCCATAACAGATGTTGTAATACCCGATGAATGCCAGTCCATACCGAGCACGGCGCCAAAGCTTTGAAACCAAAATGGATCTGCCAAGCGCCTGAGCACCTCATCTTGCCCATAGTCCATCAGGATCACCTCAACAATGGATTTGCCCAATAAACTCATCCGCTCATAAAGCCAAGCCGGTACCTTTCCATAGTGCAATGGCAAATCCGCTATTCCCGAATGCTCCATAAATAAAACTAAATTTATTAGCACAAATGTAATTCTTTTTATTGACCAAACAAGATTTTCTGAAATTTTAAGTAGACGAGCTGATACGAGAGACCTGTGTTATACACTTTATTTATAAAATTGGAAATATACCTAAAGAAGCTCACAACGCACAGAATGAATAATAAAAAAGGCTGGATAATTAGCGAATTAATCCAGCCTTTTTTATTTCAATATTGAGTGTGCTCCCACACAGGGCAGTTACTCAATGTTATCCTTCGTTGGCGATTTACTTTCCAGTTAATGCCGATAGCAATCCCGCGCGGAAGGATGGATCTTTTTCGGAAAATTCAATACCATGCTTATACGTATCTATATTAAAAAACAACTCCGCTGGTTCTGCTTTTTTATTCTCTAAAAAGAGTTTAAAACTATACGCAGTTTTCTTTGATAAATCAACATTCATTTTATTGGATGAGAAGACATTGGGCAATACTACGTCTTTTGTAAAGCCATCGCTGGTTGGCATTTGAAACAATTCACCCAAGGCTTTGACTAGATTATTGGATTGCGTACCTAGGCTAGTAATTTTAATTTTCCCTTTAGTAAATCCGACGTCGTCACTTGGCTGACCATCAATAATACCCGCAGGTATAAAATCAATAATTTCAAATTTCGCGCCGACAGTATCCTGATTGTAAAGTGATTTCGTTGTATAAATACGGCTCGAATCTGTTTTTACTTCATCCGTAATACGCAAAAAGAAATTCTTTTTTTCGGGTCCAGGAGTGCCATTTGTCAATTTTTCGATGCGCACCCGTTCGATTGTATTTGTCGTCGCAGTATCACTTCCATCAGTTTTCTTCTGATTGGAATTTCCACAAGCAGCCAACATCAGCGTAGCTGTGGCAAGAATGGCTATAGATTGAATTTTGTACATGGTGATTTGTTTATTATCAGTAATCATTCAAATATTGTTCTTATAATATTACTATTATTACTGATAACAAACAACCATTGGCAATGTTTTTATTTTATTTCAATAAAGCTTCGTATAAAATTTCAACAGGATGAAAGGATTTTCTTCCAGCACCATCCTTGATCTGATGCCGGCACGAAGTACCTGCTGCAGCGATTAAAGTTGCTGTATCCGTTTCGCGTACAGCTGGCAATAAAACCAGTTCAGCCACTTTCATTGAAACATCATAGTGCTCGGCCTCATACCCAAAGGAACCCGCCATCCCACAGCAACCTGAGGGAATAACTTCAACAGCGTAATTTGACGGAAAGGACAATACCTGCTGGGTCACACCCACCAAATGAAAAGCCTTTTGGTAGCAATGTCCATGCAGCTTGATTTTTCTGTCAACGGCAGTAAACTGTTCCTGACAAATACGGCCAGCCTCAATTTCCGCTAATAGAAACTCGTCAATCATAAGCGCATTTTTAGCAATCCGATGGGCATCAGCACGGAGATTTTCATCGACCAGACTTAAGTATTCATCCCTAAAAGTAATGATCCCAGATGGCTCAATACCTAACAACGGCATATCGTCCGTGATCAGATCTTTTAGAAAATTGATGTTTTGGTTGGCAATTTTCTTGGCTTCTTTGACAAATCCTTTGGAAAGAAAAGTCCGGCCACTTTGCACATGTTTTGGAATAATCACCTCATAGCCCAACGCCGTTAGTAGTTTATAAGCTGTAATACCGATCTCAGCATCATTATATTCCGTAAACTCATCAGAGAATAGGTAGACCCGGCGCTTTTGTGGTACTATCTTTTGTCTCTTGACCCATTGGCTCAATGTTGTTCCATTAACCGTGGGAAGCGACCGCTTCGGCGCAAAACCGACCGTTTTCTTAACCAAACCGGACAGGAAATCGTTCTTCACAACAAAATTGTAAAGTGGAGCGACCAGCGAACCCAGTTTTTGAGAGTCGGTAAAGTTGGCAATCAATTTAGTCCTAAAACCAGCGCCGTGTTCATCGTAATAATGTTGTAAAAATTCTGCTTTCATTTTGGCAACATCCACACTTGAAGGGCATTCTGTTTTACAACCTTTGCAGCTCAAACATAAATCCATGACTTCCTTAATCTCCTCATGATCAAAGCGATTTCTCTTTGTGGAATTGGTCAAAAACTGCCGTAGCATATTTGCTCTTGCACGTGTTGTATCCTTCTCATCTCGAGNNGAAGGACACATGGTACCGCCAGTAATTTCTGTTTTTCGACAATCGCCCGATCCCGAGCATTTTTCCGCTAAACGCAAGATAGATTCATCTTTCGAAAAATCGAAATATGTTTTTATAGTCGTTCTATTCTTGTCGTTATCGTAGCGCAGATGGGCATCCATTGGCGGTGTGTTGACAATTTTATTGGCATTAAAAATCCCCAGTGGATCAAAAATGACCTTGACTTCTTCCAAAAGCTTATAGACCTTTTCGCCAAGTACCTTACCAATAAACTCGCCTCGTAAACGCCCATCACCGTGCTCTCCGCTTAATGATCCATTATACTTTAAAACCAGGTCACTTGTTTTTTCCAGTATGGAGCGGAAAGTGCGTTTACCTTCTTCTGTTTTCAGATTGACAAAAGGTTCAATATGCAGTTCACCGGCTCCAGCATGCGCGTAATAAGAGGCATGTACGCCTTCTTCGATCAATAGCTTCTGAATATCGCTGACATATTCCGGCAGGTCTTCCGGAGAAACCGCACAGTCTTCGATTAAGTTTACAGGCTGACTATCACCCGGGAGATTACGGATAAGGCCAAGTCCCGCTTTTCTAACATCCCAGACTAAATTCGTTTGTTCGGTTCCAGTTATAAATGGATAAGCATAGCCTAATCCTCTTTCGATCAGTTCAGCCTTTAAAGCCATGGCTTTAGCTTCGGTCGCGGCTAAAGTATCACCTCTGAACTCGACGATTAATAATGCCTGCGGATCTCCTTCTATAAAAAAACGATTATATTGATAAGTAGGGTGACCAACCGTAAAATCCATAATATATTTATCCACCAGCTCCGAAGCCTCCGGCTTATGGTTCAATGCGATCACATTACCACGCATACATTCGACCATATCGGAAAAATGAACACATAATAGGCCCAATTCTTTCGGTGGTAAATCCATCAAGCGTAGCTTTGCCTCAGTGACAATCGCCAAAGTACCCTCCGAACCCGCCAAAAGATTACACATATTAAAAGGTTGATGTCGATCACTCAGAATGTCCAGCGCATAACCTGTGTTTCGTCTGGTAATCGAACGCTTGGGATAACCCGCATCAATATCTGCCAGATTTTGAGGATCTGTTAACAAGTCATTCATTTGGCGATAGATATCCCCCTCACGATCTGTCTGTAAAAGTTTTTTGAAATAACTTTTCTCGTCAAGCGAAGTAAAGCTTACTTCGGATTTATCATCTAGAAGTACATTTGCCGCAATGACGTTGTTCCGCGTATCACCCCAAACAATCGAATGAAGACCAGAAGAATTATTGCCGATCATCCCCCCGATCATGGCCCGGCTAGCGGTAGAGGTTTCGGGACCAAACATCAAGCCAAAAGGTTTAAGGTAGCTGTTTAAATCATCACGAATGACACCTGGTTCCACACGAACCCATTTCTCCTGTACATTCAATTCGAGGATACGGTTAAAATGACGGGATATATCCATGATAATACCATTTCCAACAACTTGTCCCGCCAACGATGTACCGGCGGCACGCGGAACTAATGTTGTTTGGTTTGCACGGGCAAAATCAATCAGGTTCTTTATATCATTTATATCAGATGGAATAGCCACGGCCAACGGCTTCTCCTGGTACACCGAGGCATCCGTCGAATAGGCAAGCAACATGGTTTGATGTAATGCTTCATCTGTATAGTACAACTCACCTTTCAGTTGAGCTGCCAATAAGGCTAATTGATTCTGATCTTTCACTGAATTTGCTTTTTAATATAGAAAACAAATTTAATTAAATTTCCCTTCGGAAAAAGCAACAATTGCAAGAAATATACAATTCTTTTCAAGAAAACGCATAAAAACGCAAACACAAAATGCAACAAACCCGAATTTTATTTCGTGTCTTCATCATTTGCTTGTATTTTTGCAATAGCAACACGATTTAATGAATTAACGTCTTCTTTGTTATATGCGTAATCTCATCCTTCGATACACATTACATTCAGATTTTATTATATATACGATTCGGGTAATGCTGGGATTTTTACTCGGCTATATGCTATTTGTATCCTTTCCGGAATATTCTGTGTCCTGGACTCTTATTTCAATTATCTTGGTCATATCTCCTCAAGAAAATGAGTCAAAAAAAATTGCTATTGATCGCGCAAAATCAAATTTTATTGGATCAGCTATTGGACTTAGTTTATACTTCGTCCCGATCCCGCAGCTTTATGCGATGATTATCGGCATGCTTGCTTCGCTCTGCATTTGCAAGATACTGAATATTATGGCTGTGGCGCGCACTTCTATGGTCGCGCTAATTATAGTTTATTTACATGAGCAAGAAAGTCGTTCCTATTTTGCGGCCCTGGACCGTTTTGGCTGTGTTTGCGTAGGGTGTTTGATTGGATTGGGCGTCATCTTATCTACCCGAAATATTATTATTGAATTAAGAAATCGGTATAATTGTTGATTATCATAGGCCAAAACACTTTCACAACTTATTAATACCCAATAAATTAAATCTAATCCCAAGTATAACCACCCATCTTAATCGAATAATATTCATTAATAAAACGTAGTACACAGAATAATATTCATAATCAATACATATATTTTGAATATTATACTTTTTTATTTACCTTTGCAGTCGAAATGACAAAAGTAGAATATAATTTAGATCAGGTGGATTACAAAATCCTCCGTTTGATGCAGGATAACGGGCGTATCAACAATGCTGATATTGCTAGAGAGTTAGGTATGGCTCCTTCAGCAATACTGGAACGCGTTAAAAAGCTTGAACAAAAAGATGTAATCTTAAAATATAGCGCCAAAATCAACCCAGCTGCTGTTGATCAAAAACTTTTATCATTTATTTTCATCAAAGCAAATGATATTATCGGCGAACAACGTGTGGGTCTTGCTCTCGCTGAAATCCCCGAAGTGCAGGAAGTACACGACATTGCCGGAGATGATGGTTATCTTATCAAGGTGAGAACACCTGATTCGACAGGTTTAGTGGATTTAATGCGTAATACATTAAGTAAGGTAGAAGGAATAATTTCCACACGTACCACAATCGTACTTCAGACGGTAAAAGAAGATCAACAGGTTGTTATACCTGAATAATAGAAAGGAGGTTTAATTATGTTGCAAGGACACAAAAAAGCTGCAAGCCCACTGATGGTTGTAGTTGCTTATTTTATAATTTACGTAGTATGGGGGTCAACCTTCTTTTTTATAGAAAAAGCGTTGCATAGTTTTCCACCGTTTATATTGGGATCGTTTCGATTTGTTACCGCAAGTGCGATCCTGATGAGCTATTGTGCAATAAAAGGTTATAAATTATTTAATAAACGTTCCATATTAGAAGCTGCCTTTGTCGGATTTCTCCTTTTGTTTGTCGATATGGCCGGTGTCATCTGGGCGGAGCAATATGTATCCGGTGGAGTGGCTGCAATAATCGCAGCAGCAGCAGCAATCTGGTTTATTTTGCTCGACAAACCCAAATGGAAGGAGAATTTTAGCAGCATTACAACGGTAGCCGGGGTTATGCTTGGATTCGTTGGAGTCGTTATGCTATTTGCCGAACAGATTATGGCATCCAACGACAATGTTAATGGAAATTTGAAGATCATTGCTTTATGTATTTTGGTATTGGGCTCCATTGCATGGACAGTAGGTTCTTTAGCATCTAAATATTTCAAAAAATCAGAAGCACAAGAAAAAGAAGACTTACATGTTATGGTCAAAACAGCTTGGCAGATGGTCACCGCAGGTTTTCTTTTTAATATCACGGCACTTTTCACGGGCGAGTACGCATCATTTGAATTAAGCAGCGTCGCTCCTGTCGACTGGTTCAATTTAGGCTATTTGATCACATTTGGTTCTATCCTCGCATTTAGCTCCTACATTTGGCTTTTACAGGTGCGCCCAGCGATGGAAGTAAGTACTTATGCCTATGTGAATCCGATCATTGCGTTAATATTAAGTCATTTTTTCACTTCACATGCCGTGACGCCCTTGCAGATTGTAGGTTTGGCAGTTATTTTGTTTTCTGTTTTACTGATGAATTGGAAAGCTTACCGCACCAAACTATCAGCAAAAAATAAAAACAAAAAGGTCCTACAAGGAAACACATTGGATACATTGACGAAAAATAATGACCGTCAAACTCCCATAGATGATCTTCCTGAGGCAGAATTGGTTCACTAGGTTGTTATTTTTCTAATTATATGATAAAGCTTAACGTAGATTTATGTTAAGCTTTTATTGTTTTTATGTTTTTGGCAAAATTAGCGCGTAAGGAATAAGATTTCTTCGTATTTAATTGGCTAACTTTGCCCCAATATTTGGTTAAACTAACTATAATGAATATATCAAAGCAAATTGCCTTTATCGGTAGTCTTGGAGTCGCTTCGCTTTTGATGGTCACTGGTTGCTCAAAGCAACTCCACCCTACACAGAAGGATTTTCAGCAATATCATATTAATAAGGATGTACAAGCAGACCCTACTGTCGTTTCCATCTATGAGCCGTTCAAGCAAAAGATGGAAGCTGAAATGAACCGCGTTATCGGACACGCCGACAAGGCCCTCACAAAAGAGAAAACTCCTGAAACATTAATGGGAAACTTCTTTTGTGAAGCCTTATTATGGATGAGTGAGCATTATGCCCATAATCCTGCAGACCTGGCCTTTGCGACCAAAGGAGGAATCCGTAACGATCTCAAGGCTGGAAATATCACTATTGGCCATATCTTTGAAGTAATGCCATTTGAAAATACATTAACGATTCTTGAACTAAAAGGCGGTCAAATACGTCAGCTTGCTGATTATATCGCAGCCACCCATGGCCAACCCATTGCAGGTATGACCTTGACGATAACAGACAATAAAGCGCAGGACGTCAAAATTAAAGGACAGCCCATCGATGACAATAAATTATACAAACTGGTCACCTATGATTACCTTGCCAATGGTGGTGATAACCTCGTGTTATTAACGCAATCGGTCTCCAGAACCAACTACACCCAACGGATGCGCGAAGGTTTGATAGGATATGTAAGTGAATTAACAAAAGCAGGTAAACAAGTAAATGCGAAATTAGATGGAAGAATTAAAATCAATTAATCGGAGAACGTTTATCAAGCAAGCCGGTGGAATTGCTGCAGCACTTGCTTTGGGTTCATTACCTTTTCAGGCGGCGGCAGAACGTAAAAAGATCAAATTGACCATTTTACATACGAACGACGTGCATAGCCGAATTGAACCCTTTCCAATGGACGGTGGTAAGTACCAGGGACTGGGAGGCGTGGCTCGCCGCAGCACATTGATCAATAAAATCCGTAAGGAAGAAAAGAACCTCCTGTTGCTGGATGCCGGCGATATGTTTCAGGGAACACCATATTTTAATCTTTTTGGAGGTAAATTGGAATTGGACCTCATGACGAAATTAGGATATGATGCCGGGACTTTTGGTAATCACGAGTTTGACAATGGTCTGGACGGGCTCGTAAAATATCTGGATCACGCCAAATTCCCTTTTCTGACCGCTAACTACGATTTTAAAGGCACTGTGCTCGAAGGAAGGACACAAGATTATACCATTTTCCATAAAGGCGGTATTAAAATAGGTGTATTTGGGCTAGGTGTTGATATCGAAGGTCTGGTAGATCCCAATAATTATAAGGGTATGAGTTATCTGGATCCAATCGAAATCGCGAACAAAATTGTTAAAATCCTAAAGGAAAAACATAAGTGCGATCTTATAATCTGTCTTTCACACCTTGGATATCAATATGAGAATGATAAGGTTTCAGATCTGGTACTTGCCTCCAAAACATCAGATATTGATTTGATCATCGGTGGTCACACACATACTTTTTTAAATGAACCGACCTTGGTCACAAATTTAAAAGGAGCGCAGACAGTGATCAACCAAGTGGGCTTTGCAGGTATTAACCTCGGCCGAATTGATTTCATTATGGAACCCGGTTCAGGTAAAAAACAGCTGATAGCAAGTACATATCAGGTTAACCCGTCAATCGAAGAGTCACTATTGGCATAAACGTTATCAATTTATAATAGATGCCAAATTGACCAATATCAATTTGGCATTTTTTTATCAAAATGAGTTATAGCTTTTATAAGGCCGAGCTGCCCCTTCTATCGGAATGACAACAAAACGCTTATAAAAATAAACACCGTCTAAAAGCAAATTATTTGCATGAAAAAAATTATATCCATATACCTAGATTCTTTTAAAGGCCTTTCGCAGGCAGCCTGGCTTTTGGCCATTGTTATGTTGATCAATAGAATGGGTAGTATGGTCATCCCCTTCCTGGGACTTTATATGACACAGGTACTTCATTTCGATATTAAGCAAGTCGGAATTGTCCTGATGAGCTACGGTATAGGCTCTGTATGCGGCTCTTATATCGGCGGATGGCTAACAGATCGGATCGGCAGCTTTAAGGTGCAATTCGGGAGCTTGGTATTGGCTTCCCCCTTATTTCTATTAATCCCCTATTTTAAAGAAGTTCAATCCCTGTCCATCATGATCTTTACGCTAAGTCTGATTTTTGACGCATTTAGACCAGCGAATTCTGTTTCAGTGGCCAGCTATGCGAAGCCTGAAAATATAACCCGTGCCTTTTCACTAAACAGACTGGCTATCAACCTGGGCTTTTCAATTGGCCCTGCCGTTGCCGGTTTTCTCGCTACAATTTCGTTTAACTGGATTTTCTATGGAAACTCCTTTGCCGTGCTATGTGCAGCAGTAATTTTCTTTATCTTTTTTAACAAAAGACAAAAAAGAACGGATGTTAAAGCAAAAAAAGACGCTTTGGTGCACAGCGAGGTAGCAAACCAAAGCCGCAACCCCTATACGGATGTTCCCTTTGTGTTATTCAATATCTTCTGCTGTATTTTTTCATTTTGCTTTTTCCAGTTAATTACAACCTTGCCGATATTCTACCGCGAAGTACATCGCTTGGATGACCATCAGATCGGATTCCTATTGGGCTGGAGCGGTTTTGTGATTGTTTTACTGGAGATGTTTGTTGTTCATGTCGCCGAAAAGAGGTTTTCACTGATCAGCACCTTGGTGTTTGGTACATTTCTATGTGCCAGTTCATATGCCATGCTGAATTATATGGGCGGACTTGGCTGGTTATATTTCACCTTCTTTATTTTTGGCCTCGGTGAGATGCTGACATTACCATTTATGGCTACTGTATCCGTTAACCGCTCTACCCCAAAAACACAAGGCGCATATATGGGTTTCAATTCCCTGGCATTCTCCGCAGCAAATATTTTTTCGCCACTGCTTGGGACTTCCATTGTTGACTCCTTTGGTTTCACCACACTTTGGTGGGCAACAGCACTAACATTATCCTTCACGGGACTTGGTTTTTACCTTGTGCTGAAGTGGATGCGATAAACAACAAGGGGGCATTNNAATGCCCCCTTGTTGTTTATCAATAAGATCCGGAGATTTTCCTACCAGATCTTAATACGTTTGTCCATAGGAACAAACATCTTGTCGCCATTTTTCGTTTCCCAGGCATCATGGAACGCATCTAAATTGATAATCGGTGCGAAAGCACGATACTGCGCGGGAGAATGCGGATCTGTTTTTACCTGATTCACAACAAACTCATCCGTTGTTTTCGTTCTCCAAATAGTTGCCCAAGAAAGGAAAAAACGTTGGTTTTGTGTAAATCCATCAATCAAACCAGGATTTCCTTTATCTTTTAAATAAAGCTGCAAAGCATCAAAGGCAACAGAAGAACCACCCAAATCACCAATATTTTCACCTAAAGTGAAACGGCCATTTACAAAAACTCCAGGAACTGGTTCATAAGCTTCAAATTGTTTCACTAGGGCGTCTGCTGCAGCTTCAAATTTAGCCTTATCGCCATCGGTCCACCAGTTATTCAAGTTTCCATTTCCGTCGTACTTGGCTCCTTGGTCGTCGAAGCCATGCGATAGCTCATGCCCTATAACGGCACCAATACCACCAAAATTTACAGCTGCATCCGCTTTGTAATCGTAGAATGGAGGTTGAAGGATAGCCGAAGGAAATACGATTTCATTAAACAAGGGGCTGTAATAGGCATTGACAGTCTGCGGCGTCATTCCCCATTCGGATTTATCGACCGGTTTGCCTTGCTTTGCTAAGTTTTCATAAAAAGACCACTTGCTGGATGATAAGACATTATCGTAAAGCGAAGTGCTAACATCAAGTTTGCTATAATCTTTCCATTTATCCGGATAACCGATCTTCACTTTAAACTTCGACAGTTTTTCAAGCGCCTTCACTTTTGTGTCTGCGGACATCCATGTTAAACCATTGATATGTTGTCCAAATGCTTTTACAAGATAACTGACTAACTCTTCCGCATCAGCTTTCGCTTGCGGTGGAAAATTTTCCTTCACATAGAGCTTTCCTAAGAGTTCTCCTGCAATGGAATTCACAAACTCGACTCCCCGTTTATCCAATGCACGTTGCTCTTTCTGCCCTTTCAGCTTACGGCCCCAAAAATCAAAAGATAAATCATTTAATTCCTGTGTGGTATAAGACGCTGCTGTATTTAACACATGAAATGTCAAAATATCCTTAATAACAGGAAGGTTTTCTGGATTGAAGATCTTATCTAAATTTTCATAATATTTTAGCTCTGGAACAATAACAGTATCCACTTTAAATCCAACATCGCTTAGATATTTAGCAATATCGACGTTTTTTACCATCTTTTTCAGATCGGCAACCGCTACAGGATTGTAACGACCATTAGCATCACGTGACTGCTCAACAGTTTTTAGATTAGCAGCCAGCTCTTTTTCAAAAGCGACAATTTTAGGCCCTTTAAGATCTCTCGTGCGTTGACCTGACTTGGCATAAAGTGCCGAAATATAATTTGAATAGTCTTTTAATGTTTCCTCATTTTTTTGATCCTTTACCTGGTAATAAGAACGGCCTAAACCTAGACTTCCACCACCCAAATAAACGGTATTGACAGTAGAATTTTTGAGGTGAGCATAGACATATCCGCCAAAAAATGGATTACCTCCTATGGGTGCAACCTCTACCAGATATTTATAAAGGTCATCAAAATTCCTTATTGCATTGATTTTAGTCAAATATGGCTGAACAGGTGCCAAACCAAGTTTATCGCGTGTCTTCATGTCTACAAAAGATCTGTACAGATCCCCGATCTTCTGGTTATCTGTGCCTTTTGCAAACTGCCCGGACAATGATTCCTGCAACACTTTCAGCGTGGCAACATCTGTATTCTCACGTAATTCATCAAAAGATCCCCAGCGCGCTTTATCGGATGGTATCTTAACGGTCTTCATCCACTGACCATTTACAAAATTGTAGAAATCATCCTGCGGACGAACGGTTTTATCCATGTAGTCTACATTGATCGCATTATTTTGGGCATAACCGGTCAAAGAACCGCATGCCAGCAAAGCTGCTAACAGTATATTTCTCTTCATATGATATTTTAGTTTGTTATCTATCCACACAAACTTAAGAAAAGTTTTGCTATTGTCCTTAACACAGAACATAGTTTTGCGGACAACTAAAATAATATATATTACATTATGTCTGCGTCTTGTTTCTCGTCGATTTACGGAGAAGAAGAAGGAAGATAATCAGAAACAGCGCCACACCGCCCAGCCAAATCCATGGATTGGCATACCATAAGGTGCCGTTTGCCTCTCTGAGCTTTTGATTTTCCTCAATTGGTACGTTCGCATATAGCGACACAAAGAAAGAGAGCAGACAAAATAGTACAGACATTCTTTTCATACGACCTACTTTACTTTATATAGATAGAATGCTCCGTCGACCTATTTTGTTTGCTTAGGATAAAATTTGTGTTCAGTCCTTCTGCCTGATTTCTCCCAGGTGAACGACGTCTTTTAAATCAAAAGGGGTCTCTTGGTAGACAAAATAGTTAAGCCAATTATTGAATAATAGGTTCGCATGACTCGTCCATCGTACCAAAGGTTGATTGTCAGGATTGTCATCACGATAATAGTTCGCTGGCATACGTATGGTCTGGCCTTTTTCTAAATCTCTTTTATATTCTTCATCCAATGTAAAAGGTGCGTACTCGGAATGACCGGTCAGATAAAACTCACGCCCGCCACGGGAAGATGCGATTGCAATGCCAGCTTCGGGAGATTCAGAAAGAATTTCTACACCGTTTTTAGTAAGCAAATCTTCTTTCTCAATAGTGGTATGCCGGCTATGCGGAATAAAAAACTCATCGTCAAATCCACGGAATAATGGATGTCTTTTGTCGAGCGCCGTATGTTTGAATACACCAAAAAGCTTTTCTTCCAAAGGTTTTTTCTCAACCTCATAGAAATGGTATAACGCAGCCTGTGAAGCCCAACAGATATATAAGCTCGACGTTACGTGTGTTCTTGCCCAGTCAAAGATTGTCTGGATCTCATCCCAATAGGTAACCTCCTCAAATCGAACCATTTCCACAGGCGCTCCCGTGATGATCATACCGTCGTAAAAGTTTTCTTTCACTTCACTTAGGCTTTTATAAAACATCTCTAGGTGTTCCTCAGGGGTGTTTTTAGACACATGGGTTTCCAATCGAAGAAACTCCATCTCAACCTGTAAAGGATTATTGGAAAGTAAACGAATAAAATCGGTCTCCGTTGTGATCTTAAGCGGCATCAGATTAAGGACCAAAACACGTAATGGTCTAATATCCTGCTCATTTGCTCTCAGGTCACTCATAACAAAGATATTCTCCTTTTTTAAAAGTTCTATCGCAGGAAGGTTATTAGGAAGTTTGACTGGCATATATAATTTCTCCTTATACAATTAGCATGCAAAATTAGCAAGAAAATGGCAGAATAATAAATGAATCCGCAAATTTAAGTTTGCACCGAATGAGCAGATTCAATTACCTTCCAACTTATTCTTCACTTAATTGTTTTAAGGCCTTTCTAAACTTCACTGATCCGAAGTTCATCCCGCCAACATGCTTGTTGACCAATTTGCCCGCTTTATCCAGGATAATGGTGGTCGGTATGCTTGTCGTACTCCATTCTTTTGGCAATGCTGAATTCAGTTGATAGACCGGAAGACTATACTTCCGCTTTTTTAGAAACTTCGCTGAAGATTTCAGATTACCGTCAACATCCACGGACAAAAAAACGATTTTGCTATTCCCCCGAAAATCCTTATACAGCTTGTCCAGAGAAGGCATTTCAGCCAGACAGGGTGAGCACCATGTCGCCCAAAGATTGATCAGAACAACCTTGTCTTTGAGCTGATTTAACGAAACAACATTTCCCTTGCTGTCTTTAAAGCTAACCTCCGCATTCTTGTTTAACAGGACTGTTTTTTCCTTTTGTTCTCCGGGATGCGCATAACTGGACGCTGTGTGGACAAATGGTATAGAAAGCAATAAGCTAGCGGCAATCAATCTGAATGTATTTTTTATTTTCATCTTGTTTTCTCCAATAAAAGGACATTAACTTAAACGTCTGATCTGGCAAATGATTGTACCTTTCGTACAAAACAAATTAATATCAGCGTTCTCCAACGCAACGCTGGCTCCGGTTGATCCGCCAATTTTATCGTTCCGCGGATACCAAACGGTTTAAAAACCGTCTGATTAAAAGAATTAAATCTTGAGACTATACAATATAATCAACTAACAAACATTTAATCCGAATAAAATATAGATCCGAGTTTTCCTGATCCGAACGGCTGCTTTTGTGCAGTTCAACAACTGAAAGAAATAATATGTCTAAAAGTTATTACAAACAAATTTACGGATATGGTTATTATATAGTATATAATAAGTAAATCAATATGAGCAAGGAAAAATCAATTCAGGAAATCGAAATCGATGGAAGAGTGTATCAGTATAGCTCCCTAAGGGATCTACCAGAAGGTAATATTGAGCATCTCCCATTCAGTATCCGAATTCTTCTGGAAAATGTATTACGTAATCATGATGGATTTAGTATAACGGATGAACATGTCAGCACATTGATCGGCTGGTCTCCACAACCCGTTGATAAAGATATTCCATTTAAGCCGGCACGCATTCTGATGCAGGATTTTACGGGCGTTCCTGCTGTTGTGGACATGGCTTCCTTAAGGGCTGAATTTATTCGACATGGCAAGGATGGACAGAAGATCAATCCGGCAATTCCAGTTGATCTGGTGATTGACCATTCCGTGCAGGTGGATTATTTTGGAACAGAATACTCCTACGACAAAAATGTCGAATTGGAATATGAGCGCAACCGGGAGCGTTATGAGCTTTTAAAATGGGCGCAAAAAGGTTTAAAAAATTTCACTGTCGTACCGCCGGGAATGGGAATCTGCCATCAGGTAAACTTAGAATATCTTGCCAAGGGAGTTATCGCCCGTGATAATTGGCTTTTTCCGGACACCTTGGTGGGTACCGATTCACATACGCCAATGGTGAATGGTATCGGTGTTCTGGGCTGGGGTGTGGGTGGCATTGAAGCTGAAGCCGCCATGCTGGGACAACCCATCTTCTTCACCTGTCCGGAAGTAATCGGACTCAAACTTACAGGCAAAATTCCGGATATCTGTACCGCAACTGATATGGTTCTTTCGATTACAAAAATCTTACGCGATAAGGGAGTTGTCGGAAAATTTGTCGAGGTCTTTGGAGAAGGATTGGATACACTATCAGTGACAGACCGCGCCACCATATCCAACATGTCGCCCGAATTTGGCTGTACAGTCACCTATTTCCCCATAGATGACCGTACGCTGGAATATATGCACAGTACCAATCGAACTGAACAGGAAATTAAAATTGTCGAAGAATATTGTAAGCGCAATTTGCTCTGGCGCACGGGAAAGGAACAGATCTCCTACTCTTCGGTAGTGGAATTTGACCTAAACACACTAGAACCAACGGTCTCAGGCCCCAAGCGCCCACAAGACAAAATTTTGGTCAAGGATCTAAACCATAAGTTTTCACAGCTGTTAGATAGCGAACACCATAGGCAATATATTCCCATGCCACAGCGTTCGGAATCAGCCTGGCTGGCAGATGGTGGGTCGGGGACCGAATTTACTTTTGGAAAAGTTCCGGTTGAACATGCTTCTCCCCATGAAGTTATTTCAGAGTCCATACATGCCGTACGCATCAAACACAATCACAAGGAATATATTGTCAGCGACGGCAGTATTGCTATTGCCGCCATAACCAGTTGCACCAATACCTCTAATCCGACTGTGATGATTGGTGCGGGTCTATTGGCCAGAAATGCGATCGAACGCGGTTTGCGCACAAAATCCTGGGTGAAGACCTCATTAGCCCCGGGTTCAAAAGTAGTAACCCAATATCTGGAAAGATCAGGCCTGAATGCAGATCTTGATGCGCTAAGATTTCACACCGTAGGTTATGGTTGCACTTCCTGTATTGGAAACTCCGGACCACTCCCACCCCAAATTGCTGAAGCAGTGGAGAAAGGGGAATTGATTGTTGCCTCGGTACTGTCAGGAAATAGAAACTTTGAAGCACGTGTACATCCGCAGGTAAAAATGAACTTTTTGATGTCTCCAATGTTGGTTGTTGCCTATGCCCTTGTAGGTCGAGTGGATATCAATCTAATGGAAGAACCATTGGACTATGATCCAAATGGCCAACCGGTTTATTTAAAAGATATCTGGCCAAGCCGCGAAGAAATCACCAAAACAGTTAACGAATGCGTCAAACAATCTGATTTTCAGGAAGTATATGACGTTATTTTTGACGGATCTACGGACTGGCAAGATCTGGCAGTCAACCTTGACCAGAATTATCAATGGGACAATAACTCAACCTACATCAAAGAATCCCCTTTTTTTGAAAACTTACAGGCAGTTCCACAGCCCATCGAGGACATCCAAAATGCCCGAGTATTGCTTTATTTAGGGGACTCTGTTACAACCGACCATATATCGCCGGCAGGTTCTTTTAAAGAAGATACCGCAGCCGGAAAATACCTAAAAGCCCATCAGGTGAATAGAGAAGATTTCAACTCTTATGGTTCTAGACGTGGTAATCATGAAGTGATGATGCGTGGAACCTTTGCCAACGTGCGCATTAAGAACAAAATTACCGATCAGGAAGGTGGTTTCAGCCGGTATTTCCCAACAAATGAAGTAAAAACAGTCTATGATACAGCAATGGAATATCGAAAAACCAATACGCCGCTGATCGTTTTGGCCGGAAAAGAATACGGTTCAGGATCTTCCCGGGATTGGGCAGCCAAAGGCACATTTCTCCTTGGTGTACGGGCGGTGATTGCCGAAAGCTTTGAACGTATACATCGAAGCAATCTGGTGGGTATGGGAGTAGCACCGCTTGTCTTTATCAATGGAGAGAATGCCGAAAAGCTGGGACTTGACGGTACTGAAACCTATACCATCACCGGCCTGGCGAATGAGCTAACACCGCATAAACTTTTAGATGTAAAAGCTGTTCACGAAAATGGAAAAACAATCACGTTTCAGGTCAGAGCAAGACTGGATTCGGCTATCGAAATCGAATACTTTAAAAATGACGGTATTTTACAGTATGTATTAAGGCAATATTTAAAAAACAATTAATTTGGTGCCTTATTGACCAACACCGAATTTGCAAATAAAACGGGGCACGATATATCGCGCCCCTTTCACAACCTATATAAAAACCTACCAGAGTTCTATTTAGACAACTATTTCTCGCCAACACAAAAGGACGCTTGGCGACTTGCCAAAGTTACATCCCATAATAAGGGATTTTTCTCCCTGAAGTCAGCCATTTTTGGCCTCGGGGCAATGTAAGGGATTAAATCGGTTATACTTCCATTATCAATGATAAAAATGTATTTTCGTCTGCGGTCAATCCCGATATTTACGTAGACAAACAAATCATGGAAGAACTGGTAGAGCAGACTATTTCGAATGTAAACTTCAACAAAGAATTACAGCAAATTACAGAATTTTATAAATGCACATTTGAGTATTGCGATTTCCAAAACGCCGCAATGGTTGATCTGATGTTTACAAATTGTGAATTTAAATCCTGTAATTTATCCAATATAAAATTAAAAGGAACACAATTGGATCATGTCATTTTTCAGGACTGCAAGATGTTAGGTATACAGTTCAACGAATGTAGTTCATTCTCTTTTCATATCGAAATGAAGAATACCACACTGGATTATGCTTCTTTTTTTGAACGTAATATGAAGAAATTCAAATTTGAACAGTGTTCATTGCAACATGTTGATTTTGAAAAAGCCAACCTCCAACAGGCCATCTTTAAAGATTGTAACTTCCTGAACGCGCGGTTTGAGCAATGCAATCTGGAAGGCTGTGACTTTCGGACTTCGGTTCATATCCAAATGGATCCCGAAGCCAATCGGATGAAAAAAAGTAAATTCGAACCGGAGCAACTACCGGGCCTGTTAGCTAAATATCAATTGCTGATCGACTGAGCGGAATTTTTAGCATTGCGTACGGCAAATGTTCTTAATCAACAATCGGCTAAATAACGGATTTCAGGGATAAAAGAGCTTATCTTAAATCATCATATTTGCCTATTAATTTTAGGTAGATGAACCTATCATGCGCTTACAATGGCAATTATACTTTGTGCATACAAGCTCATGACCGTTTCCTCACCGCTAAAAGCAAATTATTCTGATGAAAAAAACATTCTTATCATTCGCAGTTTTGATGGCTGCCAGCACAGTATCTCTCGCACAGATCAATAAAGCGTTTAAAATCGATTATGCCATTGTGGTTACAAACGCTAACAGCGGTACCGAGCAGGAAGCTCCGGTCTCCTTGTATGAGGCTTATGTCAGTAATGACAAGATAAAAGTGGTCTCCTCAGCGGATGGACAGGAATCTATTTTTCTGGCTAAAAAGAATGAAGATAAGTCAACCATACTCTATCCTTCCTTATCGAAATACACGGTACATGAAGATGAAGCAACTTCCTTCTCGATCAAATTGGTTCCGGGCCAAACTAAAAATATTGCCGGTTACCCTTGCAAGTTGGCACAGATCGAACTTCCCAATATGGAAGATATCGAGGGCAATAGCACCTTATCCATCTGGTATAGTGAGAAACTGCCTGTTATCTATTGGGAGGGTTTTGATATTTTCAAAAAGATTCCCGGTGGCGTTTTACAGGTAACCACACCGCTGGGCGTAGATATTGTGGCACAAAGTGTAGCGAACAGCCAACTGAATGACAGCGATTTTATCGTTCCAGAAGATTATGATCAGGTAGATTCCATCTATGGCGATGAACAGGAGGAAGAAAACAATCAGATGGCGGAAAACCTATACTTATTTGAGGATAGTACTTCCGGTCTTATGGGGTTACAGGATGATGCACAACAAATCGTCGTGCCAGCACAGTATCATTACATTACACCATTTGTCGGTGAGGTAAGCGTTGTCCAGTTTAAAAATGAGAAATATGGTGCAATCAATCTTACGGGGAAAACCGTGATCCCTTTTCAATACGATTATTTAAGCTATGACGATCATTCGGAGCAATTTCTTTTTGGAACAAATGAAAAATATGGCATATTGGACAAAACAGGTAAGGTTCTTATCCCGGCCAATTATGATATGATTTCATTTATCAATGGTGGTTACGCCGTTTTTCAGCAAAATGAAAAATACGGAATCCTAAATCAGGTCGGAAAAATCGTTGTACCGGCAAGCTATAGCTTCATCTCCGAGAATAATGGTACACACTTCATTTCTGTCGAAAATGACAAATACAGCCTGGTTGACATAAAAACAAATAAGATCCTAACGCCAGCCTATGATTTTATTTCAATAACCGAAGAGCCGAATCTTTTCCTTTCGAGTAAAGATGGTAAGTACGGTTATTTGAATGGTCAGGGGAAAATTGCCATTCCTTTTATCTACAGCGGCGCAACTTCCTTCAGCGATGGTTTAGCATCGGTCACAAAAGAAGGATCAGATGATGTGATCTTAATCAATACAAAAGGCGAACAGGTCGAATTGGACGCTGCAGCGGAAGCCGTCGCAGAAGAAATCTAATTCGCATACATTTTTGCTAAAAATAAGGGCTAGTATTCAGTTACTAGCCCTTATTTTTATGAATTATTTTTTTGGTAATTATGTCGTGCTTGCAATCTTCTTTTTGCCAAAAATTTTCTTACCAACCGTGAAAAGTAGCACTGCAATAATGCCGCCTCCAAGTCCATACAAAAGTTCTTTGACTATCCCCGGAAAATCAGGCAAGGCATGATGAAGGAAATCGATATAATGGGTAAAAATACCTCCCGAAACCAAAATTAAGGCGATTGTGCCCACGACCGCCAACAATTTGATAATAAAGGGAAGGGCTAGCACCAGTAATTTGCCTAAGCTGGCCAATGGTCCTTTTTCGTTCGCGCTTTTGATCAACTTATATCCCGCATCATCCATTCGAACAATTAATGCAACGATACCATACACACCCACGGTAGCAAGAAGAGCAACTACACAAACGGTAATAATCTGCAAAGTCAGACTTTTATCCAAAACTGTTCCCAAGGCGATGATAACAATCTCCACAGAAAGGATAAAATCTGTTGTGACTGCCGCCTTGATCTTGGATTTTTCAGCTTCCATATCATTCTCTTCGATAACTTCTTCGGTCTTTGTTTCGCCTTCATGATGCTTCCGATGAAATAAGTATTCGATAATCTTTTCAACCCCTTCAAAGGCCAGATAGAATCCGCCCAAAATCAAAATGTATTTGATAGCGATCGGAAAAAAGACATTCAATACCAAAGCTATGGGTACGATAATCAGTTTATTAATGAGTGAACCTTTGGTAATCGCCCATAGGACAGGTAATTCCCTAGATGCCAAAAAACCTGTTGCTTTTTCCGCATTCACGGCCAAATCATCACCCAAAATTCCTGCTGTTTTCTTGGTTGCGATCTTACTAGCAACGGCAACATCATCCATTAAAGCTGCGATATCATCTAAGATTGCAAATATTCCTGAAGCCATATTCTATTTAAAATTTAAACGTAAAAATATAAATTTAATTCAATTCGCAACTAAGTAATTTAACGGGATTGCCATAATCGTCTATAAACAGATCTATTTTAATTGTGTATTTTAGATACAAATTATACCAAATATGAAAAAATCACTTTCAGCGACGGAGCAAACAGCATTATTAAATGTGCTTAAGGCCAGATTTGAGACTAATATGAAAAGGCACCGAGAGCTGGTTTGGGAACCGATACAGCGAAAAATCGAAGAAAACCCGGCCAAGGCCTGGAGTTTACAGCGAATGGAGCAGAGTGCAGGCGAACCCGATGTGATCGGTCTTGATCCAGTCAGCGGAGCCTATTTGTTTGTCGATTGCGCTGCTGAAAGCCCAAAAGGAAGAAGGGCTTTATGCTTTGATCAAGCCGCGCTCGATTCCCGAAAAGAAAATAAACCTGCAGACAGCGCAGTTGAAACAGCCAAACAAATGGGTGTCGAACTACTGACGGAAGAACAATATCGACAGCTGCAAACTTTGGGAGAATTTGATCTGAAAACATCAAGCTGGATACAGACCCCTGCCAACATCCGCCAACTCGGAGGTGCTCTATTTTGTGACCGGCGCTATAATCATGTTTTCACCTACCACAATGGCGCAATCTCCTATTATGCTGCACGTGGATTTAGAGCTATACTACACCTTTAAATAACACGAATGAACAACCCGTTTAACATAATTTAAGCTAAAAATGAAAAAATCAATAATCGTATGGCTTAGTCTTTTCTGTATCGTTTTGTCCAAGTCAGTATCCGCACAAAGCCCTTTTCCGACCTTTCTCCAAGGCACTTGGAAAGTAGTGAATAAAGACAGTTACGAACACTGGGACCGGGTCAGCGACAGTGAATTAAAGGGCATGTCCTATGCGATAAAAAATGGTCAGAAAATAATCAGTGAGTACCTGAAAATTAGAAAACTGGGCAATAAAGTCATCTATTCGGCCCTAGTGATCGGTCAAAACAATGGAAAAGAAATAGATTTCGAATCAAGCTATCAGGACAGCACGTATTCGTTTAGCAATGTCGCCCACGATTTCCCCAAACACATACGCTATACCAGACTTGAAGGCGATCGTCTGCACATCTCAGTTGAGGGAAAATCCGGACAAGGGCACGCTTTTGATGTACATAAAGTAATACATGAGTCACATTGACTTAAAGCTTCGGGAACAATAATTTTTTATTTCAGTGATTCCTCATGACAGACAGTTGTCAGTTGGCAGATCTATTTTTGGAGAAAAGATAAAACGCATGAAAAATAGATCTATTCCTTCTTTTAATATTATTGGAATTGCGATACGCACAAGCAATCAGGACAGTCAGGCTGCCAAAGATATTCCGGAACTATGGGCTCGATTTTTTGAAAATAATATCATGAACCGGATTCCAAACAAAGTCTCCAATGCACTCTATTGTGTTTATACGGAGTATGAAAAGGATCATACACTACCCTACACCACTTTGCTGGGCTGCAAGGTTGCCCACCTCGATGATGTCCCGGATGACATGGACGGTATACGCATTGAGGAAAATGTCTACCACCATGTCGAAGTTGAGGGAAATCTGGAAGCGGGCATTGTTTATGACGCATGGCTTAACATTTGGGAAGCGGATCTTCCGCGCGCATTTTCAGCCGATTTTGAAGTTTACGGAGAAAAAGCGCAAAACCCGGAGCAGGCTAAAGTTGATATTTTCATCGCTCTCCAATAAGCATAGATACGCTAATAATATCCGTCAGGGGAATAACAGCTAAGTCTGCTATACCCCTGGCAACATATACCGGCTCGGCTAGCTAATGTAACAATAGGTATGTCGGATTAGACTTGCTTTTATTTTAGCCAAAATATCTTTTACCTTTGTGCCGATTTAAAACAAAATAATATGCCGGGCACCATGACACATCGAAAGAAAATTGTTCGATATAGCTACCTTAAATTAATTGCAAGCTCAGTTTTTGTCAGCTTCATCTGCTGTCTGTTGGCTTATAGTCTCAAACACATCACGGGATATATCCAGGAAAAAATAGCCGAAAGCGTTTTGGAATGGGATCCGAAATTATTTATCATATTACCAAGCCTTGGCATCACCGCGATATACTTCCTCCGGAAATATGCTTTTCGCAACAGAAAAAACAAAGGGATCAAAGAGATTTACACGACACTCGAGACACGGAAAGATCATTTACCTTTTTTTAAAATACCATCCCATTATATTAATGGCTTTTTGACTGTTATTTTTGGGGGTTCAACCGGGATTGAAGTCTCTACTGTGGTAGCAACAGCTACTGTCGGCAATCAAGCCTATAAACACCTTCACCCTGCTTGGGCCTACAAGACAGAATTGATCTGCGCGGGCGTTATCGCTGGAGTAACCTTATTGTTTGGCAGCGCATTGGGAGGCCTATTATTCGCCTTTGAAGTTATCGCTAGAAAATATAACAAAACATTGGTGATAAGCGGTATCAGTTCGATGCTTGTCGCTTCGTTGTTCGTTCATTATACAGATGCAGCCCCATTGTTTAACTACACAGCAAAGCAATGGCAATGGCAAGCGGTCCCTTTTATTGTCATTCTAGGATTAACAGCCGGTTTGTTGGCGCTTTATTTTACTAAAATTGTGATCTATGCAAAGTCGTTCTTTGCTGGAATAAAGAATAACTTTATTCGAGTCAATTTGGGAGCCATCTCCGTGGGTGCTCTAATTTTTTTCTTACCTGCCCTCTATGGTGACAGTTATCATGGTCTTGGGGAAATCCTGGAAAACAGTTTACATGGATCGGTGAATTTGCTATACTTTCTTCCATTGCTTTTATTAGTGCTGTTAAAACCATTGGCAGCAGCGCTAACCTTGGGGGCAGGCGGCGATGGTGGCGTTTTCGCTCCAAGTATCGTTACAGGAGCACTCCTTGGAGTATTTTTTGCTCAATTTTGCAATCATTATCTCGGTACACATCTTATTGTCATCAACTTCGCCTTATTCGGTGCAGCAGCTATGCTTTCGGCAGCTATCCATGCTCCGTTTACAGCGATTTTTATTGTTGCAAGTATCGTTCCTTCAGGCTATATACTGTTTGCTCCCTTGTTGATGGCCAGCCTTGTCGCTAAACTGCTTGCCAAAAAGATCTACCCTTATAATGTATATACGTATAAAGAGGTTGCCCATAGTTAATAGCTCAATTGCTTATCTAAGGCGCATCAAAACAGGGCGATTCATAAGCTCAATTTAACAGACCAAAATGTATTGGTAAATGCACGGGGTCTCAACATGTAAACAAACCATAAAAAGCAGTTCCATTCATTAATGAAACTGCTTTTTAGTAAATCCATGTCAGTCTTCACGGCTACCATCATCCGCCATACGAACAATCTTAGGCGAGAACTTCGCTACAATATCGACCAATTCCTCTTGGGATGCCATGACAGTATGGATGTCTTTGTATGCCATCGGCGATTCATCCATTCCCGCTCCCAATAAGGTAATCCCCTGATCAGTCAGCATATTTTTCAGGTCAACGGACGAAAGCGTTTTGATCGCCTGCGTACGACTCATCAAACGCCCCGCGCCATGGGAGGCCGATTGGATCGCCGCCATCTCACCCTTTCCGCGAACCAAAAACCCCGGAGTCGCCATGGAACCGGGAATAATCCCCATGACTCCTTTGGCCGCAGGAGTAGCGCCTTTTCGATGTACTACAACCTCTTGGTCATTCCAGCGTTCTTTCCAAGCAAAATTATGATGGTTTTCAATTTTCGCCAGCAGCTCGGCGCCCAAAGCAGTTTTTATCTTTTCATGGATAACTTCGTGACAGGCAGAAGCGTAATCACCCGCCAAATTCATTGCCAACCAATACTCCTGTCCTTCCATTGTATCTAAGTCCAGATAAGCAAGATGCTGCGCTTGATAAGGCAGCTTACATAAAGACTTAGCCAATTTGGTATAGTGAGCAGCCACGGTGGCCCCCAATCCTCGTGATCCGGAATGTGTCAGCAAGCCTAGGTAAACTCCTTTCTCAATATCCAGTACTTCATCCTTTTCATTGAATTCCACCATTCCAAATTCCACAAAGTGGTTACCGCCTCCTGAAGAACCTAACTGCGTCCATGCTTTATCTTTTAACGATGCAAGCAGATTATTCTCCGAAAACAAGGTGTTTTCCAACACTGCATGCTCCACGCGTTCGTGCTTCAGATACCCATTACCGGCGCCAAATCGCGTATGTTTCAGGATAATTTCCTTTAATGTATCGGTATGAGTTTCTAAAAGGGATGCCGGCAAATCAAATATGGACAAAGCCATTCGACAACCAATATCAACACCTACGCCATACGGGATTACCGCATTATTGGTGGCCAGCACACCGCCGATCGGCAGGCCATAACCTTGATGGGCGTCCGGCATTAATGCACCGGCAATGGTAACAGGAAGCTTCATCGCCACTTTCATCTGCTCTTTGGCTCCCGCTTCTATTTCAGACTCTCCATAGATAGTGTATTCCATAGGATTCTCATTTAGGGCAATCAGGGAGGCATCTACTGCATCCTGGCCTAATATGGCATGTGCCAATATATCGAACACTGTATCTTCCACATATGCAGATGGATTTTCCAGCACAGCCTTAAATTTGTCCAACATTTCTGTTTTTGTCAAACCATGTCGCTTGCTGTTGATCTTCAACGCAGCACCCAACGTATGATTTTCTTTATATCCCAATGCAATCAGGTCATTGCCGTTGATTCTTTTATTTTCCATTTTTTATTTTTTTGTTATTGAGGGGAATCAATCGGATTCCAAACAGGTGGCAATAACCTCTTTACAATTGCCACCTGCACCTCTTTTTTCCAATTTTATTTCCTTTCTATGCTCGTTATTTGACAAACAATTGCTTTAACTGATCGACAATCTGTCCATTTCCTGAAACAGATATGCTATTGATCTTTTCGGCTATTTTTTCTACATATTCCATTTCTTTCAATTTAAACAACATGTTGTTCTCCTCCATAAGTTTCGCCGTGTTGAGCAAACTTCTTGTGGAAGCGGTTTCTTCACGCCGCATAATAATATTTGCCTGTGCCCGTTTTTCCGCGATCAGCACTTGATTCATAATATCACGGACATCTCCGGGAAGAATAATGTCTTTAACACCGCAAGTTAATAAGTGTAACCCCAATCCGGCGATATAATGAGTGGTATTTTCCAGAATATAGCTGCTGATCTCGGTCTTCTTCTCCATCAGTTCGTCCAAAGTCATTTGCCCGATATAGGTACGCAGATTTAACTGCATTACCGCATACAATTGCTTCTCGTATTCTTTATGATCCAACAACGCTTTGACGATATCCACGATTTGATATTGCAAAGTGAAATTGACCCGTATCTGTGCTTTGTCCCGCGATAGAATCTCTTGTCCGACCACATCCAAGGTCAATACACGCATATCCGCTTTGGAAACTGCGATTGTTTTCGCATTCTTCCACCAACAATATGTTCCCGGATTCAAAATTTCTGCGAACACGCCATCAACAAAAAGTAAGCCCTTCTCATTTGGTTCCACTTTATATTGACGGATATAGCAAGCCAATGTTTGCTTTTCAAACAATTGACGGTTGACAGAAGCCGGTATTTCGATTTCCGAAATATCCTCCAATTGAAATTTACGCAACTGCAGACCTTTCCAGAATACATGTCTACCCGCCGCCAATGTCTTCTCAAAATTATTGTTTAAGAAAACCAGCGCAATGGCGGTATCCTCCACTTCGACAATGTCAACCAGTTCACGAAAACCCTCCAGTAGCAAGAGCACATCAATGTTGTGGTTGGACGGAAATGAATGTGCCCTATTGTATAGCTCCAGTTTTTCGCCGAAACCCAACCAGTATTTACCGGTTTCCAATACACGGATGACTTGGTTATTCTTAACCACCAATCCAATTTCATTGACATTTACTTGTACTCTTTTCATACTATCTGTTGTTTTATACTATTATCTAATGAAAAAACCTGCTATTATTTGTCCATCGATGCAAGGCGGAATCAAAAAGAGCCCATACAGATCTTTACATTTAGAAACTTCAAGACAGCTAGCACCGCTAGCTACTATCTGACTCTTCCTGTATTGGCTCTGTATGAGATGTTCCCGATCACAGGCCCTTCATCAACTGTCCCGAAGAGAAACAATGCACTCTCCCGGACCAGACAAACTATAGCAAGCTTTAATTAACTGACCTTTTTAAAGAAGGTTAACTTTCAAATCCAGAACCTAAATTCTGTGCAATACCCTTATGCTATTCCATCCGAAAATAGAAGTGGGATTCGAACCCACACGATACAAACAAATGCCATGCTCTACCCTTGAGCTACCCCTTTCGAGGGAAGGATTCGAACCTTCATCCCTGACAACCTTCTCTCATGCTTGTCATCTTATCAGTATATTGAATCCCCGCTGGGAACAACACTATCCTGCTATACAGAAACAAGAAACCGGGATGCAAATCAAAGCCTGAGAGTATTTTCGTACTTCCCTAACAGAGAAGCACATATCTTAAAAGCATTTTGCTATTATTTTCATCAAAGAACGTTTATCATCGCTGACATGACAAAGATCGCAGGACTAAAGCGCAAGCGATCTGCGCAGTAATATTAATTCTACAAAAAACAATAAACAAAAACACAACACACTGATAATAAGTTGTAAAAAATTTAAAAAGAGACTACACACAAGAAAAAATATGTTGTAATGCGCAATTAGAATGCGTAGACAAGAAGAAACCAAAGCGTAATTGGAGCATGACGGTCTTCAATGACGATAAATATCACTGAAATCCATGATAACAACTTCTGATATATACACTAATTTTACATCTGCATAAACAATATCAATTCATCCTAAAATGAGTGTAAAAATATTTTCAGTTATATTGGCTATATCGCTTGTCAACACAGGCTGTCTGAGTTCGGACAAGACAAATAATCCGGCGAGGGAAATCCGTAAAAACGAAACCAAGGTACTGCTACCTGACAGCACAAAAAACAATGATCAGGTCGCGTCAAAAGCAGTTGCAGATCCGGCCAAAGAATGGCTGGAAACCATTTTTCACTGCGAAGGCAGAAAACCCGGGAAGTATTGCTATTATTTAGACAAGGAAGAGACTATCTGTACGGCACGTTTTATGGAATTCCTACACGATACCAATGAAATCTATGGTCCTTCTAACCTGACAGATGCTGAATTACCCATAGCAGAAGCACGATACAAAACCAAATGGGAAAAGATTTATCCCCTTTATACACAAGAAACGTGGTTATTTGGCCGAGGCAATGATGATGCCTTAAGGATCAATAGCGTCCTTATCAAAAAGTTAGGCACAAATAAATACAGTGTATTTATAGATTATAGTGATGATATTAAGACGCAAAACGAAGTACAACTGGTTGTCGAAAAGAATAACTATAAAATTGATTATTGCAAGACAACCTTTGTACAATAATAGCATTATAAAACAGTTGATTTGACTTAAAAAGCCACTTTCTATTTTTGACGATAAAAAGTGGCTACAGTACTATAAAATGGGGTTGTTTAAGCGGGTTGAATGGGTGTCGAATTATGCCATTTTACGATATTGCCCTTATGCAATAGTCCGTCTACCCCGGAGATTCTTGATACTGCTTCAGCGGAGCAGCTTGCATCCACCAGTAGGAAACTTGCCTCATCACCTACATTGGGCCATGTCCTATCGCCTTTATCATCTAAAGGTAATTTCCCATTTGTAGCATAACGCAGACAACGGGATAGGTCAAATTCTGTTTCAAAGCCATATAACTGTGCAGCAAGATTCGCTTTTTGCAGCATATTTCCACTGCCGAAAGTACCCCAATGATCCTGTACATTATCATTTCCCGTAAGCACCTCCACTCCTGCCTTGCGTAATTGCGGTAATGGCATGAGCATATTCCGAAAAGGAACCGAACTGGCGATGCCGATTTTGGCTGCAGCCAAACGTTCGGCGGTATATTGCAGATCCTTCGGTGACATATAGCCTAATGCAAAAGCATGACTGATAAATGTACGCCCCTGTAACTCTGGATTCTCAAGCGCTTTGTCTATTAAATAATGAATGGTTTTAGCACCTGACTCTCCACCCTCATGCAAGTGAATATCAATGCCTTTTTTGTTATCCAAGGCTAACTGAACAGTAAAGTCCATCGGTTTCTCGATACTTCCGTCTATACTATAAGGATCTAAACCGCCTATAAAATCAACCTTGTCCCAAGCGGCAATTTCACGCATCAGTCCAGTTGAATCGGTGTAATACAATCCATGTTGCGGGAAGGCAACTAATTCTGCACCAAAAGACGCTTTCACATGTTCCAGCGCCCTTAGCAGATGTTCCAATGATTTAGTCCCAGAGGTTGGGTCAACATTAAAATGTGTCCTCGCAAAATGAGTTCCATAACCCTGCAACAGCATAATTAATTTCTCCGCTCTTTCCACTGACGTTTTGAGTAGTTCAGGTATGATTTCCTGCTCACGGGCGATCATATCTTTCACCGTCCTGTTTTTAGGAAATACAGCCTTCCAGGGAAGACCATATAGTGTTTTATCCAAATGGATGTGCATATCCTTAAAGCTTGGTAAAGCCAGCTTTCCCTTGGCATTGAATGGACCGGTTCCATCGCCGGTTTGATCCGGCCTAATTTCCTTTATTTTTCCATCGGCTATCGTTATGGAAAAAAGCGCTGTATCCGTTCCAATAACTTGTCCCTCTCTATAAAGGAAACCTGTTTCCAACCGTACATTTTCCAGAGTATATTGCTCGTTGCGCTGAAATAGTTCGTTCATGACATTATCTTTTTTTCAAAGCTAGACTATTTGCAACTTTCTGCTTTGTAGATATTATCACATCATTTGTAAATATTATGGCTGTGACTTAAACTGACTAGGCGTCATATCCGTATGGCTTTTAAAAAACTTGCTAAAACTAGCATTGTCATAAAAACCCAAGTCAAAAACAATATCCTTAACGGATTTATTCGATATTTTAAGCAATCTCTTGGCCTCCAGCAATATCCGCTCCTGAATCAAAGACGAAGCCGATATCTGAAAAATTCTGTTGGTCAGCACATTCAGATAATTGGCAGAAATATTCAATTTATCCGCATAAAAAGCCACAGATCGTTCAGTCTTATACCAACTATCAATCAATTGTACAAATTTCGCAATGATCGGGTTAGCCTGATACTGGTCATAATCGTTAAAATTGTCCGCGACAAATTTGCTGATCAGTAATGCTATTACTTTGACTCTAGCATAAATCAGTTCCCAAAGAATTTCTTTTTCTTTCAAGTCAGCTGATATGGCTCGAAACTCCTGCTCCAATGCCTGATAACTTGGTCTGGATAACGCGATCACCAAATGCCGTAGATAATACGACACGGGAAAGCGTAAAGCAGGTAAAAGACTTTCAAACCATGACCTACTGATCATCAATTGCAATCCTTGTGTAGGGTCTGTCATTGACCACTGGTGTACTTGTCCGGGAAATACCAGATGCAATTGGTGCTCGCCTAAACTAAAAGTTTCAAAGTCAACAGTATGCGTACCTGTCCCTTTTTCGAATAGCAGTAAAATAAAAAAATCGTGCTTGTGAGGCTCTTCAATCTCCCGACTTCCAGTCAATTCATGAAAAAGTAAATCTCGATCGGACATTATTCCATCGTAGAATTTCTGCAGATTTAATATCGGGAAATGGTCAGTGGGATGATGCATAAACAGTTTCAAAGATAAATCATAAATCCTGGAAAACAAAAAAGGGACATTTCATTGTAGCGCTTGAATGAATTTTCTCCTAATTAATGTGTTTAATGCAAAAATATAGTTACTTTGATTTCGGCTTACAGAAAATCAAGGTTATACCAAGCTAAGAAAGACAGCTTAACACAAAATTCAACATATTGATTTTCAAATATTTTTAAAAATTTTTATTTTATATGCAGATCGAAATTGATCATAATTTTTATGAAATCGTCAGTTGGAACAGAGATTATATCCAGATCCAAGGAACAAAATCTCCCTATCGTATCTATGCTCCGCCCTATTACGATATTGCCTCTTTGAAACAATATATCAAGCTCAATCCGCCAGTAAATCAGGAAGAAGATCAGTCATATTCTTATCTTGAAACTCCTTATTACCTGTTCAGAACTCCTTACCTTGTTAAGATTTTTTCGACGGTATCCCCTGCTACCATTGAACTTAAATCAAGTAGCATCTGCATTTATCAACGAAAGAATGTAGACTCATTAAAGTTACTCAAAGAATGGAGTATGGATCTTTTATACAATGAATTGATCAAAATAGTATCCTATTGGGAAGAGCAACTGGATAACTATAGGATCACGGCTATCCGCCTAAGCAAGCGGTTAAGTGCGGATTATAAAATCGAAGGCAATGAGATCAGTTTTTCTTCCCGATTGATTGATCTTGATAAGGGACACTTGAATCTGATTGTTTTAGCGGCATTTTGTAAATTTTCCAAAAAAAACAAGAAAGAATCCGAAGCTATTTATAACTTGTACATTCCTAATTGGAGGGAGCTTAATGTATACTAAAACATGGCAGAAACCGCAATACAATTAACAGTCGCAGTAGACGGCAATTTTGACTCACTGATTGATGATCCTGTTCAGTTTTCGAAACTATTAAGTCCTGAACAATGGCATCGGATCGACGATCATGTCGTTAGTCAGCTTGAAGATAAAGATGGGGCTCCGACCCTGATCGATTTTAGCGTCAGTAACATTATATTTGATCCAACTGTCTCAAAAGGCTCATTTCGTGTTCATTTCAAAATTTCCCGACAATTCTGTTGTAGTGACATTGCTTCCTGTCAGACGGATTACATCGATTTCAGATTCACAAAAGAAGGTAAAACAATCAATATAACAGGATCTTATATTTTATGGATAATCCAATAAGAAACTTATCTCACCATCTTTATAAAATCAGCTGAATTCATTCTTATTCTATCAAAATGATAATCCCTGAGCGCTATAAAATTAACACAACCTCTTTTCACTTTTATTGGACAAAGGGTATTGGTGCTAGCTTATTGGCTAAATTGCCGACCGCTCCAGACTTGACTCATGCAGCGCAATTTATACCGCTGCTCTACCAGTATGATCAGGCCTGTGATCAGTTGGTAGAGCATTTACATCTGAAAATTGGTTTCGCCAAGGGACAACAATTGATCCGGGATTATCTTGGTGGTAAAGCGGTTGAAGCTCCTTACTATGGGCTGATTTCGGAATTTATGGATACACTAATCTTGGAGCCCGAGTGGCTCGATTGGCAAAAAATACAACAGGGAATCGAACTTAGTCAACGTTCTGGACTAACCGGACTTATTGTATTACGGGATTACTGTCTCATGGGCGGCTACGAATCGAGTGCGATCAATAAACCCCTAATTTTTACGGGAGCACTGAAAAAAGGTGCAGTAAAACGTTTAACGGAAACCGTCACATTTTGGGTTGATATTACAGCTCATGATGCATTGAAAAAAGGCGGTATCGGTATGGAGGCCATTCTATTGACCAGATGCATCCATTCATTTGCCCGATCGAATATATTGAAACATGGTGATTGGAATTCTGATAAATGGGGCATTCCTTTAAACACCTGGGATATGCTAGCAACAAATCTAGGTTTTTCATTAGTTTATTTAATTGGTCTCAAACAAATGAAATTCAATTTGTTAAAAACTGAAATTGACGGCATATTTCATCTTTGGAGATATGTGGGAACTTTATTGGGCATTCCATTGGCTCTCCTTCCGAATTCGGAGGAGGAGGCCATAAAATCGCTGTACTATTGGACAATGACCCAAAAAGAAGGCGATAAGGATAGCGTCGCACTCGCTCAGGCTCTAATGGAAGAACCGATAAACGCAGCATATCCAAGAAACAAGTTTGGCAGAAAACTCATGCGGGAAGTTCATCTGTATTATAACAACTATCTTTTAGGAGCATATTCCTGTGCGCTATTGGGGCTGGAAAAAACGACTATCGGCAAAATTGCCTACTTCAACATCCTCAAAAACAAAAAGGTAAACAGCCAAATTCAAAACGATAAAATAAGGCAGCAACAGATACGAAAAGGCCGAAAAGTTCATGAGGGAGTCAAACAGATCTATTTGACGTACAACTAACCTACATTTCGTTCGTAGGGTACTCTCGTGGCAATTGATCTGCCTAATGTGAGCTCATCGACATATTCCAGCTCACCTCCAAATGCAATACCACGTGCGATTGTCGTAATCTTAATATCAAATTCACGCAACTTCCGGTACAGATAAAAGATCGTTGTATCCCCCTCCATCGTTGCTGACAACGCCAGAATAACCTCCTCTACACCACCACGTTGAATACGATTGAGTAAAGATTCAATTTTAAGATCGGCCGGACCGATACCATCCATGGGCGAAATCAGTCCGCCCAGCACATGATAAACGCCCTGATAAGAATTTGTATTTTCAATGGCCATGACATCACGTGTATCCTCCACGACACAAATTAAGCTTTTGTCCCGCTTGAAAGAACTGCATATTTCACAGGTCGTATGGTCCGAAATATTAAAGCACTCCTGGCAATACTGAATATCTTCCTTCAATCGGTCAATAGAGGCAGTAAAACGGGCCACTTCAGGATCGGATTGCTTCAATAAATGCAAGACAAGCCTTAGCGCTGTCTTTTGTCCCACACCCGGTAATTTACCAAATTCCGCAACCGCGTTCTCAAGAAGTTTAGAAGAAAAATTCATAATGCAAATGTAAGAATAATCGCAAAAAGTAGCTAGTATTAAAAAAATAGCTATATTGTATTCCTTTTTGAAAAAAAAATGGGTTTTAGAAATTAAATGTATAACGTTATATATGGACATTACAAAAGAAGATAAAATTATCCGCGCTTTTGAGAACAAAACATGGCAGGAAATTAAGGTTAAAGATTCATGGCAGATTTTTAAAGTTATGTCAGAATTTGTGGATGGATTTGAAAAGTTGGCTAAAATTGGCCCCTGTGTATCCATATTTGGTTCGGCACGTACTCCACGGGAACACAAATATTACCAAATGGCTGTGGATATCGCCGCACTGTTAACTGAACGTGGCTATGGTATCATATCTGGAGGTGGCCCCGGAGTTATGGAAGCAGCAAATAAAGGTGCCTATGAATCCGGCGGAAAATCCGTAGGCTTGAATATTGAATTGCCATTTGAACAATTCCACAACAAATATATAGATCGGGATAAATTGCTTGAGTTCAAATACTTTTTTGTGCGAAAGGTAATGTTCATGAAATATTCACAAGGTTATATCGTTATGCCTGGCGGATTCGGAACAATGGACGAGCTCTTTGAAGCAATTACCTTAATCCAAACAGGCAAAATTGCTCGCTTCCCCATTGTATTAGTCGGGACAGAGTATTGGAAGGGCTTAATGGATTGGATACAAAACACAATGCTGTCTAATAAGTATATCAGTGAAGAAGATCTGAAGCTTTACCGTATCGTCGATACCGCTGAAGAGGCAGCAGACCATATTTTCCGTTTCTATGATAAATATTTGTTGAAACCAAACTTCTAATAATTAGCATACGGCATCCATGCAAAAAGGAGTGTCCCCGAAATTGGGTGCTCCTTTTTTTGTATAGTAAAAATCTCTGTTTGTTCAAATCAGACATTAATCTAGATCCTTGCAACTATACCCACACGCTTTATCTGCTACTTCGCGGCAAATTCAGACCATAGCCGGATCTCGGCGAGACTCCAACTGGAAGAAGACTCAAAGTAAAATCCGATAATTCTATATATCTGATTTTAAAATTAAAATCAGATATACCTGGCTTTAGTAATAGCATTTTGATAAATAAATAGTACAACAGGGAAAGATTTTTGAGAGTCCTTTGGACGAAGATTTAGCGCTAAGGTTTTCAAAACGAATAGTAAACATTTTCTCACCTATCGTTGTAAATACGCTCTAAAAAAAGGGCCTAAGCCCTTTTTAATATATAAAGATATGGATAAGATATACCGTAGCTACTTTTAGAAAACGCCCCATCTTTGTTGACTAATTCCGCTATTACAGTATGCATGATCTAAAATAAGGTAAATTAACCCTATAGAGAAAAAAACCAGGGGGGGACAAAAGGGGGACAAATCATAACAATCTGACATACAAACTATTATTACTATTCAATAAAAATATTATTTTTTAATAGATATTATAGGCTCAGCCTTAACTACGAGCTATCTTTCTACCAAAGCTATAATAGATCAGAGCTCCATCCAAAAAGAAGACCTGAGGTTGGGAGCCCCAGGTCTTAACTAACCAATTATTAACCTAAATTATGAAAAGTCTTTTTATTATTCTACACGAGGAATATTTCAACTATTAGACCAAAAAAAAGCATCTGCTCCTATTTCACATTTTTTTAACAAATAACTGAGATTAATATGACGGAGCCGATCGCTAGAAGCCAGTCTCGTAAATTATTACTACTCTTTACGTTAATAAAAGAGTCTGTCAGAAGTAATTTTGTCATAGTTGCTTTCAGGCTGCTCTGCAGCAATGAGCCCTCTGAAATCATTCATAAAATGCACCTTATTTGGATGTTTTTCGGCCATCTGTCGCACGAGTTCTAACATATAATAATTGCTTGGATATGCTTTAACTTGTGTTCTGATATCGTCAAAACTTGTATATTGACTATATTGATCAATATATCCCATGCCATAAAATCGACCATTTTCAATGACAATACAACTCTTTTCTTCCACACTTCTACCCTTATCTATAAATACATAAGAGGATCTTTGTTTTGACCACTCATCAATACAACGTTCGACCCTAGTATTATGCAGTTCACGATCAGGCAACTCAGCCCAACCTGTGGATTTAATTGCCAAACTGGCAGTGCCAAAATGACAAAACTGGGCGTTAATTTCAGCTTCTTTCATAAAGGATTGCAACAACTGAATAGCATCATATTCCCGCTGAAATAACTGAATACAATCCTGGACGCGGTTCATTTTACCAATTGCCAAATGGAGGTAACCATTTTGGTCCTCATAACAAAATAAGGCAAATTTTGGCTCGTAACGTTTGAGCGCCCGATTGTATTTAGGCCAAAGCCGTTTAATTTCGGCGCATTCCAACAGCAGGGACATCAGCTCGGTTCCACAGCATTCGCAACTAACATGATATATCTCTTTTAAAAAGTTTTGCCGTTGTGCTTGAATATTATTGCCTGTAAAATGCGACGATACCCTTTTCTTGATATTGACTGCTTTTCCAACATAGATTACTTTTCCATTTCTATCGTGAAAATAGTACACTCCAGGAGTGTCCGGGAGCTGCTCAAATTCTTTAAGATTTAAATGCGGCGGAAAGCGCTGTTCAATAGCCTTATGTTTGATCATTTCCTGAAATACCTGCGTTGTATCCAGTGCACGAAGGTACGCAAAAAGGATGGCTGTCGCATCCGCGTCACCGCCTGCACGATGCCGATTTTCAATGGGTATATCCAGATAATCACACAAACGGCCCAAACTATAAGATAATAACCCGGGCTTGATCTTACGGGCATAACGCACCGTACACAATTTAATTGAAGACCATTCTATTCCGACTTCTTGAAGTTGAAAACGAATAAAGGAATAATCAAAATTGACATTGTGTGCAACGAAAACCCGATCTTTCAATAAAGCGTGAATGTCTGAGGCAACATCCTCAAACATTGGCGCATCTTTTACCATGTCATTATCAATACCAGTCAGCGCAAAAATAGAATTTGGAATTTCCATACCTGGATTTACTAAAGTCTCCCAACGATGCAGCACCCGATTGCCGTCATGTATAACAATTGCAATTTCGGTGATGCGACTGGATTTCGCATTCCCGCCCGTGGTCTCAATATCCACAATGGCAAACTCTTGTTTTTTGCTTCGATTCATAATCATTCCTAGTACAAATATACTAACATTTTTAGTATATTTGTACTTTTTGTAATTTTATCCATAAAAGGAAGTAATGTGGAGTCAAAGAGGCCCTGTTTAACCTAGTCCCTTGTTCCGTCAATTTTTAGCAATATTCGACAGGATCAACAGTACAGGAAAGCTATTGACTAGATTTTGTCTATTTTGTATCTACTTTTATATAACACATCAAATTATCATCAATGGAAGTAATACATAAAACCAACGAAAAACATGGCAGTTTTGAAGTAATGGATCAAGAAAAGTCAGTCGCACAAATGACGTATACCTGGGCTGGCCCGACAAAGTTTATCATTGACCATACTGAAGTTAGTGAAAACTATACAGGTAAAGGTTTAGGTAGGCAAATGTTAATGGCTGCAGTTGCTTTTGCCCGAAAAGAACATCTCAAAATTCTTCCCCTATGTCCTTATGCAAAATCTGTCTTTGACAAAGAGGCGGAATTAGCCGATGTGCTTTTTTAGCCCAAAGAGAAAACATAAAAAGCAGGTTAATCTATCATTGAAAGAGCTAACCTGCTTTTATTATTTAGACAAGCTCCATTTCACTGAGACCTATCCGTGGATACAATAGACTAAAACCTCTCTAAAAACTTAAAAATAAGATCTGCTGCGAATTTAGCAGTGCGGGAATCGATATCAAAATAAGGGTTTAACTCAGCAATGTCCATCGACCTCAAATTAGGCAGTTCGATGATAGTACTGTACAAATCGAAAAATAATTCATCAGGAACTATACCATTAAAGGCTAGTGCACTTACACCCGGTGCATAAGGCGCTGCAAATGCATCCAGATCAATGGTCAGGTATACATAGTTCACCTGACTGGCAAAGTCGCGTATCTGTCTGCGAAGCACAGCAAGTCTGTCCGCGACTAAATCCTTCCGTTCAATAATCTGCGTATGCTTGGATTTTGCATAAGCAATAAGACCTTTCGTATTGCTGATTTCCTGTATACCAATGGCCAAATAGTGAAATGATTGACCTAGGTTGCTGAGGTCTTTTTCGATCTGAAAAAATCCAGTTCCTGAATTTCCCTGTCCTGCAGAAATTTCGCGCATATCCAGATGTGCATCGATGTTAATAATCCCGATCTGGTATTTCCTATCGCTCAAAAAACGCTTGACCCCAAGATAATGACCATAGGTTACCTCATGTCCCCCGCCCAAAACAATGGGAAATCCCCCGCCTTTAAGAATGGACGACACCGCATTTCCAAGAGCAGATTGCGAAGACTCCAAATCATTATCTACTAACAGAATATCACCAGCATCCTTAAGTTTAAGTTCAGATGAAAAATGAGCTGGTAAATTTGCAAGTACATTCCTTATTGCGCCTGGTCCATCCTTTGCACCTACCCGTCCCTGATTCCTACCAACACCTTCATCACTACAAAATCCCAAAAAAACCAACGATTGACTCAAATTGGTGTCAGCGGACAAGTCTATACAGTCCATCAACTGATGCCAACGCATCCAGTCTCTTTCTTCGCCATCAACCCGCCCCTTCCATACGGTCTTGTCTCCACGGGCATATAAGTCTTTGTGATTAAGTAAGGGATTCATCAGTCTTCATTAAACAATTCATCGATAATATCATCGTCTACCAGTTGCGCACGGGTAACCAACAGCGTGCTATTGCTCGCCATTGCATTATCCAAGGCTTGATTAGCCTCCTTATTACGAGCCCATGCACGCCTTGCAATACCATTATTTACATCAAAATACAACATTTTCTCCAATTTAACGTCAGCAGCAGCCGAACCGTCAAGCAGCATCCCAAACCCACCGTTAATGACTTCACCCCATCCAACACCGCCGCCATTATGGATAGATACCCAAGTTGCACCTCGAAAACTATCACCTATTACATTATGGATAGCCATATCAGCTGTAAACTGGCTACCGTCGTAGATATTGCTTGTCTCCCGATAAGGCGAATCCGTCCCGCTGACGTCGTGATGGTCGCGCCCCAAAACGACTGGGCCCGCCAAGTGTCCTTTTCGGACAGCTTCGTTAAATGCTTTGGCAATCGCGATGCGTCCGTTGGAATCCGCATACAGAATACGTGCCTGTGACCCGACAACCAAATTATTCTTACCCGCCTCCTTGATCCATTGGATATTATCCAACATTTGTTGCTGGATCTCCTTTGGAGCAATGGCCTGAAGGGAGGTCAATACATCCATCGCAAGCTGATCTGTCTTTTCCAGATCATTGGCCTCACCGGAGACACAGACCCAACGGAATGGTCCAAAACCATAATCAAAGCACATTGGTCCCAAAATATCCTGAACATAAGAAGGATAGCGAAATCCGTCCTCCTCTCTGTTCAGTATTGCCGCTCCGGCGCGTCTACTTTCCAACAAGAATGCATTTCCATAGTCAAAGAAATATGTCCCTTTAGCTACATGTTTATTAATCGCATCTACATGACGAACTAAGGTTGCTTGCACATAATATTTAAATGTATCCGGATCAGCGGCCATCAACGCATTGGATTCGGCAAAGGATAATCCCATCGGATAATATCCGCCGGACCAAGGATTATGGAGCGAAGTCTGATCCGATCCAACTGTTACATAAATATTCTCGCGGTCAAATACTTCCCATACCTCAACGATATTACCAATATAGGCAAATGATACAGCCTGCTTTTGAAGCATTGCTGTCCGAACCTGTTCCACCAATTGGGCAATATCTTCAATCAAGACATCTACCCAACCTTGCTCGTATCGTTTTTTAGCAGCTGCAGGATTAACCTCGGCACATACAGTTATACAGCCCGCAATATTACCTGCTTTAGGTTGCGCGCCACTCATTCCACCCAAGCCCGAGGTTAAAAATACCTTTCCTTGAATTGATTCGCCGGGAGGTAGCTGCCGACGGAAGGCATTCATTACAGTAATAGTGGTCCCGTGAACGATTCCCTGTGGACCAATATACATGTACGAACCAGCTGTCATCTGCCCATACTGCGTGACACCCAGTGCATTATAACGCTCCCAGTCATCCGGCTTGGAGTAATTGGGTATCATCATCCCATTACTAACAACGACACGCGGGGCATGTTCTGACGATGGGAACAGTCCCATGGGATGCCCACTGTACATGTGTAGGGTCTGCTCATCAGTCATTTGGGACAGATAATGCATTGTAAGCCGATATTGTGCCCAGTTCTGAAAAACAGCGCCATTGCCGCCATAGGTAATCAGTTCATGGGGATGTTGAGCAACTGCAGGGTCCAAATTGTTCTGGATCATCAGCATAATGGCCGCCGCCTGTTTACTTTTTGCAGGATACGCATCTATTGGCCGCGCATGCATCGCATAGTCAGGTCTAAAACGATACATATAGATCCTGCCGTACTCCTTTAATTCTGCCAAAAACTCTGGCGCCAGTTCAGCATGCCATGATTTCGGAAAGTAACGAAGGGCATTCCTCAAGGCCAATTTTTCTTCCTTTTTCGAAAGAATGTCCTTGCGTCGCGGTGCATGGCTTACTGTAGCGTCACGTTCTATTTTAGGTGGTAGCTGGGAGGGAATACCCTCTGCAACTACACGACTAAATATATTCTCTATCATCGTTCCTTTGAAAATACTTCTTTGCCATTTTTCCATACAGCCGAAGGCTGCATGCTTCCTTGGTAATAAGTGATATCTTGATAATTATCGGTCTGGAATAAAACAAAATCCGCACGCATTCCCTTACTCAACTTGCCTCGATCTCGCAGATTCAAGGCCTGTGCGGCGCGAAAAGTCAATGCTGCTAAAACTTCCGCATTGCTTAGTTTTTCCATCGTAGCCAATATGCAGGCGCTGGTCAGCAATTGGCCCATTGGTGCAGAGCCCGGGTTCCAGTCGCTCGCAATGGCCAGGCATGCGCCAGCATCCAGCAGTTTTCGTGCTGGAGTGAAAGCACAACCAATGCCAATTGATGCGGCAGGCAATGCTACAGCAACAGTATCAGACTGCGCTAAAAGCTCGATTTCAACCGCTGTGGACGCCTCCATATGATCGGCCGATCGCGCCCCTAATTCCACGGCGATCTGGCTTCCTGAAGTACTGAACTGATCCGCGTGAATCGTCAGATCAAAGCCCATTTCTTTGGCCCGTTGCAAATATGGTCTGATCGTTTCCGCATCGAATGCTGTCTTTTCAATAAAAGCATCCACTCGATTGGACAATTGCTGTGCTTTCAACTCCGGGAAAAGCGCTGTTTCCATCAAATCAAGGTAATCTTTTGCGGCCCCTTTATAGTCCCTTGGCAGCATATGGGCTGCCAGGCAGGTTGGAACCAAGTCCGCCGCAGTAAGTTCATTTGCTTTCTTTATCGCACGTAGAATTTTAAGTTCTTCTTTAACCTCAAGACCATAACCGCTTTTAACTTCGATTGTTGTAACCCCTTGCGCCAATAAAAACAACGCACGATCGACAGTAAGCTGTTTCAGATCCTCCTCCGTGCAAGCCCTTGTATGGGTGACAGTGCTCCAAATTCCACCACCAGCTTCCGCAATTTCAAGATAAGAAGAACCGCCATTTCGAAGTGCGAAATCATTTGCCCGCTGCCCCGCATAACAGATATGGGTATGGCAGTCAACAAAACCAGGTAGTGCAACCTGATCACCTTCAAGACGAACAAGAACTGCTTTATCTTGCCATTTTTGGTATAGAAAATCAAAGTCACCAACCTCTTGAACAAACTCACCCCCGATCAAAATTCCTGCTTGTTCGATAACCTGCAGTTTCGCATCCCTTACGGCACCCTTCAACGGAATATTGTCCATTGTCAACAATTGACTGAACGGGCCTATCAGTTTTAAATCCTTTTCCATTTTCATGTGAGGCTAAAATGTATCAAAACGTTCTACCAGTTCCATTGTTATGGCTTTCTGCGGATTGCTTCGACGACGTAAGCTAATCAGCTCGCCAGATTTGACCAACTCCAATGCATTACTCAGCAAAGTTTCCATAGGCTGATCGGATTCAATATGTGGAATAAATTGTCGTACGCGTTCATGAACCGCCTCTAATGCCGGAGTGGACTGCAGCGGGTGATGATAATCCTTCGCCTGCGCTGCGCACAATAGTTCAATGCTCAGGATTTTATCCACGTTGTCTATGACTTGAAGCAGCTTTCTACCGGAGATAGAGCCCATGCTCACATGATCTTCCTGCCCCAGCGATGTCGGTATACTGTCTGCACTAGCGGGAAAACACAGGCCCTTATTTTCACTTGCAATAGCGGCTGTACTGTACTGAAGAATCATAAAACCAGAATTGAGTCCTGTCGATTTCATTAACAATTTAGGAACCCCATTGGTTTGCCCCTCTAAGGATAAATAAACCCGACGGTCTGATATATTGCCTATTTCAGAAACCGCCAGCGTGGCATAATCCAGAGGTAAGGCAATGGACTGCCCATGGAAACTACCGCCACTTATTGTCAATTCATCGTTTATAATAACGGGGTTATCCGTTACCGAATTGATTTCTAATTCGATCGTCTCCTTAAGATGAAGCCAGGCATTACGTGAAGCACCATGCACCTGTGGGATACAACGTAAAGAATATGGATCCTGAACGCGCGAACAATCTTTATGACTTTCTAAAATAGCAGACCCATAAAGTAAAGAATGGATATTTGAAGCAACATAACGGTTACCTGCATGTGGCCGCAGTTCATGTAGTTCGGAAAAAAAAGGTTTAATGGAGCCATTCAGCCCCTCAATCATCAATGCTGCGATAATATCCGCATTTTGAAGCACCCGGTTAAATTCACTGACAGCTTTTACACCATGAGCGGCCATAAATTGTGTTCCATTAATCAATGCTAGCCCTTCTTTAGCTCCCAAATGAACCGGCTTGAGGCCATGCTTCGCCAAAATTGTCTCCGTTGCATAAATCTCACCATTGACGCTGACTTTCCCTAGACCGATCAATGGCAAAAAAAGATGGGACAAAGGTGCCAGATCACCCGAGGCACCAACTGAACCCTGCTTGGGAACAACAGGAACGACATCCTGTTCAATATGCCAGATAATACGTTCTATGGTACTGTACTGAACCCCCGAAAAGCCCTTCGCCAATGCGTGCACTTTTAATATAAGCATCACTTTAGCCAGATCATTAGCGATAGGTTCACCCATTCCCACAGCATGACTCTTCAGAATATTTTCTTGCAATAGCTGTGTTTGATCCGCGTCGATTAAAGTCGTACAGAGCGGGCCAAAACCGGTATTGATACCATACACAACCTGCCCACGTTCGACAATCTGCCTCACGTAGGCCGCACTCCTATCGATATTTGCTTTTACTTGTGCCGAGATTTCCCCCTTAATATCCCCTTTTGCTATTGCTAAGGCAATGGAGCAAGTCAAATGCCCACTGCCGTATAAGAATTTTTCCATCGTTATAAAGCTTTTATCAAATTTAGCCGCTATATTTAATAATTAGAAATACCATTTTTATCATCAATTGATAACCATGAATTATCAGATAGAACTCAGACACCTTCTTTACTTCAAAGTGTTAGCCGAAGAGCTGCATTTCAGAAAAGCTGCTGAAAGGCTATTTATCGCCCAGCCAGGACTGAGCCGGCAGATCAAGCAGTTGGAGGAAAACTACCGTGTAACGCTATTGGAACGGAACAAACGACATGTATCACTGACCGAGGCAGGCAATTATCTCTTTGATGAGGTGAAAGAATTGTTTAGGCATTTGGATCAGATTGAAGCCCAGCTCCAGAGCTTGGCCAATGGCAGAATCAGCACACTAAAACTGGGGTTTATCGGCTCGGCAGTACAGACAATATTACCACAATTACTAATCGACCTCAAACAAAAACAACCGGATATTGAGCTGTCGCTACATGAACTTGCCAATGAAACACAATTGGATCTGATTCAAAAGAAGGAACTTGATTTTGGCTTCGTCCGTCTTTCCGATACGCCCATAGGACTACATAGCCTTCCTATTTATACGGAACATTTCAGCTTGGTATTGCCAAAAAACCATCCATTATTAATGCAGAAAAAACCAAATCTGTACGAATTAAAGAATGAATCCTTTATCTTATTTTCGAAAAATTACAGTCATTCTTATTACGATCTGGTCATGAGTATTTTCCAAGATCATCAGTTTACGCCGAAAGTTACGTTACGTACCGTAAACGCGTTAACAATATTCAATATGGTGGCTCAGGGACTGGGTGTCGCCATTGTTCCCGCCTCTTTAAAGAATGGTTATCAGGTTGATGTCTGTTTCCTAGAACTGGACAGCTTGCCCCAACGAACGACCCTTTCCTTGGTTTGGAATACCGAAAATCGTAATCCTGGGATACCATTCGTTTTGGATATTATCACTTCCCAAAGCCTGAAAGCCCTTATTGCTGAAGACTAGCCTTTTTTATCGTAGAAATATTTGATATATTTACTCGACTATATATTTAAAAAAACAAATTATGATTTTAGAAGTAGCCGTATTACAAATTATCGAGGGACAACAGTCTAATTTCGAACGTGATTATAAAACTGCCTGCCAGTATATAAGCGCAAGCAAAGGGTATATCACACATTCGCTCCGCAAATGCATTGAAAAGGATAACCAATATATTCTATTGGTCGAATGGGAAACATTAGAAGACCACACTGTTGGCTTCAGAGAGTCTGACTTATTTAAAGAATGGGAAAAACTATTACATCACTATTATGATCCGTTCCCTACCGTAGAACATTATGAAGTGTTAAAATAGCTTTTTTTATCCACCTTTTCCAATAATATCTACTACCTTTGTAGAAATTTTAAATTCAACTTTTAACCACTGTGAAGCCTAAGGCTTTACGGTAATACACAGAATAAGATGTATACAAAAGAAAAAGCAAAAGTAAATAGTTTCACGGTAGACCACACCAAATTGAAACAAGGGATATATGCGAAGGCTTCCAATACCAATAACAGCGCCATTGAAAGCTACACGACATACGATATCCGCATGATCAGACCGAATTCTCCAGAGCGCATGTTATCTCCGGAAGTGATGCACACGTTGGAGCATTGTTTTGCTACGGAAATTAGGACAATCTTGGGTGACGAAGTGATCTATGTTGGACCAATGGGCTGTTGCACGGGATTTTATGTAGTCTTAGCAGGCACAGAGAGAAGCCCTCAAGCTGTTGCCGAATTGATGAAAGAAGTGCTCGAAACGATTTTGACCGAGGGTTATGAGGTACCTTTTCAAAATCCGATCAGTTGCGGAAACTACACGTTTATGGATTTCGATTCCTCAAAACAAGCCTGTGTCAATTTCTTACATTTGATCAATGCTGGAGAACTCGCTTTCGAATACCCTTATATTGAAGAAAACTAAATGATCCTTAACAAAGAGATTGAAACAATCATCCTGGTAGCAAATAAAAATGAATTATCTTTTACTACCGACAATAAATCGACCATCATCTATGAAATAGGTGTTGGGAAAGTGAACGCACTTTTATCTATAGCAACACTATATGAGGAGATCAGGGCGCTGGGCATCACCCCAGTTCTACTCAATGTAGGCACGGTAGGATGTATACGATACCCAATCGGTCATGTATTGTACCCAAATTACTATGCGCAAGGTGACGCTTATACCGATGGATTCTTTTTGGAGAACACGCTTTTCCTAAAGGGGCAAGGTTCAATCGAATCTGTTTCCCAGGCGGAATTTAATTATGAAGACGCCCTATTGACATCAGATCGTTTTATCAATGTAAATACAGCATTCTATCAAGATATCAAGCACCTGAATCCTTTAGCTTTTGATATGGAAGGTTACGCGCTTGCAAATTTTTGCTTTCTCAAAAATCTGTCTTTTCATAGTGTCAAAATTGTTTCTGACAACTGCGATGGCACTGTAAAAGATTGGGAGAGCATCCTTGGTGAAATTTCCGGCCGATTGGGAAAAATATTGGATGAATTTGTGAATAACCGACTCCACAAAGAAACAATAAGCATATCAAGTATTTCTTAAGATTGAATACAGCATAAAAAGACCTAAAGCAAAAACTCTAGGTCTTTTTTTAATTCCCTTCTACTAAAGTATCGAAATAACAGGAACCCCACCCTACCTAGACTTTTTATTCAGGTCAATAAAAATCAAGAATCACGATCATTTAAATTAATCTAAACTATTTCCAGCTGAGAGTTGTTTAATTAGATAGATTATGCACCCATCGTTATATTCAGTATAATTCTTCTACACTGCAATTAAATCGATCTAATATTTATATGAAGAACAAAAAAAAAATAATAATTTCAAATAGGCTGCCGATACAAATAGAACGAAAAAAAGATAAACTTATCATCAAACCAAGTGCAGGCGGTTTAGCCACCGGCTTAAACTCAGCCTTTGATTCCACGGAGATTCTTTGGGTAGGATGGCCAGGAATAGTTCCTAAGGATGATAGTGAAAGAGAGAAAATTACGGAGTTACTCAAGCCGATGAATCTGCTACCAGTCTTCCTGTCAAAAGAAGAAATCCGCAATTTCTATGAAGGTTATTCCAATGAAGTTCTCTGGCCAATCTGTCATTACCAGCCCAGTTATATCCATTTTGACCGGGAATACTGGTCTACCTACGTGACAGTCAATAAAAAATTTTGTGAGGCCGCATTGGCAGTACAGCAATCCACAGATTTCATCTGGGTGCAGGATTACCAGCTCATGTTGCTCCCACAAATGTTACGGCAAGAAAGCAATGAACTCAATATCGGTTACTTTCACCATATCCCATTCCCTTCAGAGGAACTTTTCATGAATATTCCACAACGAAAGGAGCTTATTGAAGGTCTGCTTGGGGCTGATCTTATTGGCTTTCATACATTCGCAGATAGTCAAAACTTTCTTAACGCATGTAAAAAAATACTAAATGTACCCTGTGGTCATAATCAACTTAAATACAAAGATAGACATATATTTATCGAATCATTTCCAATGGGGATTGACTATGACAAGTTTGTTCATACCAGTTCGCTCCCTGAAGTAACTACGATCGCTACTCAATTTCGTAGTCATTTCCCAGATCAAAAAATAATTATATCAGTAGATCGACTGGATTACAGCAAGGGAATTTTGGAAAGACTTAGGGCCTTTCTCACTTTCTTGGAAAAATATCCGGAATGGCATTCAAAAGTAGTGTTATATATGCTTATTGTGCCCTCTAGAGATAAAGTATCTCAGTATAAGAAACTAAAAGATGAAATTAACAGAAAAGTAAGCGAGATCAATTCGATCTATGGCAATCTAAGTTGGACGCCTGTTCTCTACTTTTATAAATCTCTACCATTTGAAGAGTTAATAGGTCTATACGTCGCGTCCGATATCTGTATGATTACTTCAACGCGCGATGGTATGAATCTCGTCAGTAAGGAATACATCGCCAGCAAGACTCACACCGATGGCGTATTGATTCTAAGCGAATTTGCAGGTGCCTCAAAGGAACTTGTTGACGCACTCATTGTCAACCCGTATAATAGAGCTGAGACTGCAGACAGTATTTACCATGCACTTAAAATGGCACCTGAAGAGATTAACGAGCGTACCGAAGCAAATCGTCAAATTATACAGAAGTTTAACGTGCAGCACTGGGTTCGCTTGTTTATAAATCGTTTGGCCGAGACTAAGGCAATACAACGTGACGAATGGGCAAGAAGAATTTCTGATAAGGTATTTAACAGTATCGCCGAACGTTATCGAAAAAGCCACAATAGGCTATTTTTTTTAGATTATGACGGCACACTTGTCAAATTTCAAAATCATGCACAAAAGGCTAGCCCAACGGTTCTTTTGTACAATCTCCTGGATAGCATTATCGCAGATCCGCTTAACACTTTGGTTATCATTAGCGGTCGGGCGCAGGAAAGCCTCTCAACCTGGTTTGACGGACGTTCCTACTATTTGGTTGCCGAGCATGGGATCTGGTCCAATTTCCCAAACTTCAATTGGGCTTATAAAAAGGGATTGGCCTTACATTGGATGCCCGAAGTAAAAAAAATAATGGAAAAGCTTGCTGATCAAACTCCGGGCGCCTACATAGAAGCCAAACCCTACTCCCTGGCTTGGCACTATCGTAAAGTGGAGCTCGGACTGGGAGAGCTCAAAGCAGCCGAATTGAAAGAAATCTTAAATCCAATGTTAAATGACTATGGACTGCAACTTCTTGATGGCAATGCTGTTATTGAAGTTAAAAACACCGAAGTCAACAAAGGAAAATCTGCGTTAGAAATTGCGGGCCATATTAAAGCCGATTTTCTATTAGCCATTGGAGATGACATTACGGATGAAGATCTCTTTAAATATCTGCCACCTTCCACAATCAGTATCAAAGTGGGGAGTAATAAATCAGCTGCAAAATACTATTTGGATCAGCAGGAAGATGTTCTTCAATTTTTAAATCAACTTATTCTAAAATAATGAAGGAAAATACAATATCAAACAGACATATTTATGAAGCCGGTATAATCGGTAACTGTTCTTACATTGCCCATGTAGGCATTGATACCAACATTTCTTGGCTATGTTGGCCATCCTTTGAAGATAGTTTTGTATTTGGCGGCCTAATCGATAAAACTCAGGGTGGATGTTTCGTCGTAAAACCGGAAGAAGAGATTGTTGAGACCAAGCAATATTATATTAAAAACTCCAATATACTTTGTACCGAAGTTCACACTGAATCTTTTGCTTACCGTATTACAGATTTTGCTCCACGATTTGAACAATTTGGCCGGTATTTTAAACCATTGATGTTGATCCGGAAAATAGAACCGCTCCGAGGTGCACCCAGTGTTAATATCCAATGTCAGCCAACGGGAAATTATGGTCGTAGCACTTTAAAGGCTACGCGAGGAAGCAACCATATTCTGTATAGCAGTGCTGAAAATGGTGAACGCATCCGATTGACTACCGATGTGCCAATCTCGCATTTTTTTCAAGATGATAGCTGGACAATTATTAGCGATAACAAATATCTTATACTGACTTATGAAGCCGCATTCGAATCTGCAATCGCTAGCACCTGTGAAGATTTCCTACAAAAAACACTAAGCTACTGGCAACGTTGGATAAAAAGGTGTAGTATCCCAAATATCTATCAAAAAGAAGTCATTCGTTCGGCGTTGGTACTCAAATTACATCAATATGAAGATACCGGGGCTATTATTGCCGCATCAACAACGAGTCTTCCCGAATTTCCTGGTTCCGGACGAAATTGGGATTACCGCTATTGCTGGGTACGCGACAGCTATTATGTATTGACAGCATTGACACATATTGGTCAATTCGAAGAAATGGAGAGCTTTGCTAATTATATTGCCGGCATCACACACCACAATCCTGGAAGACTACAGCCGCTATACGGGATACTTGGAAACGCTGAGCTCACCGAACACATTCTTCCCGATTTAAAAGGATATCAGGATAGCGGTCCAGTTCGCATTGGAAATCAAGCATTTGAACACATCCAAAATGATGTATATGGTCAGGCGATGATTGCTTTGCTCCCATTGTTCACAGACCAGCGTTTCAAAATCCACGAGAACAAAAATGTATTGGGTTGGGTAAATTTTATACTCGAAAAAATTGAGGCAACAATAGATGAGAAAGATGCTGGTATTTGGGAGTTCAGAAATTTTGCCAATCACCATTGTTATTCAAATCTCTTTCAATGGGTCGGTTGCAAAGCCGCTTTACTTATTGCACGCCAAAACGGTTATCAAGATATGGAGCAACGAGCAACCGTTTTACTTGAAAAGGCAGCTGCATATATTGAAGCCTGTTATGACAACGAAAGAAAAGTATATCAAAATGCATTGGAAAGCCAAAATTTAGATGCTAGCACCTTACAATTGATCGTGATGGATTATTTGGACCCCAAATCAGACCGCGCCCGGCAGCACTTGGAAATGTTGGAAAAAGAATTAAAAGGTGAAAATGGGCTTTTTTATCGCTATAAACATCAAGATGACTTCGGAAAACCCAAGGCAACCTTTTTAGTTTGTGCATTCTGGTATGTTGAAGCCTTGGCTTGTGTAGGAAGAATTGAAGAGGCAAAAGAAATACTGGAGAGATTACTTACCTATAGTAACCATCTAGGTTTATTTAGTGAAGATGTCACTGAAGATAACGGAAGCCAATGGGGTAATTTTCCTCAGGCCTATAGCCATGTAGGATTAATGAATGCCGTTTATCGACTTGCTATAAAACTAGATAAACCAATATTCTCCCTATAACATAAAAAATGCTGTCAATAAAATATTGGCAGCATTCCTCCTCATATGTAAGTTTAAAATTTAATTTAACTTCTACATTTTATCTAACCAGTCTTCCACTTCTTCCTTCGTCTTTCCAGTTTTTTGTTGCAATTTACCCAACAACTCGTCTTCCTTCCCCTCAGCATATAACAAATCATCATCAGTTAAGTCAGCATATTGTTGCTTGACTTTACCTTTTAATTCGTTCCAACGTCCTTTCCATGTTAAATTAGCCATAATATTCCTTTTTTTAGTTAAAAATGAATTGATGTATTATATTAAAGTTTCTTTATACTCATCAAAATGATCACAAATTTCTTCCATCCCGATATTCTTACCCATTAAATCAATAAAGCGATTTTTATAGAGGGAAAAAATATATAGGCCCGTAGCAATATTCCCAATGACGAATATGCCTTCGAGCTCGTTGCTCCTAACGATTTTATCTTTTAGGTGACACTCCTTTAGCAACGGAATAGTATAAGAAGACCATCTTCCCATCCGATCTTTAAGGATCAATCCTATGTCTTTTGTTCTCATTGTGTTATAAATCCTTTCCAATTATAAAACAGTAGCTAAAGAATAAATGTTTCGAAAATTTAACGTCTAAGACCAGAATAAGTGTTTAATCTTCAAGCCAGGTATTTATACGTTGTAAAGTGAGAAATTGACTGATAAATTATATTAATTCTATAACAGATGTTTAATTCAACAGTTTGATTTATTATTCAATCGTGCGTTAATAAAGTAATAGATTGCCCGAATCAATATCAATTGCTGGCATATTTCACAAAAAGACAACCATTCTAATTTTGTAAGTGTTCTCTCTAAAAGGAATTATGAGAACAACAATTCAACTTCGTAGCGGGATTCCTATGACATTCGAGGATGCGCTTATTCTTTTAAACGAAATAGATCCAACTAATCCGGGCACAGATGACGGTGCACCTATACGGAGAGCTCCAAGAGTTCCTGACTTAGAAGAAGTGACACCCAACAAATATTATCCTGAAAGTGCAGAAGGCCCCGATCCAACTGAGGAAGAACAACGGGATAGAGATAATATCCCCAATAACGATCCAGGCAACGATAAAAATCCAGAGCGTCCAGATCATGAAGAAGAGGACATTTATAACCCTGCTTCAGACCAGGAGGAGGATGTGGAGGAGAAAGGCTTATAATCATTCGTAAAAAATATACTAAAAAACGATATGACTAAAAATCATGGCAAACAAATCAAAGATGATGCAAAATATGAAGCTTTGCGTCAGGAAGGCTACAGTAAAGAAAAATCAGCCCGTATAGCCAATACACCGAATTCAGGAAAAAAAGGCGGAAAAAGCTCAGATTTAGATGAAAGAAGTAAAACTGAATTACTTGCAGAAGCGAAAAAAATTGGAATAAAAGGTCGCCATAAAATGACTAAAGAGAGATTAATCAAAGCGATTCGGTCCTAATACTTAAAACTCCCTTTATTGTAGGGAGTTTTAAGTAAATATTTCTGGTTTGGAGTATATAGTCAATACACTAACGCTTTAAGGTGTTGAATCCTGTTGCGTTGTGTCGGCTAAGGTTGTATCTTTTTGCATACTCATCTTTTGTTGCTCACTTAAATTATACCTTGTCTCATCTGCATCACTCGGAGCTATATTATCTGATTGTCCGCTTCCTTCTTTACTATTCGAAGAATTTTTACACGAAAATAATGTTGTGCTGCACAGTAACCCAATACTGACTATAGCTATCATTTTTTTTATCTCTTTCATATTTAACTTATTTTATGTTCCAATCTCTACTAAGGAACTTATTTCGCGAAACTTTAGTTCAATAAAAGTGAAAATCTGTTTTAGGTTGCCTTCAAAGCTATACAGTCAATATCGTGTATAAGAAATCATCAATACCGTAATTTAAACATTTCTTTAGGGAATAAATACCCGATCGAAGCAACAAATATAGAGGGTATATCGATGCCATTAAATTTGTTTTTTTTTGATCAACCACCACTGCATGTCGTATTTCAGCTACAATGTATAAAATATCGGCAGCACGTATTTTCCACATTTAGCTGTTTGAACAGCGGTTATTAGGCCAATTTCAGCAAAAATTAGCACTCTAATTGTACTTACTTATTCAGAAATCAATCAATTTAATAAACGAGATATATCATGAACAATTCCAATTTAAACTTACTAGTTGAAGAAAAAAGAAGCTTATTGAAACATTTCGCAGGAAAATTTACCACCGATCCCGACGAAAAGGAGGATTTGATTCAAGAGACACTTATTCGTGCATTGAAGTCGATCGATGATTTTATTAAGCATCCAAAATTAATGTCTTGGTTGTATGTGATTATGAAGAATGTCTATATTAATCAATACCGCAAGGCCAAACGGACCAGCGATATTCATGAAACTTACATCGATCTAGAATCCTACAATACAATAGAAGCAAATAAGAGCGAAAATAAATTCGTATCAGACGATATTGAAAAGGCGATGTGTAGCCTTTCAGAGGAAAATTATCAAATCTTTCGGTTATTCCTAGAAGGTTACAAGTACCATGAAATTGCCTCCTATTTTGGAATGCCTGAAGGAACGGTAAAAACGAGAATACATATGACGCGCAAGAAGTTACAAAAGCAATTAAAAGTATATCGAATTCTATAAACCAAATCTTCTTTCGAATGTTTACCCAAGACAGTTTTCGCAATAATTTAATACACACTAAAAAACAGATATATGAATACTAAAAGTATAAAACTCAATCAACACTATTTGCCAGTGTTGCTGATTATTTGTGGTGGACCCATTCAAAAAGGGAACAACAAAATAATTGTTCAGTCAAACACGGACAACGCAATAAACAAAAAACAGACTAAAAGCAATGTTGAAGAGGAAAAGAAACCTCCTTACTTAAGTAAAACAAAATAACATGCGCTTTTTAAAGAAAAGGAGACCACTTTATTTGAATAAGCGGTCTCTTTTTGTGTGAGCGTGTTATGAAAGGACAACGGTTATGCCGATATACGCACCCAAACTTTATAATCACGTATACTGTTCGGTTTGAAATAGGATGAGTCACTTGCGTCATTTGTAGAAAGAGTAGAAATACGTATCCTGCGATTTGACTAAACGGAACAGCTCTCGAACAAGTTCTACGATTAAAATCGAAGAACTTAAAAACTAAATAAATGGACACAATAAATGATAGCACACTAATTAATGATTTAATACAAATCAACAATGACCGTACTGCTGGATATAAAAAAGCGCTTGAAATCGCAAAACGCCTTCATATTAACACATTAAATAATATTTTTTCCGAATACATGCATCAATCCGAACGATTTATTCAGGAGCTTAAACCCTACTTGCAACCACAAACTAGGCCAGCAAGCGATGGTACAATGATTAGTGGTAAACTCTTTCGATTATGGATGGATTTTAAATCCGCCGTTTCAGGAAACGATGAGAAAAGTCTGCTTGCAAGCTGTGAACAAGGTGAAGACGCTTTTACAAAAACTTATAAAGACGTCGTAGATAATCAAGATTGGGAAATCACACACGACCTTCTCCTACTGATCGAAAAACAGCTCTCCATACAACTCGAAGCGCACGAATACATCAAAACATTACGAGATAATATTAAATAAATCCAAGCTCCCCCTCTACTTGAGCTAAAGCTCTTATTTATAAGTAAAAAAGAGAATTTCAATCACACAACAAAATAAGTCCCGGGAATGTTATGCAATATAAATTACTTATATGAAGATTAAGAATAGAAGAGGATACACAAGACGGAAGATTAAGCAAAATTTTAAATATTTTGATAGCTCGGACAAAGAGGTTACAGAGCCAAAGATATTAGATAGAATAAATGAGTTGGTCATTCCACCAAATTGGAAAGATGTTTGGATTGCAAAAAATGCGCAAAGTGATTTACAAGCGTATGGATTTGACCAGAAAGGACGCAAACAATATATCTATCATTCAAAATTTGTCGTCCGAAGACAAAATGAGAAATTTAGGCATATTCTTTACATGGGACAATATCTTCAAGATCTTCGGAAAATAGCATCCCATCATTTGAAACATCGAGATTGGGACATGGAAAAATTATGTGCAGTCGCCTTTAAAATAATGGACAGCACTCTTATAAGAATTGGAAACAAACGCTATACGCTAGAAAACAAATCTTATGGACTCAGTACTCTTGAAAAACGGCATGTCAGCATAACAAATAATATGATTACATTCGCCTATAAGGGTAAAAAGGGAGTCTTTCAGGAAAAAACTTGGCAAGATAAACAACAGGCAAAATTACTACTAGAACTGCTACAGATGAAGGGAAAAAGTATTTTCCAACTTAACAAAACTATATGTGATGGTGTATTTTGTGGACGTACATTCAACAATTATCTACGCAATCATTGTCCAGGCAAAATCAGCTGCAAGGATATCCGAATTTGGGGAGCAAGCAGGGAAGCATTTCACCTATTAGCTCAAGCAAAACAAGGAGACGATTTAAACACACGAAAAAAACAATTAAATGAAGTTATAAAAGTAGTTGCTAAACAATTGGGCAATACCAAAACTGTTTCACAAAATTATTATATCCATCCTGTGATACAGAAGATATATTTAGAAGGAAAATTTCCGTTTATCAAGGAAAGTTTGACACTTAACAAGTTAGAATATAAATTATTCCGTTTTTTATTAAAATATAGCTAGGCACTATCGTCCGAAATTAAACCATTTGGATAAGGGGTGTGTTTTATTTTTTAGCCAATAGGCCACCATTTCCATAGCCGTTACCGAAAATGTAATACCATTTCCGCCAAAGCCACAAACAAAATAGGTGTTTTTAAACTGTTTATGTTTACCAATATAAGGCAGGCCGTCCTTCGTCACTCCAAAGGTTCCAGCCCACTTGAAGTCCGTAACAAAAGGACTATCGAAAATCTTATGAAAAGACTTTTCTAATTTATCCGATTTTTTAGCAATCATGGCATCGCGCTTTTGCGGATCGTGAAATTCTTCATCCTCCCCTCCGATCAAAAATCGACAATCATCAGTTGTTCGCATATAAAGATAAGGATCAGAAGTATTCCAGATCAATAGGTCTTTATACTGTTGATAAAGAGAATTATTTGGTTCGGAGACAATAGCGAAGGTACTTAACAAGTCTACACACTTCTCCGGAATCAACTCCACAGACTCATAACCAATACAATATATGATTTTCTTTGCATGGATCATGGCACCACTAGATACTGTTATTTTATGGCTCCGCTCACTACTTTTCACAGCAGTAAGTGCCGTTTTATCAAATACCTCCAAACCCTTTTTGACATTATAAGCCAATAGCTCATGAGCAAAGCAAAAAGCATCAATACTTGCGCCCTGCTCAGAGCAGATACCTCCATAAGCCCCCTCTATATTATATTTTTTTTTAATTTCATCCTCAGACAGCCATTTGACTTTAAAACCGGCAGCACCTCGTGTACAAAATTCTTTCTTCAGCCAAGAAACGTCTTTTTTGCGAGAAGCATAATATAATGAATTCTTTGTGCGAAAACCGGCTTTAGAACCGATTTTTTTTGACAGTAACCCGATCTTGTCTATAGCATTACAACAAGCTTTATAGCTAGCTATTGCACCTTCTTCGCCAATTAATTCCTTTAAGCGATAAAGTGGTATATCTATTTCATATTGTAACATTGAAGTTGTTGCCGCGGAGCTTCCATTAACGATCTCTCGCTTGTCGATTAGTATACATCTTTTGCCCATTGATATACATTCATGGGCAATCAATGCACCAGATATTCCGCCACCGACAATTAAAATATCGCAAGATTTGTCCTGGCGCAAAGAGGGATAAGTTGTCAAAAGTCCATTCTTTATTAACCAAAAAGGTTCGTTTGATTTTAGATCCATACTATATGACAAGCTCATGTCCATATAACCAATTCACGAGAGAAAGGTTTGGATTAACACCCAGTTTCTTCGAAAAAATACAATACAATTTTCGGCTACCCCAAACTATTTTACCTTAAAAATGGTTACCTCATATAGACAATGAGGTAACATCTGTCTAATATATACAGTTAAAAAAATAGAACGCTATGCGAGCCATTTGGACAGGAGCAATCGGATTTGGTTTGGTTAACATCCCGATAAAATTATACAGTGCCACAGAAAGCAGTACCCTTGATCTTGATATGCTGGATCGTAAAGATCTAGCCAATATTAAATTCAAACGCGTTAATGAGCAAACAGGTAAAGAAGTGAAATGGGACAACATCGTCAAGGGATATTTTATGAAAGATCATTATGTGGTTTTGGAAGATGCTGATTTTGAAGATGCCAGTCCAGAAAAGTCAAAACTAGTCAATCTACATGCCTTTGTTAAACTTGCTGATATTGACAGCATTTATTTTGACACCCCCTATTATCTGGAACCCCAAAAAGGTGGTGAGAAAGCTTACCAGCTGTTGCTTAAAGCGCTTGATAAAACAAAAACAGCTGGACTTGGGGCTTTCGTCATGCGCAATGTAGAACACCTTGCAATCATAAAACCTTATCAAAATGTTTTGGTGTTAAACAAAATTCGTTATCAACAAGAAATTAGAGATCTCGATGAATTGAAGTTGCCTACAGAGGTTAAAATTCAAAAGGCAGAAATGGATATGGCTACGCAACTAATTAAACAGCATAGTCGGGAATTTGACCTTAGCAGTTATAAAAATGAATATAGTGAGGATCTATTAAAAATCATCAAACAAAAAGACAAAGGTAAGCGCCCAACCATAAGAAAGATAAAAGTAGAAAACACAAAAGCGGATGATTTGCTTGCCAAACTCAGAGCAAGTCTGGGTTAATAGATAAACGCTGTCGGTCGCGTCGAATTTGATATAACAGGAATTCGGAATGGTACCATTAACGGTTTAGTTTGCTTTCTCAGGTTGTCTGCCGTTCGTCGGCTCATCTTCTCTCAAACTAAACTAGATTGAATAATGTTCTTTCTCAAAAAGGCATGAAAAATATTATTCCTGAACAAAAAGAGGGAAAGCAACTTGATTGCTTCGAAACTGTCGATTTTGAGAGTACTGCGCTGGCAGACTCCGCCTTCGACACTGTTTGCTACGATCTTTCGCGAGTCAATCATTGGTATGAACTTGCAGAGATTCCGGCCACTACATTCCAACTTACTGATCACAGCGGTGTTCCAATTGATCGACCTTTAGCGATACATGACTACATTAGACTCAATATTCCCGGTCCCGGACTGCCCAGTAGCGAAGGGTATGATTGGGTAAATGTCGTTAATGTTATTCACGATGTAAGTCCTGATTATAAACTCTATGCATTGACCCTAAAACCTTGCCCAGATCCACAACATCCCGAAAACAAAGATACCGCTCATTTTTTTGAAGGGGTCTCTTCCTCAACCTTTTTAGTGGAACAAAGACGCAATAGTATCTTAATTCAGTATGCTGGACGGAATGAAATTATCAATGTAGAAAATCATAGTTTAGCAGATAATATTAGGAACCTAATCATTGGACTGACTGCAAAAATTGGCGCCTCTTATCCGCAATGGAAATTGCTCGTCAAAGGCCTTGCAGACCGAATACGCGATAAATAAATTACGATCGAACAGTGTAATGAATTGTAAGAGTTAGTAGCCCCAATAGACAAACCAGTTGTGTTAATATTTTTCGTATATTTATGAATAAATCATAAGGAGTTTTTGGGTTACTATGAACACTGATTTTCAATCTAACAATCAAAATACGATCAAACTTCAGCATTTTGGTAGTCTTGTAGTTTTGGATGAACAATATACCATTGTAGCTCTAAGTGAATTTGCAGCAGTTAAAGCCAATCTATCTACCGCTGCACTATTACGCAGCAACTTTTTCGAAAGCTTTGCCAAAGCCTTTGGTGATGTTATTCAAAAGATAGCGAATGTCTTGAATGAGTTACGCGAAAATGGGCAATCACGTCATATCTTGCCCATAAAAGTGTTCCAAGAACGTGTTTATTTCAAATTTAGGTTATATCAAGGTTATTTTTATATCGAATGGGAGCTACAGCATAAAAAATATATCTCCGCAAAAAAAATAAACGAATTCAACTTTTTGCTCGATACGATCCAACCTAATAATTGGGATCGGGTCTGTTTAGCAATCAATAGATTATTAAAGTATGATCGCGTTTTTGTTCTCCAGGTCCAGGAAACCGGATATAGCGAAGTAATTGCTGAACACACCTCCAATGGTAAACCTTATTTTAGAGGAAAGGAATTTTCAAGAGATTTCATGCCCAAAGAGGCATTGGAATATTATAGTAGCTATTCGTATCGTTATATTCCAAATATCAAGAAAGATGATCAGTGTTTTGTTTATGTAAAAGATAGCATCGATACACTTTCGAGCTTATTACGCCCTCTTCCCCACCTTCATCACCTTTTTATGGAAAAGACCAATGTTCGGAGCATATTGTTTTTTCGTATTTGTATAGATGACCAGTTTTGGGGCCTCGTTGTCGCTCAACATGAACAAGAGAAAGAAGTGGATTTGCAACAACGGAAACTTTGTACTTTTGCCATTCAGGCGGCAACCAATAAATACGAAAGCCAAATTAAACAGAACCTACTCGAAAGAACAGAACTCCTGAATACTGCCGAAGAAGAACTTAAAAAAAGTCTTTCTGAAAATAAAATGGTGAATTGTGCGCTCGTGCAGCACATAGAAACTCTTACCCAATTGGTCAATGCAGATGGCTTATCGATCTTTAACCAAGGCGATGTATTCAATCACGGGCATACACCAAATAAATCCCTGTTTTATGAAATCATTCAATTTCTACAACTACATACTGATAAAGAATTATTTAAGGATTACAACTTTAGATTAAATCACCAACAACATTTCAATGAAAAATTAAATTTTGCAGGACTAATGTATCTCAAAGTTGGCCTAGAAAATGACTATTACCTTGTATGGTTTAGAAAAGCAAGCCAAAGTCGTGTGATGCAAATCGGACAGAATCAAAACGAGCTTCGGACAGCTGATGACTTAAGATTCTGGGAGGACGTTCGTTATGACGTAGCCAAACCATGGAATGACGCTGAAGTCAATTTTGTCTTGCGTCTGAATCATATTATCAAAGAATCTATATTTAAAAAGCTCAAAGAAAGACAATTACTCAACGAAGAGCTATTAAGCCTGAACAATGAATTGGAAATGTTTACTTATACCTTATCCCATGATTTGAAAAACCCCTTATCAATTTTGAAAATGGGCATTCAATTTTTGCAACAACACTCCAATGATATAGACCTTTCAAAAACCAATAAATGGTATCAAAATTTTAGTAGAAGTGTTTCGAATATCGAAGATATCATCAATAATATGGTTCAATTAAGCCAACATCGTGCAAGTATTCTGGACAAGGACCCCCTTCCAATGGCATACACATTACAGCGGATCTTTCAGGAAAGTAAAACGTTGTATGGTACACCTAACTGCCAGTCTTATTTTGGGCAATTGCTACCAATCTGGGGTGAAAAGAGTGCTGTTTATCAAATCTTCACTAACCTTATTGTCAACGCCATTAAATATTCTGTTCAATCCGAAAAGCCCATTATCGAGATTGAAAGTACTAATCAAGACGGCATGACTTATTACTGCATAAAAGACAACGGCATAGGAATCCCGGGGAATCACCTACCACATATCTATGAAATGTTTACCCGGGCTGACAATGTAGGTGAAATTCCGGGAACGGGGATTGGATTGTCTCTTGTCAAACGTGTCATGGAACGTCTTGGAGGCAGTATAGAAATCGAATCAAAGCCTGGTGTTGGAACAACCGTACACCTATATTTCCCTATAGTAGGATCTTTCCCAGATCATATGCTTCCTGATTAAGCCAAACAAACATTTAATACATAAACTGTAAAATCTAGGGCAAATTTTTCTTCGTTAATTTTCTATAAATAACAAGCGCTATAACAAAAATAAAGATAAAAATAAAAAGCCAAATCCCGGGTTCTGTATACCATTCATTTGAATTCCCTGTATTTAACGCTTCCATCTGCTTCGATGCTTGCAGTATGATAATTAAGACAGTTAATATATTCATGACAATTTATCGATTGGTTCAATATATATAACCCTCCTCATCCAGAACTAGTTTGAATCGGATTAGTTTAAACGAATTTACTTTTTGATTGTTCTTTAAATAAAGTACGAAGTGTTCACCTATGTTATTCAAAAATTACAACAATGGAAAAGATATTTCAACATTCAATAGTAAAACAAGGTTTAATTATTGCTTATTATTTTAGTAATAGATGGTATCGCAAATGTCTGTTTAATGAGAGCAGTGTCCCGGCCTCAAATAATACTGATTCTGTTAAGCGTTCAGAAACAGATATTAAAGAGCCTCATAAACATAAAAGATCCAGTAATAAGTGGCCGGAACATAAAGAAAAATCCGACTGGGATGAGGATGTAAAGAATCCAGCTATTCCCAAGAAAACAGATTGACCATTAATGTCAATCTGTCTGAATTTGTAGTTGACGATTTTTATCAAAACGGATATCACGAATAAATACCATTCTCTGATCTCCAGTTTTCGTTGTCCGACCGTGATAAACGCAACGCAGTTTTCCATTGCGGTCCTTAAATATGCTGTTGTGTCCCGTACCCGAAATGATTCCACCACTATCGGTGTTTTTTTGTATGATCGGATTGGTGCTAGATTTGCTGTAATTTCCCAAAGGGGATGCAGAAGTCGCATAACCAACGGCATAGTTTGCCCCTCCAAAATAATTAGCGGAATACATCATATAATATTGCCCTTTTGCTTTTAATAAAAACGACCCCTCCGTCCATCTTCTATTGATTTCGCCCGAAAATACCGAACGGCTTTCCCATTCAGACTGTGCATCATTCATAGATTCAGGTGGCCGTATTAGTAATACTGGTTGCCCAATGATTTGTTGCATACTGCTGTCCAATTCGACACCGTAGACCCAACTTTCTTCAACATCTTTATACCCCCATTTGGATTTGGCCCAATAAGCAATTTCAGAAGCAATTGGATGTTCATAACAACAACGGGAATAAAACAAATAATTTTTGTTGTCGGTATCCCGAAAAACATTGGCATCAATAATGGGATAACCAGGGTCAAACAGCGGCTTGCCCGTTAGGTCTATAAAGGGGCCCAATGGATTATCGGCAACAGCAATACCTATGCGATAGTTCTCCAATTCATTATCGGGATTTTCCTTCCAATGTGCGCTGTAATACATATAAAATTTATCATTGACTGCGTATACTTCCGGCGCCCAAAAGTCTTTTGTGCCCCATGCTTTAGGCTGCTTTCCATCATACACCTTTCCTGATTCTTTCCAATGTACGAGATCTTTAGAGCTATATGCTATAAATCCATTTTCTGTACCTCCTGTTCCATACAGGTAATAGTGATCACTGGCTTTATCGTAGAGGATGAAAGGATCGCCAAAAGCGACACCAATGGAACCTGCAGGTTGATCCAAAGTATCTATTAATCTAAATTTAGCACTATCAAATTTGGGAATTACAATACCGTTACTTTTAGTAGAGGAAAAATCTACGGGTACTATAGCCGTACGTCGCGGAGCTACTTGCTGATCGGAAAAATGTTTATGGCAGACATAATACCACTGTTTTCCTTTCTGAAATAAATCGCCATGTCCAGTACCGGCAAATCCGCTATTATTTTGGCTCAATAACGGGCTTGTTCCCATTTTTTCCCAGGGGCCATACACATTGTCGGAAACCGCTACACCTACAGCATAATCCTTATTTCTAAAATCATTGGCAGAATAAAACATATAATAATGACTCCCATGACGCAAAACAGTGGGTCCTTCGCTAACCGGCCATCCTGAACCAGTAGTATTCTCCCAAGGAAGTCCAGCATGTAGACATTCTCTTAATGTCCCTTCCTTAATCCCAGAATAGTCCTTTTTTAATTCAGCGACAAAGATGCGATTCCCTTCCTTGAGCCTGACGTGAAACAAATACTTTTTACCATCCTTATCCCTAAATACATAAGGATCAATCTCCTTTCCTCCTTCTATAAGTGTTCTGGGAATATCCTGTTTAAAAGGACCGATAGGGGAATCACTGACAGCGATCGCAATTTTTTCATCGGCAGTATATGCCATGTAAAATTTCTCCTGCTCAAACCATACTTGCGGAGCCCAAAAACCCTTGCTTCCAAATACATCTTCTTTGACCAATGCAAATCCTGCTTTAGCACCTATCGGTCCCTGCCAGTGCTTCAGATCCTGAGACTTGTACACTTTAAAACCCAATTGCTGATCACCATCACCATTAGTACCATACAAATAGTAATAACCATCGTGATAGAATATCGTTGGATCAGCTTGAAAAATTCCATTTTCGGATACCGACAGCCATTCGTTGGAATCATTTAAAGGTGTGACAATACTAGCCCTGTGCATTGCGTAGCCCAGTGGCAGGATGCCGTAAAAAATAAAAAGGAATGTATAAAATTTCATCTTTTTCACTGAATACAATTTAAGTTCACACTAAAATTGAAGAAATAATTTCAATAGTACATGTGATATTGTATCAATGAAAGATCAATTTGTATCTTTTTTCTTATTTTCACTCTTTGTTGTTTTTTTATTGTGTGTGATATCTTCACCTTTAATTTCATTTTCTGTTGATTCTCTGCTATCGAGATTATTTTTGTTTAAGACCGTATTTCCTTTCACATTCTTGGTCGATTTATTCCTGCTTTGCATATTCATCGTCTTTAATTTTAATGAAACCATCTTTTCTATAGAACCCTTATCACCGACCTTTTGTTGAATTCATATTAACTAAACTATTTATTTTTTACATCTGTTCTATTAATGAATAGCGAACAATTTTACATTAAACACGATGAAAAAAGCTATATCCAAAATTCCCGCACCACAACTGTCAAATAATGAAGCTAAATCATTATATACAAAGCTGGGAAAAGCAGTTGTTGACCATATTAATGTCAAGATTGCAAAAGAAGCAATGGATGAAGAAAATGCCATTAAGGAGATTGAAAAGGAAAGTAAGGGTAAACTTCAGGCAGAAAAAATAACACAAGCAGATTATGATAATATCCTAAAATATTCAGCGGACTGCAATGCTATAGCAAAGGCAGCCAATTGAGCGAAATAAGTATTTAGAAAGGAGTAAACAATAATGGATAAACAGAAATTCCAAAACTGCATCAGCGCCTGTTGGCAGTGTGTTACAGCCTGTCAGTCATGTGCCCTCGCTTGTACCAACGAGAATGATATTGAGATGATGGCTAAATGTATTGCTTTAAATATAGAATGTGCGATATTAGGCTCAGCCACAGCTCAGTTGCTTGCAATAGATAGTTTTTATGCAAAAGAACTTGTTAAGATTTGTGCAGAAATTTGTTCTAACTGTGCAGAGGAATGTTTCAAATATAAATACAAACATTGCCAGTCCTGCGCGAAGGCTTGTGAACATTGCGCTATTGCCTGCAATGCAATATTTGTTTAAAAAGGTCGCGATAGCGTATCTAGTGGAAAAGAAAAAGATAGAATACTAATTTAATATTCCATTCTCGAAGGCAAACTTGACTAAATGTGCGGTATTTTTCACGCCAGCTTTATCTATTAGATTTTGACGGTGTCCCTCTACCGTACGTTTGCTCAAAAAAATCTTATCTGCAATTTCGATATTAGTATATCCCTCAGCTATAAGCTCCAAGACTTCAAGTTCACGTTCAGAAATCTCAAAGTCAGTTCGCGTTCCTATCATATGCTGCGCATATCGTTGACCAGAACGTATCTGGTCTAGTAGTAACATAGAGATTTCCTCGCTTATATATCTGCCTCCATTGGCGATATGATTAATTGCAAAAAGTAATTCGTTATAACCAACATTTTTTAATAAATACCCTTTAAGACCATATTCAAAGGACTCAATAACATAATTAATTTGATTCAGCATCGAGAGTATAACCACTTTTATATTCTTGTCACGTTGATATAAAACCTGTAAAAGTGCTATTCCATCCATTCCCGCCATATTAATATCTGTCAATACAATATCGGGCTTCGAATCCGGATTTGATTCCAGATAATCGAGCGCTTCTCTCCCATTGGACGCTTCCCCAACAACTTCAAAATTATCATGGGATTCCAAAAGCAATTTAATACCATTTCGTACCACCATATGGTCCTCTACCAACAGGATTTTTGTCATATCGTCTTTTTAAATAATTAATTTAAGCACCATACCCGACTCCAGAGTATCGTTAATAATTGTAGCGCTATAAAGCTCTACCACTTTTCTTAATCGCATGGGGTCATCTTTGCAATTCGTTTTTTGCAATACATTATCGTCTTTAAGATAAGGTAGTACTTTGATAAAGACAGCGAAATCAATGAGTTGCACGGATATGGAAACTGCCTGAATGGTTATCTCATCGTTTAAGTATTCAAAGAGTGCGATAAGTAATTTAAACAGGTGCACTTGAATATGATGATGAAGCTCTTTTAAATCCGGGTCAAGTATAATGTCGATATTGAAACCCAGTTTCTGTTTATACGAAGCCACAACATCATCAATGGCATGAAAAATTCCCAAATCATTTAATATCGGATTATAAAGGACTATCGCTTTATTGCGTAATTCTATGATCAAAGAAGTCAATGAATCACTTAAGCAACGTAATTCTTCAGAATTGCCATATCTATTGGTAAAATTCTGTAATGAAATACGCATCCCATATAATTCCTGTGCAAGATCATCTCTAAAATATCGCCCAATACGCGCTATGTCTTCCTGCTGATTCCGGATTATGGATTTGTAAAAGTCTTCCTGACTTCCACCCCAAATTTGTTTAAGAGGTTGTCCTCCGTCATTTTCCTGTGATTGATCTATATATAAGTTTTTGTCATCGTTCCCCATGGTATGGTGCTTTAATACTATGACTAATAACCATTATCACGCTTGAACAGTTTTTAATAATTGACAACTGCGTAAAACGTAGCTGTACAGTTTATAGTACTACGTATAAATACGTAGTCCTTCGGGATAAAGAATGGATTTGACTAAGGAAAATACTTGTTGTTAAAGTAAAAAACACCTTAATATTTTTTTTAACAACGCGCTTAATAGCGTCAATTAAAATATGTAAAAAACTGAAAAATAAATAGTTACAAAGGAAACAAAATTACGTAAACAGAATTTAAATTTAAAAAAGCTGTATTTTATCTATTTTTTCTAGCACCCTAATTGTAGTAGCCTAGGCACTAATAGACACTTAAAATTGGTAATATGGGAAATACAACAATCGATCAACTGTTTAAGGAAAAAAGACCTACATTAAAATATTTGGCTGCGCAATTTACGAGCGATCCAGATGAGAGAGAAGATTTAGTGCAGGAAACTATGGTTAGATCTCTATCTTCCATAGAAAAGTTTTTAAAACATCCAAAGCTCATGTCCTGGTTATATATTATAATGAAGAATACATATATTAATCAATATACTCGGAATAAACGGTTGGAAAACTATCGCAATGAATACATAAGCACCGGTTATGCGAATGAAATCACAACTAATCGCGGCGAGAATAATTTTGTAGCATCGGATATACAGCACGCCCTTAATAATTTACCAAAAGATTATTACAACGCTTTTGCACTATTTTTGGAAGGTTTTAAATACTATGAAATTGCGGAGCACTTGCAGATTCCCGAAGGAACTGTAAAAACACGCATCCATATGGCGCGCAAGTCTTTGCAAAAGCAACTGAAAACATATTCTAAAAGTATTTATTAATAACAGCAATCCTTTATACAAAGCAGGCGCGCGTAAAGTGCCTGCTTTTGGTTTATCTTTTTTACGTTTAATTCGTAAAGGCTACGTGTGCTATCCCGTATATTTAGTATATTAGGTTATTTCTAATAAAATCTAGTTTATTAACGTTACGATATGAGACACAAGTTAAAATTATTTTCACTGGTTGTTACTAGTGGTTTATTATTGATGATATCCTGCCAATCTGTTTCCGATGACAACCAAAACCGGATACGGGTCAGCGGTGAAGGAAAAATAAGAATCATGCCTGACCAGGTCACCCTAACAATAAATACGGCATTCACCAAACCTCGGATGGTAGATGCTGTACGGGAAACACAAAATACTGTCGATAGTGTTATTGCCATTCTTGGAAAATATGGCAATAAAAAGGAGGACATAAAGACAAGTAGTGTCTCTGCAAACAAAGATTATCAATTTATCGGAAATACGAATAAATTTGTCGGTTATCAGGCGCAACAGACCATCGATTTTGTTTTACACGACCTATCCAAATTCACGGAATTGACGGGTAAGTTACTCGAAACTAAAATCAGTGGAATTGGTTCAATCTCATTTGACCATTCAAAAGCCGATAGTATTCTTCGGGAAGCCGACCTCATCGCGTATGACGATGCACTAAAATCAGCTCAAAAGTTGGCTTCACGAGCTGATGTAAAGATTGGAAAACTGCTATTTTTATCAAATGATGGTAGTGCGTCGAATGAATCTACTGGGTATAGAACAGGAATGGCTTTGGAAACATTTAATAAAGCTTATGGTGGCGAAGGTTTTAAGATAGCTCCGGAGGTACTTGAATTTAAAAGGACGATATATACCGAATTTGAAATAAAATAGCATACCTGTACCCGCCGCAAAATACGATCGGACAAAGGGCATGTCTTTTGAAATCAGTGAGCAATGATTGCGTAAAAAGCTCTACTTCCGAATAATTCGAAAGTAGAGCTTTTAGTTCAATTGCAACTAAGGAATAATGGTCAATATAGCATTTGCACTACGTGCATTAATGGCGGGATCGTACATACATCCTATCGTGGTGATTCCCGAATTAAATATGCCCGGATTGTTGGCTTTAACCTCATACTCATAGATTGATTTCCCCTTTAAGAGGCGATCCATAAAGTAATTTGTTGAAGCATCTTTCGAACTAAAGTAATACCCCTTACGCCATTGGTATCCAGAAGGGCTATACACAGGCTCAACACCAGCTGGGCGACTATCTTTCAGATGAACATATTGAATGGGGTCATCATTGATTACTGTAATTCTAACTTTGATCCGTTCGCCCAATTTGGCCTCCTTGGATTCTACCCACTCGCCTTTTCGCTCTACCAGAAATACTTTCTGAACTGAAAGCGCATTTGTACTGGATTTCACCTGATCAAGATCAGCAAAATACTGATGGACAATACTTCCAGAAATAACTCTATCATTGTTGTTTTGTATTTGAATAGTCTTATCGGTTTGCAGTTCTACTTGATCAAATTGCTTACTGACTTCTCCCAGAACATTGTTACTTAGGTCAGCCTCTGCCCTATTGATCAAAACACGTACGGTGTTTCCGGTAACAAAATCCTTCGGATTGTCCGCTAATAACAGCGTATATACGGCATCAACTGTCATCCAGGTGCTATACCAATGAGTGACCTGTTTGTTATAATAGATCCATTGAGTGACTTGATTCAGTTTCGCCGGGTTATTTAGTTTGTAAGCTTCGACGAGATAAGATTGTAAACTAATCTTATTGTATTGATTCAAATTACTTTTCCAGTACATTCCCTTTTGTGCATCGACAATCGCCTCTTGATCAAGTCTATTTTTGATTTCCATACTTTGTTTACCTTGGCCAAAAATCTGGTTAACAATCCATGCTTTAGCCGCCAGTCCCGCATTTCGACCGGCACTGCTTAAAGAGGAATTAAGCAGTTTGCGCTGCACGGATCGGAGCGAATCTTGCGGTAAAGGATTGAACTCCGTCCAATACCGTCGCGCAAATAAATAGTCTATTCCAACATCGACACTGGCCTTGGACGAAAATATGATCGGATCGCGATCAAGGTATTGTGTAAGCTTTAAAGCAAGGTCACGCATATCACTGTTGATTAGGGTTTTGTCCAAATAGAGTACCTTCCCGATAATTTCCAGCATACGGATGCTAATTTCAGTATTTGCTTGCCCCCCGTCAAACCAGGCAAACGAACCATCTTTGGATTGATTATTTTTTATCTTCTGTTCAACGGTACTGATTTCCGATTGTATATCAGTGTTAAAAAATGCTCCAATTGCTGTTAACCGATCCTTATCTCCCTGCATATCCCGTAGCCAGGGCATTTCTTCCATTTTGAATTCATCTAAACTGCTATTCTCTTCTAATCGCCCTTTTTTTGAGCCGGCATCCAATTTTTTGAAATACTCTGTCACTGCAGGATAATGTAGCTTTATGTATTGCGCCATCTTGAGACCAAACCACTTGCTACTCAATTGTTCATTACATTCGTAGGGATAGTTTTTCAAATAGTCCAGTGCAGAGAATATTTCCAGTATAGGATTGCTTTGCACTTGTACCCTTCCCATGAGGTTATCCTTTGTATTTCCTTTTAATGTATATGTTTTGGATTCTCCTGCCTTTAGAATAATTTTTTCCGAATCAGCAATCAGAATTTTATTTGGTAATACCGGAATTTCAATAATTTCACCGTCAGAAAATTCATTACCAGCCGCAAGGATGCGAATCTGTATTGTTGGATATTCAGCGGGGATTTTCAAAGCCCATTCCACGGTTGTATTATTGGATGCAGCCACACTAAAGTTTTTTAGCACGGAATCAACCCGGAAAGCTGCCGAAACGACCTGATTATTTCGTGGATCAATAAGCTCTATTTTGGTATTTCCCTGAATGCGCTCCTTAGTTAAATTTTGAATTTGTGCCTTGATCGTTACCCAGTCATTGGTTCTAAAATAGCGTGGAATATTCGGGCGCACCATCAGCTGTTTTTGTGTTTGCGTAAAATAGGTACCTCCAGCTGATGCCAGTTCCTGAGTATGCGCAAAAAGTAACAATTTCCATTTTGTCAATGCTTCGGGACTGTCAAATTCGAAGCTGATATTGCCCGCTTCATCGGTATATAAATTGGGATAGAAGAAAGCGGTTTCCTGAAGATTGGTCCGGGTCTTAATCTGCTTGAATTGATTGTCTGCAGCGGCATCAAGACCACTGCCATCCATTTCAATAAATTCGGCAAGCTCCTCATTTACTGTATTCCCTACGGCTGCCGGTTCATAGAGCACCGCTGAGGCGTCTAAAGGTCGTGACTGCTTTGTTGCACGGGCAGCACCGCGGATGCGTATTGTGCCAACTTCAGCCCGCAGCGCGGGGTCCCGCAACTCGTCGTACATGCTCACTGTTGACATGTAGGCTTGGTTATCTATCACTTTATATAAGGATTCGTCCCGCTCCAGAACGCTTCCCCTATAGCCCCCGCGGTTTGATAACAAACCATAGTCATAAATCTGATCCCGTTGATTATCGGCATTAGGCCCGTAGTAATAAGAGTTAAACATGTCTCTCGAACTGATCTGCTGTCTAAAAGCATTGTTGATGTAGTAATAATTGGTCCTTGGATAATAAGGATAACGCAACTGAAAAGAACCGAAAGCATTACTGGCAAATGCGTCCAAGGATGCGTCATACATCGTTGCCAACATTTCTGTAGCTATTGTTTTATCCTCCTGTTTTACGATAAAGCTCCATTTTTCTTTTTGACCGGGCATTATTTTATCCCGAAATGTCTTGGTTTGGATCGTTAACTCCTTATTCTGTTGAAAAATAGGAATCATAATTGGTGATAGTATCAATTGATTATTGACCACAAAAAGTGCATTCAGCTGTAATTGACTGGTGACATCTTTTTCATCCAATACAAATTGATAGTCAATACGACCATTTTTCCAATTCAGGACTTTTGTATCTAATTTTTGCGAATTTCTCTCGCGCATTAACAACAGTTTCTTTGCATTTTTCACATCAGTCTGCAGCATGATGGTGACCCGATCACCGATCTTATATTTGTCTTTATCCAACCGGTAAGTGAAAAACTCTTGCTCATTTAATTTCTTATCTTTCGACCGGTATAAATTCGTATAGCCGACCGCGCGTACGGTATCCCCATCCCGTATACTAATGGCTTCGATCTCGTATCTTCCCCAGTTGAATTTTAATGAGTCCAGTATGATCTTACTCGTATCGGCGTTATCAAGATCATAACTGACTATCTTGGTCTTTTTCTCTTCTTTTTGGAGCGAGACCGGATCAAAATAAAGGGGGAAATACTTACTATAAAGCTCTTTCGAAAGCAGGTGATATTCTACCCTTGCAAAACTTTCCCGGTATTCCGCTGTCAAAGGAATGCGGGCATCTTCTAACTTATAAATCGTGACCTTTCCGTCGAATTTCATCGGAAAACCATTTTGATTTTGTTTTAAGATCGTAATATCGCGCCATTTCTTTTCTTCCATAAGAGCAGGAACCTGAATCTGCAGCTGCCATGGACGGGACGAATAAACATAACTGCCAGAAGCCGCTTGCATCTCCCCTGTCTGATTAACCACCTCAGCCTGGTATGTCAATACATAGTCTTTCAGTCCAGCAAACTGGCGATCCATCAAGGGTACCCGAATGGTAAAATTCCCTTTTTCATCAACGGTTGTTGTCGAATCGCTATAAATAATATTCTTCCCTTCCTTCGGATGATAGAATGATACTTTATACTTGACTGTGGCACCGACTAGTGATACGCCAGCCAAACTCTCTGCTTTGCCAACAAATACCGCAGTATCTTTTGCTGTATAAGTCGATTTATTCGGCTCAAAAATTACTTCAAATGTCGGTCGCTTATATTCTTCGACCCGGAAATAGTGTTGATCAAGCTGTTTTGAGTCGTAAAATACCAAGAGATTATAGCTTCCATTCAATGCCTTTGACGGCAGCTGGAAACTCGCGTTGGCAGACCCAAACAGATTCGTTGTCAAGTTGATCGAGTCAATCTTCTGACGATTGGCGTCCTGCAGATAAACTTTCACATTTTGCTTTTCTAAGACCTTGCCCTGCTGTACATGATCATCGTAAAGAATTGTCTTAAAATAAACAATTTGCCCCGGTCGGTAGATTGCTCTATCCAACAAGCTGAGTGCACGCATATTCCGCTTATTATTGCTTACGGCTGATTGGCCTAGGTTGTTTTGGTAATAGACTTGATTTTCGTTATCCAAAGGAATTAATGTTTTTTCCCCAGGTAGCAACAATGCATGATTGCGTAGGTAACCTTCATTTTTGGGTGAGTAGGTCGACTTAAAGCTGAATTCTCCAACAGCATTGGTCTTCAATTGCGCGATCAATTTAGGAAGAGCATTGTTTACAAGCTGGTATAAGGTTGCGCTTTGATTGGCATAGGGTGCTCCGGTCTTTCTGTTCAATAACAAACCCGAATATATAAACTCATCGGTAGATTTTACAGCTATATTTCCCGGTACAAATACATCTGAAATGATAAGCTGGGATACAGCGACATCCTGCTCCTGCCCATTATCCTGAAAAAACTTATTATTCCCGACCAAAATGGTATAAGTACCCGCTTTCAGTGGATTAATTTTATAAATTGTATTGTGCGTCGTATAATCACCAAACGCTTTCAATGGCACTTGTTCCTCATAGACCAGCGCCGCATCTAGGGTCGTCCGATAACTTAGGGAATCATATTTTACCGTATAGTTCTTTGAACGCTTCGGCATCAGGCTTGTATTATACACCCGGATATAAAGGCTGTCTATATTTGTGTGGTAGATTTGGACCGGCACGTATTCGTCAGTCGGTGCCGTTTTCTTGTAATTTAAGGTAATGGAAGCCTTCTTGATTTCCTTCATTAAATTAACTGCATTCGAAATCCATGGCGATTTTGGGTACTCTTTTAAGGCTTTTTCAAGATAGGTAACTGCCGTAGGCTTCTTTCCGATATCATTGAAAGCCGTCGCTATCTGATACAATAAAAAAGCGTTATAGTCACTTTTATTGCTTGCTATATTTTTCAGGTACTCGTCCACTCTTTCTTCGATATGATTCCATTTCCAATCATTGGACATAATATAGCTACGCGCATCCAGATAATTATTTTCGGTACTGATCGTTAGCAATCTCTCTTTAAGTTTATCCTTATTAGCTGTGTTGACATCCTTTAATGTATTCAAAAAATCCAGGTACTGGTAGCTTAGAAAATGGTACAGTGTAGGGTTCAGACTGACGTTCCGGGTTTCGGCAAACAGACCTTTCCAGCGTGTTATGGGGTCGGCACTTAATCCGTTTGCGTCCGAAATTGACAGGCGAAAAATAGAATCAATCATCTGTATTTTTCCTTTTGCGTCTTTTGCCACAAATTTGTTCTGGCTTTTACTTGCATACTGGTTGATATTGGAAAACAGATAGCTTGCATAGAAATTTTGAAGGACCGATTTTTCTACCTTTTCAGCTGTCCGGATATTGTTTTCAAAATGATTCTGAATACGCAGAAAGGAAGAATCCTCAGATTGGTTTACTTCCAACACTTTTGCTTCCGCCAAAAATGCTCGCATCCATTCAGCAGGGTCTTTGGAGCGTCGGGCTTCAGCTTTGATATCGGCTAATAAGGGTAGGGTCTGCTCATAGTTTTTTATGGAAATAAGCCTTTCGACTTCGTTCCACTTTGCCAACTGCTTGTCTGAACCAAGCTGCTGCGAAAATCCCAAGACCGGGATACATATCAACAATAACCAAATGTATTTTTTCATAAAATATGACGCTAAATATTTATTAAATATCCTGTTTTTTTTCGAAAGGATGCGATAAATTAGCATATTCCATAACTGTTTAAAAAAATACTTCACCCGCGAGGACACGCATACTGAGGCATATTTTATTTCTTTTATTTTTTTAGGTTGGTACTGTACAGTTTGATTGCTAGGTATCACTAAATACTTAATCAATATTTTTTTATATATTTAATAAATAATTCATATCCAGTTAATATCAGTTTCGTTCCTTTATAATAGGATAATTAATGGAGTCAACACTTTAATGTATCAGTTATGAAAACGATCAACTATTTTTTCCAAAGGATTATATTTCGAATCTTTTTAGGTCGGTTCAGTTCATTCTATTCACCACTAAGATTCCATAAAAATTAATTCATATTCAGGTCAGTCGATATTACTGGCATCTATATTTCAATAAATGCAGTTAACCAAAGATGCCTTTGGCAAAGATTTTATATGGGGCGTGTCTACCGCTGCCTATCAAATCGAAGGGGCACATGATCATCAGGGCAAAGGTCCCTCCATCTGGGATATCTTTGTAAAAAAGAAAAACCGTATATTTCAGAATCAGCATGGCGATCAGGCCTGTGATTTCTACAATCGCTACATACAGGACCTTGCTTTAATGCAGGAAATGCATATTCCAAACTATCGATTTTCCCTATCCTGGAGCCGCATCTTGCCGGATGGCATCGGACGGTCCAATCCATCAGGCATGGACTTCTATGATCGGCTGATCGATCTTTCATTGGAATTGGGTATCAAGCCTTGGGTTACTTTATATCACTGGGATCTCCCGCATGCCCTTGAAAAAAAAGGAGGTTGGGTAAACCGTGATGTCAAGGAATGGTTCGGTGAATTTGTTGGCACCTGTGTTACACGTTATGGAGATCGCGTCAAAAACTGGATGGTACTCAATGAGCCCACCGTATTTACGGCTGCTGGTTACTTCTTTGGTGTACACGCTCCGGAAAGAAAAGGCTTGGGCAATTTTCTTGCTGCTGCCCATCATGCCGCATTAGCGCAGGCTCATGGTGCCAGGATCATAAAATCATTACAACCGGACAGCCAGGTGGGAACTACCTTTTCCTGCTCCCACGTCGAGCCATTTACTTCTAGAGAAAAAGACATTATTGCTGCCAAAAAAGCCGATGTCTTACTCAATAGACTGTTCATCGAGCCACTGCTGGGCATGGGCTATCCCACAAAGGAAATCAAAATACTCAATCGAATTGAAAAATACATGAAAGAGGGCGATGAGAAAGAATTACAATTTGACATGGACTTTATAGGTATTCAAAATTATACCCGTGAGATGATCCGTTATGCGATGTTTGTCCCCTATCTGCAGGCTAAGATCGTGACGGCCAAAGAGCGTAAAGTTGAAATGACCGAAATGAACTGGGAAGTATATCCTAGCTCCATTTATCATATGCTGAAGAAATTCAGCAACTACCCCAATATACCGCCCCTCATTGTCACCGAAAATGGTGCCGCATTCCAAGATAGAGTTGAGCACGGAAAGGTACATGATCCCAAAAGAATGAATTATCTACAAAAAGCCATACAACATGTCTATCAGGCAAAGAAAGAAGGTGTAAATGTACGCGGCTACTTTGTCTGGACCTTTTTAGACAATTTTGAATGGGCCGAAGGATATCGCCCACGATTCGGATTGGTCTATGTCGATTTTCAAAACCAACAACGTATCATAAAATCATCAGGGCATTGGTATGCTAATTTCTTAAAATAAACATTACTTATTTTTTTGGCTAACATTCCATATATTAATAAGTTTCAATAGCAAAGGTATCAATAAGATGGCCAGCAGAATACTAATTGCGCTGACGATTATATTTCGTCCATTATCGCCCAAGAAATAAATAGAAAGGCCACCTAACGAACATGGAATTCCAAAAACCAAAATCTTACCCCATACTAGCGTCCGTTCTTCACGGTAAATATGCGAGGAAGCAATAGCCGCTATTAATTCGATGTCATTAGTCTTGAAATAGGCTAAAATTTGCGCTATTTCGGATGCCGTTAATTCCCGTGGCCGCAAAATTTCTTCTTTTACACCGATCAACAACCCGTTCTTGTCCTGTTGAATGATCTCAATATCTGCTGTTTTAAAAGACTTTTTATACCTCATGGGGTTGAGTGCATAGTCTTTGTAATCATTACTTCCGGGACAGAGACAGGAAAAGTTGTCCGCATTCAGTGAAAAAATAATATCGCGACGATCATCCCGGATAGTGTTTACAGAACTTATCACACCCAAGATACAGGTTAATGCAAGAAACTGTAAGACGAACATCCAGAAGGACAGCTGTAATAACCATGATAAAAGCAATGCTAAAAAAATCAAGCCAATGAAAAACCATTTTAAGTAGCGCAATATCAATACCTTACGATTCAGAAAATAGGTTAGCACCATACAAATCAACGGAGCTATACTCGATTTCCAATCCAAAAAAATTGAAAAGATTCCCAACAGGGAAATAAGGCCGAACATAATCGCCGTGGCATAATTCCCCTTTTTACCTAAATTTTTCCGTTCAATTTGGATACTATTTTTCAAATTTCGGTGCCTTAACAAAAAAGCGTGCTTTCTTGTCGCTATATATATTATTAATTGGATAAATATAAATATCTTTATCCAATTAATAAATATTGAATAGTAAAGATAGCTTGTCTAAATTCGACTTATGAAGACTTTCCTGTTTAAATCCCACAACATTAAGAAAGGCTTAATCTTCGGATTTGCCTATCTGATCATTGTTTTTATTATTTTCAGTATCATCTATGGTGGATTTAATGGTATTGCCGATGCGGTCAATAACTTCGGGTCCGCCAAAGGACTTGGCTTCTTGGTTGCCGCCATTGTGATAGGACCATTTGTTGTGCTCCTGCAGCTAATCAACCCAAAAATAGAAGTACTTATTGACCACCAACAGCTGGTTATCAAACAGCAGAAAAAAAAAGATCTGAATATCCTTTTAAAGAATATTTATGAAATGAAAATAAATCATTCTTTGGTAAACCAGCTTCAGATTTATGGCCAGCAGGCACAGCTACTTGCAACGATCCACCCGCAACACGATACGCAGGTCATTTACAAGATCGCCGCTGAAATCGCACAACATGAAATCTTCTTACAGCAAAAGGGACAGAAGAAGATTTTTGGCAATTCGGTTGAAACCATATCCTACACAAGGGAATAGCTCCAACTGGCATAGAGTCGATTTCATTTGACACCTATAAGCGCCAGATATTTTAAACAAAAATGCAAGTAGGTCAAAGTATTTTTTTATCGGTTGACTTACTTTAGTTCGAGCAGCTCCTTACCAAACTTTTTCTCAATAAACGGATTCAACTGTGGGATGCCAAATTTAGGGTTGTCCAGCCAAAATTTATTGGCATACCTGCTTTTTAATTCCAGCCAAACACCTGAAGTCAGCTCTTTCTTTACCGCCTTGAATTCCTCTTTGGTGACGAATTTCCGTTCTTGTGTGTAAAATTCACTCAAAAAGTCAAAAGGAACAAAGTCAGATTTACGCCCTCTTTTAATAGCCCCTACGTTCATCATCACCTTACTGACCAATTTACTTGGCTCGGGCTCATCAAGATTGGTCTCTGTATAATTTTCCATCGTCACGCCCGTGTATTGCTGCCCTTTGAGTTTAAAAAAACTAACTTCTTTTTGGCTATTGGGTGGAATGATATCAAAATAAACTTGGACATCGCCACGTGTTGTCCTTTGTATATATCCTGTATTCAGATTACCCGTTCTGATTAATTTCCGTTCTTTGTCCTGAACCAGCACAAATTTTGGCGGAAGATCATTAGCAACAGACTGTGCTTTCATCCGCATCACATGTGGATTCCAGCTCCAAAAATTGCCCATTACTTCTTTAAAATTCTTGGTCGCGATGGAGTCTTCCAAAATTCGATAATCTAAAACCCGATGATAGACCTTTCCTTTTTTTTCTTTCAATGGAATATAATACTCAATAATACCATCGTAAAAATAACGTGTCCGTTTGTTGAAAAAAGTCGTATTTCTAAAATAGCCTTTCAAAACCAGATAATCATATCTGCTTTTGTCTTCGATAGCGATCTCCTCTATTTTTATGCTTCGTGGGACCAATTTAACTAACTTCTCGTTGTGAAACGAAGCAATTGATGTCTGGTAATTATTATAGGATATATGCTGCAATATGAGCATTGAGCTTACATTTTGCTTGAGCGAATCCAAGACAAATTCCCCCGCTGTATTTGCGACGCCCAATAATGTACCATCTTCTGCGTAAATATTCACTAAGGGTACGGGTTCACCACTCAGACTATCAATGATGCGAATTTGAGCAAATAGTACGTTGCAACTAAAAAAAAAGCTTAACAGAAATAATATTTTTGGCATATGTCAAATGATTACCCTAAAATATAAAATAGTCATTACAATAAAATGCCAAAAATCGTTAAAATGTAATCTTGTACAGATCCTTTCGATCAAATCCACACGGTCCGATCTCACCGCATTTTTGAAATACGTTTTTTTATTCCGTACAATAAATTTCTTTTTATATTTAGCCGTTAATCTAGTATAAGATGCACAAAAGTATTTCAATAAGGGAATTCGGAGAAAACGTATTTTTAGACTATTTGCTCAATTATTGATGGCGCGATAGCTAGCTAGAGGACATGATCGCAATAAACAAAGTGTTAACGAAGTTTATTCACAAAGATGAAGTTACAAACAACAGGCTAAAAGCATAAAATTGTGCCGATGAAACTCAAAAGAGCTCACTACCTGATTTTAATGTGCATAACAATAGTCTTAGGATTGTTATCGCGAAAAGTAGCGTTTATCCCCCTTTTTGTTGGCGATAGTCTGTACGCCTTTATGGTCTACTGGTTATGCAGGTTTATTTTTTTTCACCGATCGTTCAACTTTTGTTTTGTAAGTACCCTTGTATTTTGTTTCACAATCGAGTTTTTACAACTGGTTCAACATCCATTATTGATCAGTGTCCGCAGCCATCAACCCCTGCGGTTATTATTTGGCCAGGGTTTTCTCTGGTCTGATCTGATCGCATATATTGCCGGTGCTTTTGTTGCTTTTCTATTGGATCGGTCTATTCATTCATACCCGAAAAATTAAATTGTATTCAAATACTCATTTAACGATAGCTCCGTTTCAACCTGCAATTTCTTCCGTAATCTATACCGATGGATTTCCACACCCCTAACGGTAATATTCTGTAATTGCGCAATCTGTTTAGAGGTAAAATGAAGTTTCAAATACGCACATACTTTTAAGTCATTACGGGATAATCCTGGGTGTCTTTCCTTTAACTTGTTTAAAAAACCATCATTGATCTCGTCAAAATGACTGGCAAACTGATTCCAATTGGCACTGTTCTTTTCAATGTCTTTCAATAATGTGTTGATCCGTTTTAGATTTGAAGTTTCATCTTCCCCGGTGTCGAGCTTGGCCAGCTCATCTCTTACTTTAATTAATGCCCCTGAATTTTCAAGCAGCTGCATACTTGTACTTGCCAATTCTTTTGTCTTGGCCATGACTTCATGAGCCAGTTTTTCATTGTTCAGCTTCACAATTTCTTTCTCATTTTTCTCAATTTCCAACTGATGGATATAACGCAATTGGGCCAATTGCTGCTCATGTTTCAGCTGCTGTTTGCGCCGCTCTATTTTCCGCAAACGAACCAATCCCAACACCCCCAGCATTGCCAATAGGAAATAGGCGATTTTTGCCCATAGCGTCTTATACCAGGGTGGCAAGACAATAAAACTGTATTCCTCCACACTGGATTCTTGGTTGAGATTGTTCCGTACTTTCACCAAGAACGTATATTCGCCATTCTGCAAATTGGTGTATGACTTTTCTGACTGCTGGGTCCAGGAAGACCAATTCTCGTCATATCCCGACAGTTTATAACTGAACTCAAGATGTTGATGTATACCATAACTTGGTGAGGAGAAGCTAAATCGGAAAGAATTGAAAACAGCGGGCAACTGTAGGACACTATCCTTTGCAGACGCTTGTTCCCGTTTTGAAACATTTGAAAAAAAACCGCCAAAAATAAGGCTATCGCCCTTCCCTGTTGCCACGATTCGCGATAGTATAGCGACAGGTTTTACACTTTGTTTCAGGTATTTATCATAATTGATATGAAGCGCTCCTTTTTCTGCTCCTACATAAATATTATTTCGATCAAAACTATAGATATGCTCAAAGCCAGAGGTATTCATGCCTTCTATTTCTGGAAAACTAATCAGATGATAAGTTTCCTGTTTTGGATCAAATTGCCCCAAACCGACCGTTTTCTTTGTGCAAAACCAGACATTGCCATCTTGGTCATCCCTTAGATAGCGTATAGTCAGGTCTTTAAAGACAGTAAGTTGCTTACTTGGCACAAATCGCTTCTTAGTATAGTCATAATTGTAAAGCCCTTTTTCAGTCGCAAAGACAACTTGATTTTTTATTTTAAACACATAATTCTGATAGTCTGCTGGAAGACCATTCTTTTGTGTGTAGAGTTGAGCCTGATATGACTTTTTATCCGGGGAAAGTGTTAGGCGATAGATCCCCCTGTAGGGATGAGAAGCCCATATTGTTCCATGTTCATCCTGTTCAAGAAACCGAAAAGAATCCGACGGCCCATTAAGCGAGCCTCTGGAAGAGAAAATGCCATTATGAAAATGCAGTAGTTCCAATCCCTGATAGGTTCCGACCAAGGTCTCTTCAATCGGATACACCATATTTAGCGGAAGAAATTTCCACGTTCCTATCCCCCGGCTTAATGGTCTGATTGAATGCCCTAGGATCTGAAATAACCCTTTATTGTGTCCAAGCATCAATTGGCCATTGAGCTGTTCAAGCCGCCATGCTTCTCCGCCATCGCTCCCCTGAAGAAGGGAAAATACGGATGGTGAACGGCTCTGATCTATTAGACCGTTTTTTATACCCGCATAATATACACCATTGGAGGATGAGAGATAGAGTGTATGATTAAAGATCAAGGCTGAATATCCGGTCACATCATTCTCCATATTGGGTCTGAGATACCGAATGGCACTTCCATAGCTTATAACAGAAATCACATTATCCGTACCGATCCATATATTCTTTTGTCGATCCACGAAAACGGCAGTGACATTCTTATTTTGCAGACCTTCGCGAACACCGATCCGCTGTATTGTATTTCCAGCTAAGTTGCGTATGTGACAACCTTCTTTTGCATTGCCGACAACAAAGGTTGAATCATCGATTGTCGCTAAGGACGGCGTGTAACTACCATCGCCATCTTGTGCATTCAATCGTGTCAATTTCATGTTTGATAAGGAATATGTTTCGTTATTTAAGGTTGACAACAACATACGATCTTTGCCAAAAGGCATCAATGAAGCGATTTTAACATCCTTAAAAGGCAAGTCTTTTAGATAGGGATTCCATTTATTATCACGAAACTCTAGCAAGCCATTTTTCTTATCCTGAGCATAGAGCCTTCCCCCTGATTGCCCCATATAATACCATTCCACAGCCGCTGGGTGTACTTGTATCTTTTGCCCCTTTAATTCAAATATCACATTGGTACCCCGAAAAAAGACCGATTGTCCTACGCCAACGGTATTCCAGATGTCTGCAAAGTTCCTATATTTTTCGGGAACCAAATCCTGCAATGACCGATAGACTAAGCCCGATTGCGGTGAGCGCTCAAAATACCCAAAGTCACCTTGCCCACCAACATAAATTCGATCGTCGGCATCAATCCAAACCGAACGGATATTGGTGTGATTGGGCAGGGCAAATGTTTTCCAATATCGTCCGTCAAAGGTCAGCAACCCTTCGCTATTACCAAAGTACATGATGCCATGACTGTCCTGTTTGATATCCCAAGTGCGACTTCCACCCTGGTATACGGATTTACTATAATTGTAGACCAAAGGCAAGCCAAGCAAATCCTGTGCAAGCGCATTCGAAAAAGCAGAAAATAGCATAAAAAACAGGATGGCAAAACACTTCATAATAATTCCCTTCAATTGGCTGACGTAAACTTGACGTACCTCAAATATATTGAATTCTAGCCGAAAAACCCAATATGAAGTAGTGTTGTAGTACCTTTAAAATTCGTCAATCACATCTGTAAGGCTAATTTTGATTCTTGATAATTATAAACAATTCCTAAATTTCAATTCATTACACATGAAAAATAATATCAGTATTATTGCCAGTACTGTGCTGTTCTCTTGCCTAACGAATATGGTCAGTGCACAGAGCAGAACAATCAGTGGGCGGATTATAAATGAGCAGGGCAATCCTCTCATCGCCAGCATTATTGTACAGGGAAACTCTAAAATAGGCACAAGTAGCAATGAAAACGGGGACTTTACACTCACCATTCCCTCCAACTTAAATTATGTGATCATCTCATCACTGGGATATGAAACGAAAACAGTACCCTTAAACGGAACTACCTTAACTATTCAACTCAAACAAAAAGGAGATTTCAATCTCGATGAAGTCGTTGTCGTGGGTTATGGTACCCAACGCAAGGGCGACCTAACTGCCCCTATTGGCACAGTAAATGTGGAAGAAATGGTCAAACGTACCGTTTCCAATCCAATGGATGCGCTACAAGGTACTGTTGCAGGTGTGCAAATCGTAAGTTCGGGAGCACCGGGCGCATCACCCTCCGTTCGTGTTCGTGGGGTGGGTTCCTTTAATAATGAAAGTCCGCTGTATGTTGTGGACGGAATGTTCATGGATAATATTGATTTCCTGAATCCAAATGATATCGCTGACATCTCCGTTTTAAAGGACGCTTCTGGTGCCGCAATTTATGGGGTACGTGCCGCAAATGGTGTCATTCTGGTAACCACAAAAAAAGGAAGCCTAAATATGAAATCAAAAATTACATATAATGGTTTTGCTGGTTTCCAAACACCTACGAATGTCCTTAAAATGGCCAATGCACAGCAGTATGCAGCCTATGCGACAGCCATTGGTAATGAAGCATTTGTAAAAAGTTCGGTAGAAAAGTATGGTGGAACCAAAAGCAATCCGGCCATGGACACCGACTGGTTCAACGAGCTCTTACGCTCCAAAGCCCTGATCACCAACCATAACCTCGACATCATGGGTGGATCAGATAAAATCTCCTATTCCATGGGACTTAATTATGTCAAACAGGATGGAATTATGGATGCCAGCAATATGAACCAGAAATACAATATCCGCATGCAGGCGGATGCCAAAGTAACAGACTGGTTAAAGGCGGGTTTTAGTGCGCATTTCAATAACTTCAAAACCTACTCACCGAATAATGCTGCTTTTAGACAAGCTTATTTCGCCACTCCGCTCTATCCGGTCTATGATCCTTCCCTGGAACTTGCCAAGCCAGAGAAATTTGGCTCCAGTACAGCGATCGGCATGCAATCCGGCTTTTGGTACAACAATCCCATTGCAACGGCCTTTTACAATACAAACCAAACAAAGGGCTTCCAAATCCTGCCTACCATCTATCTGGAAGCAACATTGTGGAAGGATAAGATCACTTTTCGTTCGCAGCTCAGCCAACGGTATCAGTCCACACACAATATAAATTATAATCCGGTCTATTATATTGACAATGATCAGCGCAATGACCGCTCCTTTTTACGGTCAGCACAGGCTCGTAATACCAATTATATTTTGGATAACCTCCTAACGTATAAAGATCAGGCAGGTAAGCATCACTGGTCCCTGCTATTAGGCCAGTCTTCACGTGAGGAACGCTGGCGCGAAACCTGGGTCCAAGCCAATGATGTACCTGCATCCGAGGAGTTTTGGTATGTCGGCGTAGATGCCCAAGGTACTGGTTCAGCCACTGGTTATGGCGAAAAAGGATCTCGGAATGCAGGAATATCGTACTTTACCAGAGGTACTTATGACTATGACAACAAGTATTTACTGACTGCAACATTCCGCGCGGACGGAAGTTCAAAATACCAAACGAAATGGGGTTATTTTCCATCAGTTGGTCTGGGCTGGGTATTGACACGCGAAAAGTTTATGGAAAACCAAAAGCTCTTCAATCAGTTAAAGCTCCGTGGAAGTTGGGGTAAATTGGGGAACGATGGTATCCAGCCCAATGCAGGTTATGCAACGATCTATTCCGGCAACAACTACTCGGGTATATTTGGCAGCGAAGGAGCAACAAATGGCATCCGAGTTCCTGGATACCGCGTCGGCCGCTTTTTTACCCAAGTCCGCTGGGAAGTTGTTGAAGAATGGGATGGCGGTCTGGATTTTGCTATGTTGAACAACCGTTTGACAGGGTCGGTAGATTATTACCACCGCACGACAAATGATCTTGCCTTTAGCCGGCCCATCCCCTTTTCCTGGGATCGTGTCTATGGCAACTGGGGCAGTGTGACAAACAGTGGCTGGGAGATTGGTTTGCAATGGAAAGACAAGGTCGGTGACTTCGGGTATGCAATAGGTGGAAACCTGACCACACTAAAAAATCGGGTAAAGAATCTTGGCGGACTGGAAAATATCATGAATGGTTATCCGGAATGGTCAGCGGAATTCCCGGCACGTATAGAGCTTAATCAGCCTATCAACTTCTATTATGGCTATGAAGTCGCAGGGGTCTACCAAAACCAGGCTCAGATTGATACGGATCCTATCGCAAAAAAATACAACCAACAAAATCCAAATACACCGATTTTACCCGGATATCTTCAGTACAAGGATCAGAACAACAATGGTGAACTTGATGAAAAAGACCGCGTCAACCTGGGCAATTACCTTCCGACCATTACCTATGGATTTAACTTAGCATTTGATTATAAAAAATTTGATTTAAGTGTTGCTTTTCAGGGTGTAGCCGGCAACAAAATCCATAATCTTAATCGCGCGATGCGCCGAAAATATAATCAGATGAACGCAGATGCCGCATTCATCGAAAACCTATGGACCGGAGAAGGAAGTAGTAATACACATCCCTCCGCAAAAGGTTCCGTTGCATCCTGGAATCTTCAAGCCAGTTCCTTTTTTGTTGAAAGTGGAGCCTATCTACGGATACAGAACATACAATTGGGCTATAACTTTGATCTGAACAAAATACCGGTACGTGTATTTGCAACAGCCGACCGGCCTTTTATTTTCACCAAATACAATGGATTTACGCCAGAAATATCCGGAATGGGATTCGATGCCAATGTGTATCCGATCGCCTCTACGTATAGTCTAGGTGTCAAAGTATCGTTCTAACTATTAACCCTTTAAAATTTAAACTGCATGAAAACTTTTAAATATATCCTGATTGCAAGCTGTTTAGGCATTTCTTTCGGCCTATCGAGCTGTAGTAAATTTCTGGACAAGCCCTTAGAAAACCAGCAACGTTCTGAGGAGATTGATTACAGCAATACGGCTTTAATGTATAGTCCTGTTTCCGGTGTATATCGTTCGGCTTCAGATGATAATCTGGTGCACTGGATTGACCTTTCCATTCGTTGTATGCGCGATGACGATTACCAACAGGCTGCACCGAATCCGAATGACAACCCCGAATTAATGGGTATCAAAAATTTCCAAAATGACGTCACAATTCAATCGTATTGGGGATTAAATCAATCTTGGATCAGTTATTACAGCCTTGTTATTGCAGCAAACAATGCATTGATCGAACTGGATAACTTCGCCGCAAAAATCCCCGCATCTAATTCAGCTGACATCAAACTCAATAAACAATACAAGGCCGAAGTCAGATTTCTAAGGGCATACGCCCATCTCATGGCATCACGTCTGTTTGGAAATGTACCTATTTTAATTGACAGCGATAATATCGGTCGCCTGGCCACAATCAATAAAAGTACAGCCGCAGAGGTTCGCCAATTTATCCTTGATGAAATGAATGCCTGTTCGGAGGATCTTGAAGATGCGCGTCCCAATCAGTCCAAGCACGTTGGTGCGGTAACACGATATTCCGCGCTTCTTTTAAAAGCGAAAGCCGCAGCAGATTTGGCGGGAAATGATAACGGAAGTACCTATTGGAACGAGGTCCTCGATGCCACAAACAAAATTATCGCGAGTGGCAAATTTTCCTTATACCCCAACTACTATGAGCTTTTTAAAATTCCTGGAAAACTGTCAAACGAATCTATCTTTGAACTGCAATACTCCGATTTTGGATTAGGAACCGGGGATATTGTTCGTCCCGGTGTTGATTGGGGAACGTTTTTCAAATGGCAAGGTCCTTCAGGTGATCAAAAAGGGAGTCCTATTTCTGGTGCCGGCTGGGTGCCACCTTCACAGAATATCGTTGATTTCTTAACCAATAGAGGCGAAACTGAACGTCTAAAAACGACAATTTTATATTGTGGCATCAACGGCAACCCGGCAACTACGGCGACAACACCAAGCGGCGATGTTGTCTATGGGAATCCATTCGGTGTCAAATATTTCAACGGCAAAGCATATCTTCCAAAATCACAGATGACGGCAGGTCGAATGGAATATGGGGCGAACAATAATGTGCGTATATTACGTTATGCAGATGTACTTTTATTAAATGCAGAGGCCAAAGTCAGAAAGGGACAAAATGGTGATGAGCCTTTTCGTCTGATCCGTGAACGTGCCAAACTAACAGCAATTACCAATGTCACATTAAATCAGATTTTGGATGAACGCCGAGCCGAATTTGCCTGTGAATGGTGGGGCGAGCGTTTCAATGACCTGGTCCGTACAGGAAGGGCAAAAGAAGTATTCGGTACAAAATTCACTCCTGGTGTAAGTGAGTTCCTCCCTATACCACAAACTCAAATAGATGCAAATCCTAACTTTCGATAAATGATGACAGCAGGAAGACTACTCACTTTTCTATTACTCAACCTTCTCTTCCTTCCCATCGGATGGGGACAGCAAGGGAAACCCGTTAAAACAACAATTACTAAGGTCGGCCATGGCTTTACGATCATGCGCAACGGGCGGCCTTACTTCATCAAAGGGGCGGGCGGAACAAGCAATATGGAACAATTAAAAGCGTATGGAGGTAACTCCATACGCACATGGAGCCCTTACCAAGCAGATGAAATCCTGAATAAAGCACAACAACTGGGACTTACGGTAACTCTGGGTCTCGACGTGAAAACAGAACGGCATGGTTTCGATTACAATGATCCAGTCGCTGTTGCAAAACAAAAAGAATACCTGCGCACAGTGATTCTGAAATACAAAGATCATCCGGCCCTATTGGCTTGGGGAATCGGCAATGAACTCAACTTGCATTACAGTAATCCCAAGGTCTGGGATGCTGTCAATGGCATTGCCAAAATGATCCATGAATTAGACCCCAATCACCTGGTCACCACAATGCTGGCCGGTGTAAATCAAAAGGAAATTGATTATATCAAAACCAAATGTCCAGCATTGGACCTCATTGCCGTGCAAGTGTACGGCGGACTTGCCTCCGTACCTGAACAATTGAGAAAAACAGGCTGGAACAAACCCTATATCGTGACAGAATGGGGCCCTACGGGTCATTGGGAAGGCCTACAAACACCTTGGGGTGCATCGATTGAAGAAACCAGCCACGAGAAAGCAGCCGTTTACAAAAGCCGATACGAAGCCTCCATCGGTCAGGACAAAAACTGTCTGGGCTCTTATGTCTTTCTGTGGGGACAGAAGCAGGAACGTACACCGACCTGGTATGGACTGTTCACCGAAGCTGGCGAAGAAAATGAGGTTGTCGATGTGATGCATTACCTCTGGTCGGGCAAATGGCCAGACAATCGGGCGCCACAGCTGGACTCCTTTTTATTGGATAACAGGCAGGCAAAAGATTTTATCTATCTTGAATCGGGTAAAACCTATCCCATGGAAGTCTTTGTACAGGATCCCGATGGGGATAAATTAAGGATATGCTGGGAACTTCTCCATGAGAGCACCGACCTTAAAGAAGGTGGTGACCGTGAAGAACGGCCACAGGCGCTAGATGGATTTATCAAAAATAGTACGGACGACAAGGGTACATTAACTGCTCCTTCCAAAGAAGGTGCCTATCGGCTATTTGTATATGCAAGCGATGGAAATAACAATGTTGCGACGGCAAATATCCCCTTTTATGTCAGATCAACTCTAAATAAGACCAGCGGCAGAGCCTATCACTTTTCGCCGGTACCGGTATGGTCCGATGAATTTAATTACTCGGGCTTACCGGATAAAAGCAAATGGTCCTACGATATCGGTTCTCTCTATGACGGCTGGGGAAACAATGAATTACAATATTATATGGAAGCTTCACGATCAAATTCCCTGGTGCAGGATGGTGTCCTGAAAATTACAGCGAAAAAAGAAAATAAAGGCGGTAAATCCTATACCTCCGCACGGCTGACCAGCAAAAACAAGGGGGATTTCACTTACGGTAGATTTGAGGCCCGGGCAAAACTGCCACTAGGTCGCGGTTCCTGGCCAGCGATCTGGATGCTTCCTACCGATCGAAAATATGGAGACTGGCCTAATTCTGGGGAAATAGATATCCTTGAACACGTCGGATACGATCAGGATATCGTTCATATTTCTACCCATACCAAATCGTATAATCATGGTATAAATACACAAAAAACCAGCAAAAAAAAGGTTTCTGGCATTTCTTATGAGTTTCACACCTATCGTATAGACTGGACGCCAAGCTACATCAAAGGTTTTGTTGATGAGTGGGAGATTTTCAATGTTGAAAATGAAAACAAGGGTTTTAACGAATGGCCCTTTGACCAAAAATTCCATTGGTTAATCAATTTGGCTGTTGGTGGCAACTGGGGAGGCAAAGAAGGTGTCGACGATACGATATTCCCGGCAACATTTGAAATTGACTACGTTCGTGTCTATGATTTATTAAAGTAAAATTTCATTTCGTCGTTTTCGTATAAAACCAAACTGCTTGTCAAATCACCTTGACGGGCAGTTTGGTGTGACTAGCGCTCTACCTGAATCGCTGATAGGTAAGGTAATTAATCTGTCCATTATTTTTTTGTTTAAAAACAGCAAAAAGTAAGAACCTATTTATACTTTTGAATGCACAAATGGCCATAGCCTTTTCTGTTCTCTGGTTTCTAATACAAGGATCAGGAAAGACTTCCGTAGCCGTTGGTAAATTAGAAGAATACCTGAGTTAAAACACTTATTATGTACAACTTTAAAAACGACTATTCAGAGGGAGCACACCCCCGTATTTTGGATAAACTTATTGAAACTAATCTGGTACAACAACTTGGATATGGCGAAGACGAATATGCACAGGAGGCAAAAGCAATTTTAAGAGAAAGATTGAATAATCCAGCTGCAGCCATCCATTTTGTGTCAGGAGGTACCCAAACGAATTTACTGGTTATATCATTCCTACTGCGTGTGCATGAGGCTGTGATAAGTGCAAAAACAGGACATATTGCGGCAAATGAAACGGGTGCCATCGAAGCCACAGGGCATAAAGTGATTACGACTGAAACAGTAGATGGAAAATTAAGGTCCGAGGATATCGCTGAAGTTTTAGCTGCATATGCACTCGCTCCGCATGTGGTCAAGCCACGCATCGTCTATATTTCTAATTCAACAGAAATTGGCACATTTTATACCAATGATGAAATCAAAGCGCTGTATCAATTTTGCCAATCCCATGAGCTGTTACTTTATATGGATGGCGCTCGATTAGGGCATGCACTTACGGCGGAAAATAACGACCTGACACTTACGGCAATCAGTCAGTATACCGATGTATTCTATATTGGCGGCACTAAAAATGGTGCGCTTTTAGGTGAAGCCATTATCTTTAATAAACCCAAATTGGCTACGGATTTTGATTATGCGATCAAGCAAAAAGGTGCCATGTTGGCCAAAGGGCGAATTCTTTCCATTCAGTTTTTAGAACTCTTTAAAGATGATCTGTATTTCGATCTGGCACGAAAAGCAAACGTAATAGCCATGCGTATCGCAGCAGCAGTCCGGGGCAAAGGCTATACCTTCCTAACCGAATCCACTACAAATCAACTGTTCCCAATTCTACCCAAAAAAGTTATTGAACGCTTGAGCATCAATTATCAATTCTATATTTGGAAAAATATCGATGCAGATTACGCTGCCATTCGACTCATCACCTCCTGGGCGACCGATGAGGAAAATGTCACGGCCTTTATCAAGGATTTACAGGAGGCATAAAAACACAGGACTAAAATTCGTATTGGGATACGACTTAGTACACACAAAACAGCGCGTAAGGATAGCTTCCTTACGCGCTGTAATTTGTTATTATAACGATTAATCTTTAGGTTCCAAAGCTCTCCACACGCCTGCAGCAACCGCCGCACCGACAAGAGGTGCAACTATAAATAACCACAATTGAGATAACGCGTTACCTCCTGCAAGAATCGCAGGACCGAATGAACGAGCAGGGTTAACCGAAGTACCTGTGACCGGTATGGCTACCAGATGTATTAATAGCAATGTAAATCCAATTGCTAAACCCGCCATTGTTCCGTTTCCAACTTTTGATGTTGTGGCCAAAATGACAAAAAGAAAGAGGAAAGTTAAAACAGCCTCAATAAGAAAAGCCGAAGCTGTACCATATTCATTTTGATAACCTTTTCCCCATCCATTGGATCCGTAAGCCCATTCTCCAGCTGTAAAACCCGCTAATTGACCACTTAGAATTTGCTGTAATACAAATGCACCCAAAAGTGCACCGATAAATTGTGCAATGATATACACAATTGCGTCCTTAGCAGACATTCTTCCAGCCAACAATACCCCCACTGTCACAGCTGGATTAATATGACAGCCCGAAATCCCTCCAATGGCATAGGCAAAAACTACAACGGATAGACCAAATGCCACAGCAATGCCCAAGAGGCCTAGCCCCGAAAGTCCCCCCATGGTATTGGCTCCGGCAATAGCTGCTGCACCACAACCAAATAGTACCAAACCAAATGTTCCAATTAGTTCGGCAACAAACTTTGAAGATGTTTTAATTTCCATATGAATATGTTTATAACTCAGTTAACTCTAATTTAATCATTTTCTATATAAAAGAAGAAAAAAGAATAAATTATTGTAGAACAATATCTACATCCACAGGCAAGCCTACCTTTATTGTATTTTTAGTTATATTGATTAATGGCTTATTTAATATTCGACTGTTGCCAATTCAACTTCCCGAATAAGCCCCTTGAGGATATCACTGGTCGAGCTGTCCTGATACCGATGGATGGATTGTCCGATCCATATACCAACGAAATCAGTGTTTCCCTTCGCCTTTGCTGCCTTTCTCAACGCATCGGTTAATTTATTTTGATAAGGGTATGGTAAAATAAAATCAGTTCCATCCACAGTTTTAATGAAAGTGTTCGTAATTGCCCTAGTAAACCTTCCCGAAAAACTCCGGGTCAATACGATATCTGATTCTTTCACCTGACTTAAATGTTGTTTCTCAAAATCTAGGAGTGCACTTTCCTTAGATTTAAGCAATAGACTACCAACTTGAAAACCTGTAGCACCCAATTGTTTCGCAGCAAGCAAAGTCCGGGCATTATATATCCCACCTGCATAAATCAATGGTTTATCAATATGATCATGGACATGCGACAATAAGGAAAGTCCACCAATCTGAGGGATGACAGTAGCATGGAAACTTCCACGGTGTCCTCCAGCTTCCAGCCCCTGTACACAAATAATATCAATACCTGATGCCTCCAACAGCAGCGCTTCCGCAAGGGATGTGCAGGTACCAATTAAGACAGTTTCATTTTCTTTTAACAAAGCTATGCTCTGGTTGTCTAAATTACCAAAAGTAAAACTGACGATTTTGCACTTGCTGGCAATAATGGCTGCGATTTGATCCTTATAATCCGTCAAATGAATCTCATCGAACCTCGGTAATACGACCTCCAACCCGTGCTGATGAGCCAATGTCGCTATAAATGAACTAACCTTACTATACTGAGATCTTAGATTTTCTGATACCTCAGGTATGCTATTCACAAAGATATTGACTGCAAAAGGCTGTGTTGTTAATCTTCTGGTAGCCTCAATAGCATCCATACATTTTTCGTATGATAAATCTCCCAATGCCAATGTACCCAGCGCGCCGGTTTCAGATGCTCCAGCAACCATCTGCGGTGTAGTAACCCCAAACATGGGTGCCTGTACAATCGGATATTTTATGTCTAATAGCTGTGTAATTTGAGTTGACCAAGTCATGATGAAATGATTTTATGTTCAAAAGTTAAATCGAATAATTTTATTGTACTTTCAAACTAATTTACCGCTTTTATCATGGATTCTGCAAGAATTACCCCCTTTATTCACCTAAATTTAAACCAGGTAAAAAATTAATACTGTATATTTACATAGGATATACAATTTTATGAAAATAGCTTTCTTTTCAACCAAACCTTACGATAAAGTCTTTTTCGAACGGGAAAATGAAACTTACGGTTTCCAATTCAATTTTTATGAAACCCATCTTGGCCCCCATATTGTCAATGCAATTGAAGACGAAGATGTTGTTTGCGTTTTTGTCAATGACAAATTGAACCGGCAGGTGATCGAAATCCTTGCTCACAAAGGTATAAAGTTGATTGCTTTACGATGTGCAGGTTTCAATAATGTCGATTTGGAGGCAGCAAAAGAATTTGGTATCCAGGTCTGCCGTGTCCCCGCTTATTCTCCTGAAGCCGTTGCCGAACATACAATGGCCATGCTACTAACGCTCAACCGAAAAACCCACAAAGCCTATAATCGTGTCCGTGAGCAAAATTTTGCCTTAAACGGTTTATTAGGTTTCAATATCCATCAAAAGAAAATTGGAGTTATTGGAACAGGTAAAATTGGAAAAGCATTTATCCGGATTGCATTGGGATTCGGTGCAAAGGTCATCGCTTATGATTTGTATCCCGATCAGGATCTGATTATAGCGGGTGTTCAATACACAAGTCTTGATCAGTTATTTAAGGACTCCGATATCATCTCATTACATTGTCCACTTACGCCAGACAATCATTACCTCATCAATAAGGAATCACTGGCGAAAATGAAGGACGGGGTAACTATTATCAATACAAGCCGAGGCAATCTTATTCACACGAGCGATGCCATTAGTGCATTGAAAACGCGTAAGATAGGATTATTAGGTATTGATGTTTATGAGCAGGAAGAGAAACTGTTTTTCAAAGATCTCTCCACTGCTATTATCGAAGATGATACCATTCAGTTATTGATGAGTTTTCCAAATGTCTTGGTAACAGCACATCAGGCATTTTTCACAACGGAAGCACTTACCCAAATTTCTCAACGCACATTAAAAAGTATTGCTGACATCTTGGCCACCGGAACGACAGACAATGAGGTTATATTATAGCACTGATATCCCAAAAGATCATTAACTTTTAAGATGAACAATACAGATAACAATAAAGTTTTGAAAGGCTTTTTATTGGCTGTTAGTGCAGCTATACTTTGGGGTGTCTCCGGAACTTTTGGTCAATTTCTTTTTCAACAGCGGGCCGTCAACGTTGAATGGCTGATTACCGTTAGAATGTTGGCAACGGGCTCCCTTCTTTTAATTTTTGTAGGGGCAGGCAACCACAGTGAGCTATGGGCTATCTGGCGCAAGCGCAAAGATGCTATTGATCTGCTCTTATTTAGTATTGTTGGTGTACTCGCCGTTCAATATTCATATTTTGCGGCGATCAACTATTCCAATGCTGCTACTGCAACGGTCATCCAATATACCGGCCCAGTAATGATCGCCATTTATATCGCATTAAAAGAGCGAAAATTTCCAAACGGCAAAACATGCCTGGCAATTATACTGGCCGTGTTAGGTACATTTCTATTGGTCACCCATGGTAAAATGGATACGCTTTCGATATCTGGAATCGCCCTATTCTTTGGATTGGTATCTGCGGTAACACTTGCCTTCTATACCTTACAACCTGTTCATCTCCTAAATAGGTATAAGTCAACCATTGTTATCGGCTGGGGCATGCTTATCGGCGGAGCTGCATTTTGTTTTGTCAGAGCTCCCTGGGACGTAGCCGGTGTCTGGGATATGCAGACCTATGCCTATACATCATTTATCGTTATTTTTGGAACGCTAATCCCCTTTTATGCCTATCTCACAGCAGTGAAATTAATCGGTGGACAAAAGACCAGTCTCCTTGCTTCCGCTGAACCCCTATCTGCGGCATTGCTGGCGGTATTATGGCTTAACACCCCATTTGCCTTTACAGACTGGATGGGTACCGCATGTATAATACTCACAATTGTTTTACTCGGAACCGTAAAGGATACAAAAAAACAATCCAGGCAGGTTATATAAACAATGAATTCCGAAAGCCTATAAATGGATATATAATCCTGATCAGCGTGAAAACAGTCTGGTACAAAAAAGGTGTTAATGTGCCAATTATGCTGTCACCGTACCCGAATATCAAGGGGAGTCCATCGATAATCGATTAATGAATTAGAACTCTGCACTTTTTGGTACCTTTACATATACACAGATCAGATTAAAATCAAGTTATGAAAGTCAACTTATCACGGAGTACTCTTATTTTCTACAGCATCTTAGCTCCCTTCATTATGTATGGATCCTTCTATAATCTTATGGGGGTTATAGCCGGTACAAGTACAATTATTTCATTTGGTGCCTTTGCACTTTTTGGTTTTGTCCTGTTGCCGCTGCTACTTTTCTCTACCTATCGGCAAAATCGTTGTACCATACACAACGATTACATAAGCATTGGAAAAAAAGACTATGCTTTTAGCAGCTACAAGGTAGCTATTATTGATAAACAATTACCATTTGCGCAAAGGCCAATTTTTTCCACATTCAGAAAAAATTATTCAGACTTAACGATTCTGGAAAAATCAACGGGACAAGTTGTTTTCACCCAAGACCTTGATCTTTCAGCTCGGGTCATCGAAAAAATGAAGGAAGCCTTACCGCCGAGTTAACTCTTTTTATAGTGCAGCCACCAGTCATCCAGCTGCTCAATAATCGGTAATAGGGTCTTGCCTACTTCGCTCAGCTTATACTCGACTCGCGGTGGCGATTCTGCATAAATCTGTCGGCACAGGATACCATCACGCTCCAGTTCGCGCAATTGGACGGTTAATGTGGTCTGTGCCATATCATCCATCTCCCTTCGCAATTCCCCGAACCGTTTAGGGCATTCTTTTGCAATGGCTTTGATAAGTAAAACCTTCCATTTTCCGCCAATGATCTTAAAAATACCATTGACATCACAGCAACTTCCAAAAAATTCACTTTTTTTTTCATCCATAATCACCTCATACTGACCATTAGTTCATAAAACCATACTAAGTACATCATTTATAACTACTTGACTATAAAAAATATCCAAACTACTTTTGACTATAAAATTATCAAAAACTTTGGCTATATGCGCTTCCGAATTAAAGATTTGCTTCACATTTGTATTCTATCCATTGGCATCTTTTTGTTTGTCATCGATTTATTCATTATCAATGTTTCCCTACCGACCATACAAAAGGCCCTGGATCTGAGCAATAGTGCAATCCAGTGGATCATTATCTTATATATTATTGGCTACGCCAGCCTACTGATCAATGCGGGCAGTGCCGGAGACTATTTTGGTAAAAAGAAATTATACGTCATAGGTATGGCCGGTTTTACTTTTGCGTCGGTTTTGTGTGGGCTGTCAACCAATATCTACCTTCTGTTACTCGGCAGATTACTGCAGGGGATTAGTTCAGGCATGATGGTACCACAGGGTATCGCCCTAATCACTGTGCTCTTTGAAGACGCCTCTAAGCGCGCTATGGCCCTGGGAGTATATGGTAGCATCGCAGGTATTGCCTCCGTGATCGGACAACTGCTCGGGGGGTTACTTCCTGATCAGTCCTGGATCCATGAAAGCTGGCGCCTTATTTTCTTAATTAATATTCCAATAGGTATCCTCGCCTGTATCGCCGCTTATTGCTATGTCCCCCGGGACCGGCCAAACCCTACAGCCACGATTTCGTTTATACCGATGCTGAGTTTATTTATACTCTTGATGGGCCTAATATCTCCCTTGGTCATGGGCCCTGAGTTGCATTGGCCGATCTGGTCTATGCTATTGCTGGCAACTGCGCTTATCTTTACACTGTTATTCCTAAAAAAGCAGAAGAAACTATACAAAACGGGACAACAGTCGCTTTTTAACTTCGTTCTCTTCCACAACAGGGCTTTCAATTTGGGACTGATTGCGGCATTAGCCTATTACATGGTCCAGGATGCTTATTTCATTATTAACTCCAATTATCTACAGCATGACAAAAGCTATACAGCAACAATGACAGGCATCGCTTTCGTCTATCAGGGTATAGGTTATGTTGTTGCCAGCCTGATGGTCAGCAGGTTTATTCAACGCCATGGCAAAGCCGTTGTACTCACCGGATTAGGAATAATGGTCATGGGCCTATTTCTTCATTTACTTGTCCTCAATAAAGTAAATGTCGCAAGCGATCAGCTTCATCTGCTCTTTTTCTTTTATGGGCTTGGCTGTGGTAGCGTACTACCATCCCTGATGACGTTAGCCTTAAAAGATGTCAGCAAGGAATTGATAGGCGTGGGATCCGCGATCTATCTTACCGTACAGCAACTGTCCATCTGTCTCGGTATTGCTTTTGTTGTTGGCCTGTTCCTACATGAAAATCGGAATCCATTTTTCCGGCTGAACAACATTACTGCAGCGTACGGCTCTGCTACTACAGCATCCATCTTATTATTGCTATTGGTGGCCTGTTGTATTGTCTGCTTACCGGCAATTGGAAAAAAGAAAGGTAACTGTGTTACCGCTCAGCAAAAACATGACTGTGAAGTATAATAATGCCAATAACATATTAGAGTAAAAACGAGAAGACTACAGTAGTCTTCTCAAATCCCCGTCTTGGACATAAGGCTGTTGATCCGCCATCAGCAAAAATTTGGTATATATATTTTCAAAATCTTCAGGGAGATAGGTTAATTCCAATGCATTAAGGCGATCCTTTAACGCAGCGCGCCCGCTTCTGGCGGATAGTATCAGCGCAGGAAGCGTCCCTCCGATAATCTGAGGGTCAATAATTTCGTAATTTCGCCGGTCTTTCAACACGCCATCCTGATGGATACCCGAAGAATGAGCAAAGGCGTTTTTGCCAACAATGGCTTTGTTGGCCTGGATGGGATTGGACATGGCTTTGGCCACCATAGCACTGAGTTCAACAATATATTTTGGATCAACTCCACTTTTTAACCCCAGCCTTTCTTTAATAAGGAGTGTCAATATGATTTCTTCCATAGCGGCATTTCCCGCACGTTCCCCCACGCCGTTAATCGTCCCCTCCACTTGTTCTGCACCAGCCATTAATCCCGCAATACTATTAGCTGTGGCCATACCCAAGTCATTGTGACAATGGACAGATAAGATGGCTTTTTCTTTATATTTCCTGTTCTTGTTGACATAGGATATCTTTTCGAAATACTCAAAAGGGGTACAAAATCCATTCGTATCCGGTAGGTTGACAACTTTTGCGCCTGCCTCAACGACTGTATCTGTCATCTGTACCAAAAAATCGTCTTTCGCTCTCCCCGCATCCTCTGCAAAAAATTGCACCTCATCACATAGGCCAGACGCATAAGCGACCATATCAAATGCCTGCTGTAAAATAGCCTCCCGACTGCTATTGAATTTATGTTTGATATGGATATCGGATGAACCGATACCAAGCTGGATACGTGCGATCTTAGCTCCCCGCAGGGCTTCAGACGCGGCATCAATATCTTTCTTCTGCGCCCGGGCCAAAGCACAGACTGTTGCATTTTTCACGATTCGACATATTTCTGTCACCGCCTTAAAATCACCCGGTGAACTGATCGGAAATCCAGCTTCGATCACATCTACCCCCATCGCATCCAGCTTCTCGGCTATTTCCAGTTTACTTCTTAACGACAGTTGGCAACCCGGCCCCTGTTCACCATCACGTAATGTGGTGTCAAAAATCTTTACTTGCTTCATCAATATACAATTTATGTTGTCTGTAAGGGTGCTTTCGTGAACCACTCATTCCTCTCGGCAGCTGCAAATTCTACCTTTAGGCTGATTTCAGGCTCATGATCATTTCATTTAGACTTGTTTCTACGACCCAAATCTAATGGAAGGATAAGATTTTCTATATTTGAAAATAAAACAAATAGTATTGAATAATGCCAAAATCAGCAATATCAGTTTTTCCCTGTGCCACGACCTTCCTAGACGGAACAATTGAGTTGCGTGAGTATGGTCAATTTAATACTGAAATGCATTTCCACGAACAAGTACAGCTCCTAAGCCCAACAAATGGAACGCTGTTTGTTTATACAGAAGGAAATAGCGTATGTGTGCCAAATAATTTTTATGTGCTTATTCCAGCACAAGTCCCCCATAAACTAGTTTCCCGATCTCCCCGTATGGTATTAAAAACTATTTTTCTGGATATGGGGCATTTTAATGATAGATTGACGATATATCCCCCACAGGAATTATTGGATCATTTTTTACGTTTCGGTGAACAGCATTGGAACCTAAATATAAATGATTCAATGACACGAACAAGCATCGAGGCATTTAAATCTATGCTTCCATTATTATTGGCCAAACCTTTTCAATTACAAATTAGTGCAGCGCAAAGTGATATAATGATGGCTATCTGTACATTTATCCTGGAGAATCTCACAAATAAATTATCCATTACTCAACTTGCCCAAAAGTTTAACATTTCGGAACGATCGCTGTTTAGACAGTTTAAAGAAGAACTGCAAATGACCATATTTCAATTTATAAAACAACATCGGTTACTGAAAGCACTCCATCTCTTGGAAAACAAAGACCTACAGATCGCCCAAATTGTCTACGAGGTTGGCTATGACAGTGTCTCCAATTTCTCAAACTTATTTAAAGAGTATTTTGGGATCTCGCCACAACAGTACCGCAACAAGCTCCTGATATAAATTGTGCTAAACAAACTTAATCTTTTCGTTCGTACTTTTTGAACAACGCATAGTCATAAGGTATGTGCATACTTAAGGCCTTCGCTCCCCATATATCTCCACCTTCAGGAAGATAAAAATCATAGGCATTGTCCAGGAAATTTGCTCCATCAGGAGCCTCTTGCCAATCTTTCTTTTCCCGGTTATAAAGTAATATCATGCAGCTGACACAGCGTTGGTTTCCCTCCCTAAGGGGGTTTTCATAACATTGGCCAATTTTGATATTCAACTTTTGCCGCATGATCACATCTGTCAATTGTCTATTTGTAAGGTAAATTAAAGCCAATTGCGCCTCTTCATCTGTAGGAGATTTCTTTGCGGGTATTAATTTATCAAATTGAGCGTTTTTAATCTTCGCCATTTCTGCGGCTTTGAATTCTGGAGAAAGTAGATTGGTGTCTACAGGCCGGAAGTCCTCTGCATCAGCTACCCTGGTGACACCGGGTTCCAAAGAGACTTTTCGGTCTGCGGTATCAGCGTCCAAAGCCGCTGCTCCCCCATCATTTTTATCAAACACTTGAGCAAGATCCGACAGATGATGTCCGATATGATTAAAGCCAATAACATAACGTAGAAAGACAAAACCTAAAGCAAGTAGAGATAAGCCTATTAGTAAACCCTTTTTACTTCTCCCACGTTTGCTTCTGTCTTTTTCTACTTCCAAAAAAGAAGACGGTTCAGGCTCTCCCCTGTCTGAAACTTCGCTATTGGACACTTCGTCGTAATCAACTAAAAACAGGTCTTTGCCATCGAAAAGATCTATATCGCCTTCGTCAAACAGTTGAACAATATCACGGGCCGTTTTAAATTTTACGTTTGCACGGTTGGCGATCAGGTCAATGGCACCGTCGCGATTATCCTGTTTGATCAAATCGATGATGATTTCTTTTTCGATTTCAATTTTATTAACGAGAATGTTGTTGTTCATCTAATTTTATGTTCTTTTCAGTTGATTCCAGTTATTGTACCTGCTGTACGGTTTCCAAAAATGAGATTAATAAATGAAAGGTCAATGAAAATTTCGTCCTTTATAAAATACATGCGTTACCTGCTCATCCTCTTCTGCCAGATTTTTTAATAAACCTGACATATCAAAGCAACGTTCGGCAATGATATGGATTACTTCTCCTTCGACCTGTACTTTTCCCGCAACCATAAACAATTTCGCCCGAAGGATCTCTTTTCGGTATTTCTCAAATACCTTACTCCAGATGACCACATTTGCAAAACCAGTATCATCCTCAATGGTAACAAATAACACGCCTTTGGAAGTCCCCGGACGCTGTCGCACCGTAACCAATCCACATACTTTAACAGGCATATTATTTTTTACCAAGCCTAATTTTTCGGTTGGGACAACGTGGAGAAGGTCCAATTTGTCACGCAGGAAACTCACTGGATGTGCTTTGATAGACAGCCCTGTCCTTGCATAATCCGCCACCACATGTTGGCTGGGACCTAACAAAGGCAGCTCAATTTGCCCTTCAGCATTTGATGATGCTTTCCCCTCAAATATTCCAATGGGGCGATCCCCTAAAGCTGTAATTTCCCATAGTGCCCGTCTACGGTCAATGCCCAGCGAACGAAAAGCATCCGCCTCGGCTAAACGCTCCAATCCCGGCAGGAATAATCCGGCTTCCATCACCGCTGTGACCGTCGAATACTCATTTATACGCCCTTTGATCAATAACAAAGCCTCTTCTTCCGAAAACCCTTTAATCTGGCGTAGTCCTAAACGTAATGCATGCTGTTTGCCCACCTCACCCTCCAGGGTATTATCCCAAAAGGAGTGGTTGATATCTATGGGTAGCACTTTCACACCATGCCGTTCGGCATCAATAACGATCTGGGCAGGCTGATAGAATCCCATGGGTTGGCTATTGAGCAGAGAAGCTGCAAAAATATCGGGATAATGGTATTTAATCCAAGAAGATACATACACCAGGAGCGCAAAAGAGGCCGCATGGCTTTCCGGAAAGCCATAGCTTCCGAATCCTTCCAACTGCCGAAAGACCCGCACGGCAAACTCTTCTGTATAACCTTTCTTCACCATACCGTCGATCATCTTCTGCCTGAAGACCGACACCTGCCCTTTTGCCTTAAAGGTCGCCATACTACGGCGCAGTTCGTCTGCTTCAGTGGGGGTGAATCCGGCCGCAACAATTGCAATCTCCATGGCCTGTTCCTGAAAAAGTGGGACACCCAAGGTTTTTTTCAGAATCGCCTTAATTTCTTCTTTAGGATAGTCCACGTCCTCTTCTTTGTTACGCCGGCGCAGGTAAGGATGCACCATATTCCCCTGTATCGGTCCCGGACGTACGATGGCCACCTCGATAACCAGATCATAAAACTTCTTTGGCTTTAGCCGCGGCAGCATGGACATCTGTGCCCGGCTCTCAATCTGAAATACCCCCAGCGTATCGGCATGACAGATCATATCATATACTTCCGGGTCATGTTGAGCACCAATTCCTGCCAAAGTCAGATCCAGTCCATAATGTCTTTGGGCAAGATCAAAAGCCTTCCGGATACAGGTCAGCATCCCTAATGCCAATACATCCACTTTCAGGAATCCCAGCGCTTCCAGATCATCTTTGTTCCACTCCAGGTTGGTCCGGTTATCCATGCGTGCATTCACCAATGGACAGAGTTCATGTAGATTACCCTGTGTAATGACAAAACCTCCAGTATGTTGCCCCAGTTGCCTTGGAAACCCGATATACTGGTGCGTCAGTTCGAGCACTTTGCGTAAGTGCGGATCGTCCGGATTAAAACCCTGTTCCATTAAACGTCCCAGGTCAATATCCTCATCCCAATGGCTGCTCACGACACCAGCCAAACGGCCGACGGTATCCATGGATAACCCCATTGCTTTCCCCACATCCCGTACAGCTCCCTTGGCACGGACCTGTGTTACTGTAGCCACAATAGCTGCACGGTTGCGGCCATATTTCTTGTAAATGTACTGGATCACCTCTTCCCGGCGTTCATGTTCAAAATCAACATCTATATCGGGTGGTTCATCCCGGGCATCGGACATAAACCGAGCAAAGAGCAGCCTGAATTCGATGGGGTTGACCGAAGTAATGCCAAGACAATAACAGATGGTAGAATTGGCGGCCGAACCACGACCTTGGCATAAAATGCCCCTTTCCTTGGCAAAACGTACGTAATCGTAAACGGTCAAAAAATAAGATGCATAGTTTTTCCGTCCAATAAAATCAAGTTCCATCTGGATGGTATCACGGATCGTATCGGGAATCTGGTCACCAAATCTATCTTTTGCTCCCTTCAATGTCAAATAAACTAATTCTTCCTGCGCAGTACGCCCATCGGACGACAGTTCATCCGGATAGACATATTTTAAATCATCCAGGGAGAAGTTGCATGCTGCCGCTATTTCCATTGTTTTTGCGATGGCCACTGGATATGGCCTAAACAGACGTTCCATCTCCGCTATAGGTTTCAGATAACGTTCGGCGTTTGGATACAATTTAAATCCAGCCGTCTGGATCGTACATTTCTCCCGAATACAGGTTAAAACATCCTGTAACTCACGCCGTTCAGGTATATGATAATATACATCACCCAAAGCAACAAGAGGAACGCTTAGGCTTTCTCCTAATTGTTGTAGGCGAAACAAAAGCTTTGCATCGTCACCACGATAGAGCCGTTTGACTCCTAAATACAGTGCTGTATCCAAGCGCTGTTTATATTCCGCTACAAATGCAGTAAACTCCGCTTCAAGCTCAAATTTAACCGTTAATCTATTGGGGGGACAAATGATAAATTTGATTCCTTCCTTATACTGATAAACATCGGATCTATAGAGCGTGCATTTTCCCTTCTCGGCACGCAGATTACCTACAGTCAACAGAGAAGACAGCCGTCCATAAGATTCTTTATCAGTTGGATAAGCCAATAAACTTGGTCCATCCTGAAGGTCCAAACGACAAGCTGGAATAAGGGTAATACCCTGTTTTTTGGCGGCAGTATGCGCGCGAACAATACCGGCAAAACTATTCCGGTCTGTCACTGCAATTTTCCGATACCCCAATGCTGCCGCACGTTCCATCAATTCCTCCGGGTGGGATGCTCCTTCCAGAAAGCTAAAATTGCTCGTCACCTGTAATTCACAATATCCCATTATTACGCAAAAAAACCATGTAAAAACCATTGATTCGGCGACCTATCATCGTAATGCCCCGAACGGTAGAGCCAAAATCGTCGGCCCTTCTCATCCTCTACGGCATAATAATCCCGATGCTCGCCTGTATCGATCCACCACTCACGCTCAATTCGCTCCGGGCCATCCGCCTTCTTTACCGTATATACTTGCCCTTTGTACCGAAATAACAATGGCGGATAATCCGGAATAGGTGCGGTGACTATAATAGGTTCGGGGATACTAAGTAAGCGGGTGGGACGAGGTCTGTCCACCTGCCAATCAACAGCGGATGCTTCCTGCACTGAACTGGCTATTTTCATGGACCGTTCAGGCCAATAATGTGCGGCAGGCAAATAGCGTGAAATTTCGCAGCCAGGATCCCTACTTTTCAAACGGTCCAATAATTCGGTCACCATGGGATTATCCAGTCCAATACGATTGCCCCATAAATTCTCCTGAGCAGGGTCTGCCGCTTCAACTTTCGGAATCTCCAAAACAAACAATTCTATACCCAATGCGGGTTCTATCTGTGCGATTTTCAGGGCAAATAACTGAAATAGGTGATGCTCATGTGCTGTCGCGCGATTGGTCCCGATACTGATCTGCTCTATTTTTCCATCCACACGATGGCATTGTAATATCGCTTCCCGTACGCCTTTACCTTCCCCTGCCAGGCGTTTGCAGATATTATTTAAAAGCTGTTGCAGGGCAAGTTCAATTCCATTGGCTGTCCGAATGGGCTCCAGACAGGGCAAACGTTCTTCGTAAGGAACAATAGGTTTTATGGGCGCAATAAATTCATCCTCAAGCCCAGTAGCCTGATCCAGACGGCGTAATAAATCTGTACCAAAACGTCTGCGTAGCGCAGTTCGCGGCATGGTCGCAAAGCTTCCGATTGTTTTTAATCCAAGACTTTGTAGCCGTTGCAGCACAGCTACTTCCAGCCGAAGTGCCTCTGCGGGTAAAGCCCATAAAGCATCAAACTGCATTTGTGGCTCAACAATAGGATTTTCCTTTCCAAAATGGGCAATTGCCCAAGCCGCACCGATCGTGTCCGCAATACTCATGCGTACGTCATAACCATGATGTTTAAACCGCGAGACGATATGCTGTAAATAAAATGCTTCTCCACCCCAAAGATGGGCACAGCCACTGATATCCAAAATAATTCCTTCGGGCAGATCTATCGCGACAAACGGTGTATACCGGATACACCAATGTGCAATATTATGAAGCAACTTTTCGGTTAATCCGGGACGTTCATTGATCACTTTTAAGGAGGGTAAAAATGCTTTTGCATCAGCAATGGCTAAACCAGGGTATACACCTTCCTGTTCAGCCCAAACATTACTGGCATTTACGACCAGCTTTCCATGGGTAGAAATTGCCAGCACAAAGGGAACTTCCTTAAGCAGCGGGTGCCCCACGGCCATCCAATCTGTTTTTAGATGGCGGAACCATAAGGATGCAAATCTTTTTTTCATGCCATTCCCTGATTAGCATAAGATTTACTCCATTCTTCGGCAATCGATCTTACTTTAGCAACAGGTTCAAAGTCACCCGCAGCCCATGTCATCTGCCATCGGCCCGGATTCCCATTCCGTACTTTAAGGAGCTCGACATCCCAGCTTGGATAGCCAATTCCCGGCAACCCATCTTCCAATTGACTGGGCATTGAGCTAATTTTCCATCGTGCAGCACAAGCTGTTGCCCCCAATAATTTCGGATTGTGCTGCAGGATAAATCCTGTCACCCCACTCTTTTCAACAGCCAACTGCAAACGCCGAGACTGTACGAAGTCCAACTGGTGCGTCTCTGCCAATACAGCTGCCACTCCGCCACATTTCAAAGCCTCTTCCATTGCCCATAATACATCCTTTTCTCGTACCATACGGACAAATATGATATTTTCAGGCTCAACACCAAAGGGTTTAATGGCTGCGGGAAACAGGGTGTGAAAACAACTTATCCAAATGCAGATGCCACCATTTCGCATCAGCTTGCCCAATAAGCCAGCTATAAAACCGCAAGAAACGGCTCCTCCTATCCGATCAAAACTAACAAATTCATGAATCGCCCCCTTAGGGAAAATCCCATTTGGGAAAGCCTCTTCCAATGGCCCAAGCCCCATTGGAAGCGTATCAGCTGATTTTGGCCCTACTCCCTGCCATAGCAACAGGTCTTTTTTCAATTGGCCAATTAAACTTTGTTTTTCTGTTATTAGCATAGCCTCCTCCGTCTTAAGTTTAAGCAAATTTAATACTAATAATTTTAGTATTAAAGCGAAGTTACTGTAATTTTTAGTTTTTAATCACTATGAGAAAAATAAAGTTTACTTTCTATTTTAAAAACAATGTCTTTTTTATTAGAAATCATTCAGAAATTGCTGGATAACATCCTTCTTTCTAGTCGCTACAGGAATCATTTTGCCATCTGCCATTTCCAACTGGCCATCTTTAAAATATTTTTTGATATAGTTTACGTTGATCAAATAAGATTGATGACAGCGAATAAAGTCTGTTTCAGGCAACATGGTTTCAAAATGTTTCAGCACTTTAGATACCATCATAGGTTTGTTGTCCTTAATATAAAATGTAGTATACCCTTTGTCGCCATGGCAATATAAAATGTCCTCGATATTCACAATCTGGGTATATTCAAAGGTACGCAAGGCGATTCTTTTGGGCTTATTCGGCGCCTTCAAATAACTATCGGCCATATTCAACTGCATGCTATTGAATTTATATTCCGTATTCTTCCTATAACATTTTTCAATCGCTTCTATAAATTGCTCGGGTACTAAAGGTTTCAATAAATAAGCAATAGCACCGATATTAAGCGCTTCAATGGCATATTGATTGAACGCTGTAATAAAAATCGTGTTGATATCCAATTTTAGCTCGGATAGAAAGGATAAGCTTGAGCCATCTTTTAATTGAATATCTGCTAAAATCAAATCGGGATTAGACGTCAGCAATTCCCGCTCAGCCTGTGCAATGGAAGGACTATAGCCAACGATTTGAACATAAGGAATGCTATCCAAAAGTGACTTTATATACAAGTATATATTATACTCATCTTCAAGAATATAAACTTTCATAATATGAATTATTTAATTAAAATATAAAACAAGTGGAATATAAATTTCGACTTTATAACCATGTTGATCCTCGGTATAATTTGGTGTTATTTCAACCCTAGCTTTTGGTTCAACGTCAGCAAACAACAGCTCCAGACGTTCTTTTGTAATGAGTTGCGATAAAGACGTTTTATGAGCAGCTTGTTCTTTATTTATCTGCATCCCCCAGCCATTATCACAGATGCTGACATGCAATTGATTTTCACCTGCGCGAAAAGAGATCTCCAATTGCCCCATATAGGGTAAGTTTTTAAACGCATGTTCAATGGCATTTTCCACAAATGGTTGAATGATCATGGGTGGAATCATAACATCATCCAAGTCCAGGTCACCTGTATCGATCCCATAATTAAACACATCTTGATAACGCATCTGCTGTAAAAGTATGTAATTGTTCAACGATTTAATTTCTTGATCCAACGAAATATATTCTTCCCTGTTTAATTCAAGGATATCGCGGATCTGACGTGATAGTAAAAGCAGATACTGATTGGCCTTTGCTTTTTGCTCGCTGATGATCAATCCCTGTAGATTGGCAATGGCATTGTATATAAAATGCGGATTAAGCTGGTTCTGTCTGGTTTTTTGCTCTAAAATAAGCTGTCTATTTTCAGCAAGAATACGTTGGTTGATATTTTGCAGTAATTTCTGTTTGTTTCTGAAATAGATAAAAAATGCAATGCTGAATATCAGAGCCAATAGAATAACAAATATCCAGCGTTGCTGTAACAAGATCTTATGGTTAAAGGCATTGGTTGTTCGCAGCAACGTAATCGCCTGATCTTTTTTTTCCGTTTGGTATTTTGTATTGATCTCATTGATTTTCTCGGCTTCGATCCGTTGTGTACTCTGTTTATACTCCTGAAATGTTGAATCCAATGCAAAATACGCCCGTTCATAATCTCCTTTTAATGCATAAGCTATTTGTAGATTTTTATAATAAAACAATTTATTATGCTTCACCTTATGTTTTTTGATAAATTCAAGCCCCGCATTAAAATAAAATATGGCTGAATCCACCTGATTATTGTTCAGAAAATTCTTACCTAAATTTGCATACACATACGAATTGAGTGTATTTGAGGCTTGTAAATAATTGAAATACTTTCTGGATGCTTCTACTGCTTTTGGGTTGTTATTGATACTAAAATAATATTGCGACTGTAAGTCGTACATGCGCATAATGATGGCCGGGTCTTTTGTCGCATTTGCATAATATTTACAACTGTCCAACGTTCCTTTTAGTTTCTCAAAATCATGCAATGCTGTATATTGCATAAATTTCATTTCCTGGTAAGCCTGAGCGACGTGTGGGTTAGTCTTATTGGGATGGTGATGATACCAAGATTCAACGTCTTTTAATGCCTGTCGGTATTTACCTTGTCGATATTCCGCATTGGCCAATAGATTATAGAACAAAAAAGTAAACACACTTTCATGTGCCACAGCATACTCCTTTGCATCAATAATCTGTGCCACCATTGTTCCGCTCGTCACATCATGAAAGCTGAAATTGGCACGGATCCTCAAGTAGTCTTTTAAAACAACTAAGTCTGGTGATAATTTTTGTCCTACCAGATTTTTTAAGGCAATCTCGATTGAATCAATATTATCATCCAACAGATATTCGTAGGCCAGCAGAATTGAACTGTAAGGAGAATGTTTAAAATACTTATCTTTAAGTAATTCATTTCTTTTGTTTTTTACGACAGCAGCGCTTTTGAAATCCTGTGTCGAAAGATACGTCAATAGGACATTTTCATAACGCAGTTCAAGTGAATCGTAGGTTGTTACTGTAGGCTTATCTGAATCCTGGATTTTATTTTGATGACAAGAAAAGAGCTGGACGAGCAGTAAAATTGCCATAAGACAGTAAAATGCTCCAGTTCTATAGTTCTTCATCAACATCTTTATTAATTTTACTTTTGTTCTTTCCAAAAGGCACGCATAGACCCTTCGACTGGTTTTAGATCATAGACAGCATATTCATGAAAACTGCGCTTTAATGTTTAAAATACCGTGCGCATGATAGCTTCGTCAACAAGTAATCGAATATCGGAATATTCCAACAAAACACTATACCTAAATTCAAAAATATTTAACTTTCCTGATATTTAAGTATGGCTCTTAGCTGGTTAAAGATACGTTGGGCAATTGTCAATTCTTCCGTCACAATAGAGGCATTGCCACTTAGCTCTTTATCAAATGGAATATTTTTATTGTAAGAACTTTTTAATCCATGGGGTAGCCTAGCCTCTACATAATATTTATTGTCTTTATCCGGTGTAAGGGAAATTGATTTGACAAGTCCCTTGATAATACCGTATTCCTGATATTTGAAATTATCCAATTTGATCAGCACTTTTTGTCCGGGTTTTAATTTCCCCTGATTCTGTGGGCCGATCAGCATTTGACCGATGATCACCCGTCTGCTGTCCGGCAAAATACTGAACAGATTTGTACCGTTCTTGACAAACTGTTTCTCGCTCAGAAATTTCAGAAAACTCAAGGTGCCATCTGTAGAAGAATACAATAAATACGTCCGTTTCCATTGCCGGATAGACTTTCGTAATTTTTCAAAAAGTTGAACAGCAGCTGTTGAAAATGTTGCCTTATCTTTGACTGTATTGATATTGACCCCGGCCTTAGTTTTTCGGAAGTTAACAATGGATTCATCCAGCTGTGCTATGGTGATTTGCGTGTTTTTCAGACTTCGCTGAGCCTCTAGCAGTTTAAGCTTTTCATTTTCCAATTCCTGTGGCGAAATTACCCCGCGTTGCTGCAGCAGCTCACATCTACTATAGTTCTTTTCGGTCAATTGAACCTTTGCTTTTTCAAGTTCAAATTGCTGTTTAAGATTCACGATACGGGATTCATAATCCCTGATATTCTTATCAGCCATCAATCCTTCGGCAGCGTAAGGTTGTAGAGCGTTAAAAAGCGATTCATCCTGTACAGCTTTTGCAAAGGCATTGAAATCTTCCTGTATTTCTCCTAGTCGGAATTGCGCCGTTTCTTTCAACGGAAAACCATTCAATAGCCCAGAAGTAGAAAATGAATCCGCCAAACGTTCAAGTGCAAGCACATCCTTATAATTGGCCGTTGATTCCAAGATCAAAACAAGATCTCCTTTTCGTACTTGCTGATGATCCTGAAATAGGATTTTTTCGATCCGGGCATCCATGGTCACTTCCATTCTTTCTGGTGGGTTCTCGGATGAAATAATTATGGGTGATTCAATAAAGTCAGGATATTTAATGATACTGGCCAGCAAAAAAAAGAAGGCAATAATAAGTAAAATCAGTAAGCTCCCCCAACGGATCAACCAATGCGGTGGATTTTCCAGGATCTCATTGACCTGTTCGGAACGCAACCGAATATCGTCAAGTATGTATTTCTTAGTTTCCAAGTTCCAATTGATTTTTAACAAGTCTATAATATTCGCCTTTTAAGGCAACTAATTCTTCATGATTCCCTTGCTCGACCACCTTTCCTTTATCCAACACAACAATGTTATCAGCATGTTTGACCGTAGACAGGCGGTGAGCAATAACGACCGCGGTACGCCCCTTTAAAAACTGATCCAGATGGTCAGTGATAATCCGTTCGGTATTGGCATCTAATGCACTTGTTGCTTCATCAAAAAAAAGGTATTGCGGGGCTTTATAAATTGCGCGTGCTATAAGCATACGCTGACGCTGTCCACCACTCATGCCCAATCCTTCATAGCCAATCTTTGTATTGTAACTGGTGGGCAAAGCCTCAATAAAGTCTTTGATATTTGCGATTTGAACCGCATCGCGCAGACGCTCTTTATTAATTTCATCTGATCCTAAAGCGATATTGGCTGCAATACTATCATTAAAAATATAACCGTCTTGCATAACTACACCACAATTGTCCCGCCAGATGCGAGGTGATATATGTTGCATATCCACTTTACCAATTTTAATACTGCCAAAATCGGGTGAATAGGATTTTAGCAACAATTTCATCAAGGTGCTTTTCCCACTGCCACTGGCACCTACTATGGCGGTAGTCTTTTTATAAGGAATAATCAGGTTTAGTTGTTCAAAAATAGCTTTGTCTGTTCCCTTGTAGCTAAATGTGAGATTTTCAATAGAAATATTTTCCTCGGGAATATCTTTTTGATAATGGCCATCTACATTTTCTTCATCATCTTTATCATGGATTTCATTGAGCCGTTCCAGGGCGATCTTGGCGTCTTGAAACTGACGCATAAAATTCATCAGCTGAATCAAGGGGCTGTTTAATTGCCCAATAATATACTGTACTGAGAGCATCATACCCAAGGTCAACTGGCCATCCACTACTAATTTTGCGGCGGCGAAACTAATTAAGATATCCTTTAACTGGTTGATCACATTCCCACCAATGGTCTGTATCTGTTCCAATTTTAGTGCTTTGACCTTAAGGCGGAACACTTTGATTTGCACACCTTCCCATTGCCAGCGTTTGTTGGTTTCAGCATTGTTCATTTTGATCTCTTGCATGCCGTTGATCAATTCCAGAACTTGCCCCTGCTCCTCCGCCAGCTGTGAAAACTGCTTATAGTCTATTTCCCTTCTTTTTTTCAGGAAGAAAGAAATCCAAAATAAGTATAGGGTCGCACCAATGGAAAATAGTAGGAATAGCTTATAATTATAGATTAATAAGACAACACCAAAAATTATAAAATTGATCAGAGAAAATAAGGTCTGTAATGAATTGTTTGTCAACAGCTGTTCGATACGATTATGATCCGAAATACGTTGCATGATATCAGCTGTGACGCGAGAGTCAAAGAAACTCATGGGCAAGCGCATTAACTTGATAAAAAAGTCAGATACAATTGATATATTGATCCTTGATGATAGATGAAGTAATATCCAGCCTCTGATCGCTTCAATACCCATTTGGCCTAAATAAAGCATAATCTGGGCAAATAAAACCAGGTAGATAAAGTTAATATCCTGATTTTGAATTCCAACATCCACGATACTTTGGGTAAGAAATGGAAAAACCAGCGCCAACAGGCTCCCCGCGATCAAACCGAAAGCCAATTGTACCATAAAGGCGCTATATTTACGGAGATAATGTTTTAAAAATTTTGAAATCGAATGTCCCTTTTCTTCCTTTTCTTCATGATCCATAAAGCGGGCTGTCGTCTCTAGTACCAATACAATACCTTCTTCAGTAGGTTCCTCGGCTTTCTCCCCGATCCAGTACTTTAAAAATTCCGATTTTGAATAAGTGATTAACCCGAAAGCAGGATCCGAAGCATAGAGCTTATAATCATTGTGCTTTTTCTCAATTTTATACAGCACCACATAATGCTGTTCCATCCAAAATACCACACAGGGCAACGGCACTTCATTCACGAGCGTTTCAAAATCTATTTTTACAGCAAGGGTCTTAAATCCAATTGTTTCAGCTGCCCGGCTCAACCCCAGCAAACTAGAACCTTCTCTTGTGGTACCGCAAAGATCCCGGAGCATCGGTAGTGGTAATATTTTACCATAATACTTGCTGATTATCCTTAAACAGGTAGGGCCACAATCTTTTGAATCCGGTTGTTTATAAAAAGGGAATTTCGTCATGCTGTCTTATTTACAAACAAACATACTGGATCGCAAAAAGATAAAATAGACGAATTAATAATCGCATCTATCCTATCAATATTCGTCTTGAACGATCTGTTTTCTGAATGAATAATGCTGCGACTGGATTTATTTTAACGATTTTCTGTAACAAATGGCTGCCACCATATACTAATTACAAAAACTCAAAACATTAGCCCTGATGACAAACAGTATCCTATTAACTTTCATCTCTTGGGATGTCAGCAGTGATATCTTCAGTATACCGATCATCAATCATCCCATCCGTTGGTATGGATTATTCTGGTTGCTGGGAATAGTTTTATGCTACAGAATACTATGGTCCAGGTTAAAAAAAGAGGGTCGTCCGGCCGAATTTCTGGATCAGCTGAGTATTTATATTGTAGTGGGCACAATTATTGGGGCACGCCTGGGTCATATTTTGTTTTATGACCCATCGTATTATCTCAGCAATCCCTTAAAGATCTTTGCGATATGGGAAGGAGGCTTGGCTAGTCATGGCGGGGGAATTGGTATCCTAGTTGCTATTTTTCTATTCGCAAGGAAGCAGAAGCTTCCTTTTCTCTGGGTAGCCGATCGAATTGCACTGGTTGTCCCCATCGCTGGCGCCTGTATCCGCCTGGGAAACCTGATGAACTCGGAAATGATAGGCACACCGACAGATCTCCCCTGGGCTTTTGTCTTCACTTCTATTGACCAAATACCCCGTCATCCCGCACAACTGTATGAAGCGATGTTTTGTGTGTTGCTGTTTCTGTTAATGAATCACCTCTGGACAAAACCGATTCTTAAAAATAACATCGGCAACTGTTTTGCAATGCTGTTAATCCTTTTATTTTCCTTCCGCTTTTTGGACGAATTCCTAAAAATCAATCAGGAAGATTTTGAAAACTCCCTGTTCATAAATATGGGCCAGCTGTTAAGTATCCCCTTTATTCTCCTGGGGTCGACCCTCCTTGTCATCAATAGCAAGAAAAAAAACAGATCACCTATTGCAAAATAAAAACTAGCTGTGCAGAAATTGACAGCATTATTTTAAAATACCGGACTGGAATGCAACTTTGACCAGCTCAGCTGTATTTTTCACCTTCATTTTTTCGATCAAACTTTGTCGGTGTCCTTCGATTGTACGCTTGCTCAAAAAGATCTTGTCCGCAATTTCTACATTCGTGAAGCCGTCAGCGATTAATTTCAATACCTCAAGCTCACGCTCACTGATATCAAAGTCTGGTAGCGAACGGTTTGATAAACCCAGATAATTTTCTCCCGATATGACTTGGTCAAGCAGCGCCATACTAATCTCTTCACTTACATATTTCCCCCCATTAGCGACATGATTAAGGCCAAAAAGAAGTTCGTTATAGTCTACATTTTTGAGCAGATATCCAGAAAGACCAAGTGCAAATCCCTCAACAACATAATGGATCTGGTTCAACATAGAAAGAATGACCACCTTAATGGAGGGATACCTCGACTTGATCAGGCGCAACAGCTCCATCCCGTCCATATGATCCATACTGATATCTGTTAAGATAATATCGGGCAACAATTGATTATCTAAAAGTTGCAGAGCTTCATTGCCATTCGAAGCCTCTCCGATGACATCAAAACCTTCCTGAGACTCCAATAACAATTTAATACCATTACGTACGACCATGTGATCCTCAACCAACAGTATCTTAACCTTACTCATCATTTACAATATTTAATAAAAATTTATCTTCTTATTTATCCGAATTGTTTGCCACTATGGAGTTCAGTTGCATTTTTACCTTGGAAAGATCAGGAAACAACTTGTACCTCCAATTCCCCTCTTGCCTTCTTTCCAAACGGGTACAAACCGAATAAAGATACAAAATTCTATCCATTTAAAGGATTTTACACGATATTCTAACGGAGCTCATGACAAAAGAGAAACTACATTCGGATTAAAATTCAACGAAAGCATAAATGAAAGCAATATTAAGCGCACAGCTGTTTCAACGCAACCTACTTTTGATCAGGTGCATTCGAGTGCTGTTCGTTAAGAAAATCACAGTCATGGTGTATTATTCATAAAAAAGTAACAGCGGTACATCAATTATACCACTGTTACTTCATACACCGTCAGTCTTCTTTGATGGTTATTTACTTTTCAGTTGTTGTCCAGCAATATCCTCCCAACGGTAATAATGGAAAGTTTTATCATCGCTCATGGCCACAAATAAGCCATGTGGAAAGGTATCATTCAGACGGGAAGACACGACCTCCGAACCATCACTTTGCGTGGCCATAACAGGCACTGTCTTCAAATGGCTATGTTCAAATGGGTTCGCCTTTGTTCCCTCACGGCTAAAAATCTGAAAGCGGTTGGCCCCTTGATCAGAGACCAATATATAGCCCGTGCTATCCGTCAGCTTATAAATGGAAATACCTTCATGATCTTCTTTAAAACCTTCGGTCGCAAAAAGGGCCAACTGCTGATTTCCCTTCCCCGGATCTGCATAATACTGCTTTACCCCTACCTGCTCGTCTGAATAATAGATATAGCCCAGTTCATTGTCCACAGCGATGGCTTCAATTTCTTTCTTCCCACTAAATGAACCAAACTTACGGACAAAGGTCGCTTTCACGGCGCCAGCACCATTATCTTCCAATAAATACTGACCTAAATACCCTTCTTTAGGACCATTTTTGCGGCCCACAATCGCATAGATTTCACCTTTCGGTGATGTGTAAAGTGCAATCCCCATCAGATCCCTGAATTCCGGTTCGGTCTCGTCTACAAACATATCCAATCCTCCCCCGTCGATTGGTTTCATGTCCGGCAACGAGAACACTCGTAACTTATGGGTCATACGTTCGGTCGTAACAGCGATATCAACAGGTTTGCCGCCCAAAAGCAATCCATAAGCGATATCCACATTATTGGGTCGTTTCAGATTAGAAACGACCTTATCCTTGACAATTTTACCCTGTAAATCGTACACAAATAAAGCACCATCCGCATCTTTGTCCGTAGCAATGACCAGACTCTTGCCGGGATCGGTCTTATTGATCCAGACCGCAGGATCATCGGAATCATAGCGTACTGCTTCTGTAACTATGGCCGGTTTGATCGTATCCGTTGCGGAAGTACCGGGCTGAGGGTTATTACAGGCGACCTGCACGAGTGTTGAGGCTGCCAAACAAAAAAATAGTGTTGTTTTTAAAGTTGTCATGTTATTGTGTTAATTAAAATTTAGTGCCAAAAGCACCGACATAAGCCGCGGGCTTTGGCGAGGAATACGATAAACCATTGGATAGCACCAAGCCATCGCTAAAATGAGGCTTAAAAGCAGATGTACCTGCTTTTAATGCCGGTGAATTGCCTTGTAGATGGAAATCCCAGGCTGCATCAAATACATAATTATTGACCGAAGTCTCTAAGGGGTAGGCTGTAAACTTAGGATTGTTCTCGCCAGCGGTTTTACCTCTGACATCATTGGTGCCGCCTACGATATCATTCTTTCCGACCTGAAATTGGTCCACCGTCAATTGATCATAGCCATAATACCAATTGTTGCTCGAAACCGAACGGCTATCTTCCGGATTTTTGGCATCACGTTTAACGCCAAACCGCGTATTGGCAAAAATATTGTTATGGATCTCTGCTTTTACCGAAGCTTCTAGCCAGATGGATCCTCCTTTGGCTGTTGGCCTACGCCAACCGGTATTAAGCATGCTGTTGTTATAAATGAAGATATGCGCTTGCGGCGTGCGGTCGCCAGAATTGGACAGCTTCAATGCATTGGTATTGACACTGTATATCAAGTTGAAAGCTACGTCTGCCAGAGAGCCCGATTTAAAATTCATCGCTTCACCCCCGGTTACCCCATTCGAAAAGAACCGGTTATTGGCGAAGATAATCTTGCCCCCTTCAATATAAGTACAGTCTTCATAAAAATGACTGATCGTAGTATTTTGAACAATCAATTTACCTTCGACATTGGAAAACCACAAAGCAGGCAGCGCTTCCCCCGCTTTCTGTTTGTACAGCCTCATCTTCACCGAAGTCGATGCATCCGAGGTAACCGCACCACCATATTCTAAATACGTATTATCCAAAACCAGTTCCTTACAGCTTGGCGCCGCTAAAATACCGCCCCAAAGTTTTCCAAATTCATTTTCTTTGGTTTTGTAAGAATCTTCCACCGTAAACTTCACGGGACTCTCGGCTGTACCCAGCACATACAGGTTGCCCAGTACAACTATCTCAGGCTTATTGGCCGGATCCATCAGTACCGTTACACCTTCCTCAATAGTCAGCGACTTTCCCTCGGGAATAATGATATCCCCCGTGATACGCTGCACGGTACCTTTGCTCCATATGCCTGCTACCTCACCGATCGCACTACCATTGGCATCGGAGGTGTCCACATCGCTATTTGCTTTCTCACAAGCCGTCAACCCTACCATCGCAAGGGAAATGAGCAGTATAATAAAGTTATTTTTCATCTGTAAATATTTTTTCTGCCATCGTTCAGATGGCATGTTCTTTGTTTAAAATCAATGGGATTATTTCTCGTAAACAGTCCGCGCAGACGCTTATTTCTTAAAAGAATAACGTAAACCAAGAATATAGTTCTGACCGTATAAATCCTTCCGGATAAGCGTGTTGCCGCCTTCCACTATTTTTTCGGCGATCTTATCATTTTCTGGATTTGTCCCCTTTACGTAAAGTTCCATGGGCGTGTTCAACAGGTTATTCGCTTTGGCAAAAACCGCCCAGCCCGCTTTGAATTTCTTCTCGATGGAAGCATCCAGCTGGATAAACCCTTTCTGCCATAAATCAGCGTTTAAAAATTCCGATACCGAATTGATCCGTGAGCCCGTATAAGATCCGGCCAACTGTCCTTCCCAACCCCTGTTTGCATCCTTATAAAGCAAAGACAGATTGGCAATATGTGCTGCCTGCCCATGAAGAGGCCGTGTCTGATCCACCAGGATTGGATCCAGATCCTGTGTGACCTCATTGATTACCCGCGATTTCTTCGGTGTGGTGATCCGTGAATGGGTATACGTATAATTGGCTTTAACACCGAATTTTTGGATATATTTAATATAATCCAGCTCTACACCAAAATTGTTTGCCGTTCCAAAATTACCCGGCATATAGTACACGTCCTGCCCCCGAATTTCATCGGGCTGAAAGGTATATTCGATCGGGTTTTTAATCCTCTTATAGAATAGTCCGGCAAGAAATTGCGATGAGGGCTCCGGAAATAGCTCATAACGTAAGTCAAAATTATCCGCTAGTGCATGTTTCAAATCCGCATTTCCACGTTCCCAGAATTCTTCATTTAATACCCGCGATGGCACCACCTCATAGAAACCCGGGCGGTTTAATGCACGATAATATGCCCCATGAAGCTGCTGCTTACTATCCAGGTGATATTTCATGGTCAAACTAGGCAACCATTCGGTATAGGTCCGGGAGCCCTCCGGTCTTTCTTCACCATCCGGAAATAACAATTTATACCCCTGATTAGTGTGCTCCATCCGTATACCACCGATCATTTGAATTTTGTCATTCTCGTAGTTGAACATCCCGTAGGCAGCGGTGGTTTTCTCGCTGGCATCATAGGTCAGCGGGTTCCGCACAGCACCCGTCGGATTGCTAACCGTGAGATTCAAACCCGTATAGTCCTGAAAATCCACCCCATATTGGTGCTTCGCTTCACTTGCTATTGGAGACAGATTGTAATTGTTATAGAAACTGCTCCGTTGTTTGTCGCGATACAAGCCACCGGTCGACAGTTCCAGTTTGTTTGCCGCCAACGGCACCTTATACGCAAGATCCCAATATCCGGCACGGTCATCGTCCGTATTCCGCTCCCAGCGATAAGTCACCGGAGACCTATTGACCAACGAAGTCCGTCTGCGTTGAAAATTCTCTTCGATACCATCCAAACTAATTGTCGTATTCTGCGGCACTTCATTACGGGCAGATGACAGCACCCCGGACCAGCGGAAGTTCAGGCGGTTATCCAAAAAATGATGATCTCCCTGTAGATTACCATTGTAAATCTGCTGCTCCGTCTTTCTGGTCCGGGTCACATAAGTCAGTTCAGACTTGCCGATACTTGGATCATACTGTCCATTATAAATTGTATTGACCGCATCGCGCAATTGCAGATTATTCAGGTTCACGTACATCTGGTAAAAACTCAGCCGATGATTGGCATTGAATCGGTAGTCTATCTTGTTGTGCACACCCAGGCGCTGTTGCTGCTCATCGTATTGCCGGTCACTCTTTTCGGTGATGATCGCATTCGGATTGGTATTATTGACCGAAGATTTGTAAAAAATGGAATGACTGCCACGGTAAAGATTTTGGTAGCTCAGCCCCAATATTACTCCCAACCTATCATTTAGGTAACGGTTCCCAACCGTCAAATTACCAACAAGATCCGGTATCGGTTTCTTATACGTATAGCCCAATGTGCCCTTATCAAAATCAGCGGCGGTGGCATTGTAATTTTTTCCATGCAGTTCATAGGGCGACTTTGATGAAACAGCTCCGCTGGAGAAGCTGCCAAAATCGCGGTTAAAATACCGCTGGCTGTAACCTGTGGCCAAATTGGCCTGAAAGAATAGTTTACGCGGTGCGGATTTCATCACCATATTCACGACACCACCGATGGCATCTGCCTCCATATTTGGTGTCAGCGATTTGTAGACTTCCAATCGTTCCAACATATCGGAAGGGAATAGATCCAAAGGTACGTAGCGGTATTTATTGTCCGGACTGGGTACTTTCACGCCATTGACCAAAGTCGTATTATAGCGTTTGTCCATTCCCCTTAAAATTGCATACTGTCCCTCGCCATTTGAATTACGTTCGATTGAGACGCCCGAAACACGTTGAACAACATTTGCCACCGTAATATCCGGCGAGATCTCTATTGCCCTGGCCGATACCACATTCATGATCTGTGAAGCATTCTTTTCCAGTCGGCGGGCGCTTGGATCATCATCACCACCGTTGCGCTGTCCTTTGATCGTTACCTCCATTAAGGTCTGCTCGCTCGAGGTAAGCTGAAACGTAAAATAAGGAGTATTTTCCTTTTTTACCTCAATTTCCTGGACCAGTTCGGCATAAGCCATATGTCTGATATGTACTTTATCCCTACCTGCTGATAGTCCTTTGAATTCAAATGAACCATCCAGTTGCGTCCTAGTTGACAGACCACTTTGTTCGAGGAACACGGTAGCACCGACAATGGCCTCCCCTGTTTGTCCATCCAGGACTTTCCCCTTGATCTTGGTCGCATAAGCGGCGCTGATCGAAATGCTGGAGGCAAGCAATACCGTTAAAACATTTTTCATTTTTAATAGATTATTATGAATCTTTGATTGTTGCCACAAATATGAAAGCCTGCAACAGATTCACAAAATCTTTGGTGTTACAAGAAAGAAGCAAGCCAAAACCTAGACTAGACGAGAGGGAAACAACAGATACTAAAAATCTGAAATAAAGACATTTACATCAAAAATAAACGCCATTAAAATTCAGTTACCCTTATGTTAAGAAATTATGAAATACGGAGCAGGTACCCCGCAAGATCCTCGCTCTGTTCCAATTTTAGTTTTTTCCTTAAGCGGTGTCTGGCCACCCGAAGGCTATCCTGGGAGATCCCCAGAAGGATTGCGATATCGGTATTATTGAGATTGATTTTCAGCAATGCGATCAGGCGCATATCAGCGGCGGTCAGATCGGGAAACAGCTTGATCAATTTTTCAAAGAAACTATGATGCACACGCTCAAATGTACCCATGAATTCTTTCCAATGAATGCCCTGTGTAATGTGCTCATTGATTTGTTGTACCATGCGCTGCATAGGTTTCTTCTGATCCCTTCGATCATCTTTGACCAGGGCTTTTAGCTCGTCCCGTAGCTCCTCCAGAAATTGATTGCTACGGATAAGGTTAAGCGTATGTGAGGTCAGTTCTTTTTCCTTCAGGGTCAGCTCCTGTTTGAGTTGCTTATCTTCCAATAGTTGGTTTTTGAGCGCTATTTCAGCCAATTCGCGCTCGGCTTCCTGCTTCCGTGATTCGGCAATCTGGGTTTTGATCTTAATTTTTTGCCGGCTATAGAGTACGTAGGAAAGTATACTTAATAAAATCAATACGAGTATCGTACCCAATAACAAGATGGAATTCATCCGTTTGCTGGTCTGCAATTTCTCTATTTCCTCCGCCTTTTGGTTCATATCATACAGTGCCTGAAAAAAAGCCGTATGGCGGGCCCCATCCACACTGTATAGTTCCAGTACCAGTTTTCGGCTCCGTTCTGCGTAGAAATAAGCACTATCCACCTGTCCGCTTAAAGCGTATGTTTTACTGAGGTCTTTTGTCGTTGATGCCATCTGATAGACATCGCCAAGGTTTTCAGCTAAGCGAAAAGCAAGTTGGGTCAATTGAATACTTTCAGGATATTTATTTGTTTTTCGAAAGATATCCCCCATGTTATTGATGACCACAATCTTTCCATAATTGTCCTGCGTTTGCTCATACAAATTTCTCGCCTTTTCGAAATGCGCATAAGCACTGTCATATTTGCCCAGATCCTCGTAGATGCTGCCCAGGTTTTCATGAATCTTGGCTTCACCGTTGCGGTTCGTCTGTTCACGATAGATCGCCAAAGCCTGCTTTTGATAGACAAAGGCCGAATCGTAATGTCCCTCTTTTTCAAAAAGATGCCCGATATTCCCCAAGACTGAAGCTTCACCATTTCGGTCTTTTTCACTTTTGAATGCGTGCAGGGCCTTGTTAAAGTATTCTTTCGCGACATGATGCTGTTTATTGAAAATATTGAGTTCGCCAATATCTGTCCAGTTAGATGCCAGTGATTGCTTTGCATTGATCTGCGTGTAGATACGGTCCGCCTGGAAATAATAATCCTGTGCCTGAGCGTAATGCCCCTGATTGACACACAACCAGCCGATCGCCTGTAAACAATTTCCCTGAAGCATTAAATCACGGTCATTAACGGCTTTTGCATATTGTTTTTTCACTAAGGTAATCGCTGAATCTGGATAATTTTGACTCAATATCCGGATTTCCTTAAATGAATCCACTTGCGCCGTAGCCAACTGTGACAAAAGCAGTTGCCCCAGAAAGACAACCGAAAATATAATGTTATTAGAAATCCTCATTTTTGCAGTAAATAATCGCCCTGCAAATTTAAGCGGAAACATGTTAAGAGAATATTAAATCCGATTAAACTTAATATGGTGCAAAGAACAGACTACATCGCAACCTCAGGATAAGACAGAGCACACTTTTTCTTTGGTATTTCTCTGCTTATTCTTTGCCTATTCTTTACCGTTTCTTTGCCTATCCTTTGCCGTTTTTAGGCCATTTCTTCGCACCTCCTTCGGGCTTTCTAGGGACTTGGTTTGCTGTTTCTTTGCTTATTCTTNNAAGAATAAGCAAAGAAACAGCCTTCAATCGCTCATGTTGGACATACCTTGTCAGCAACGAAGCCCCTACCACAAACGAAAAAGGGGCATCGCCCCCCTTTTGATTTGTTAAATATTAAAGCTGGCGCAATACAGAACCTTTTGCTTAATTGCAGTCAACATATAGCTGACGTAGCGACTCGCTTAAGCGATCGATCGCAACAAAGTCGTGCTTCGGATCAATACCCAGATTTAAGCTCAATCAAAGGTGTTATCCGTTCTAAAATATCAAAAGCGACCTCGGCCATCTTATTTCCTTTATTGTCCAGCAAGGGATTTACCTCAACAATCTCCAAACAGGTAACTTTTCCCGAACGGATGATTTCTTCCAATATCAGAACGATTTCCTTCGGCATAAAGCCTTTGGGAACCGGAGTCCCTGTACCGTCTGAAATCAGTTCACTATCCATACTATCCACATCGAAGGAAATATAAATCATATCGCAGTCCCTCAAATTGGTCAATGCCTCAGCGACACAATCATCAATGCCCCGCTGACGAATTTCTTCGACGCGGTAATTTTTTATACCTAAACGCTCAATCAGCAGATCCTCGGGTTCCTCCGTATCCCGAACGCCAAAATAGATTAAATTCGCGGGCTGTATCTTCTCGGCCGGACCAGCAATACGTTTCAGCTTATTCCAGAATTCCTGCGTTGATTGATCAATTTCATTGATTTTACAAGACAAATTATCTTCATTCAACATGGCCGCCAAAGGCATCCCATGCATATTGCCGGAAGGTGTTGTATAGGGTGAATGAATATCTGCATGGGCATCAACCCAGATCACCCCCATTTTCTTATCTGGGTAGGCCGATTTGATTCCACTGATTGTGCCCATTGCCGAAGAATGGTCACCCGAAAATACCAGCGGGAAATTACCCGCTGAAAGACTATCCTCAACGGTTGAGGCCACTTGCTTACATTGCTCGTAAATCTGCTGAATATGTTTACCAAAAGGGTGATTATCATTTTGATAAATGGAGCTATTTCGGGTAGGCACATCCACAAAAGGATAATTGATAAAGTACTGACTCCCTTTGTTGATTGCCGCAATCTCAATGGCATCAATGCCTAAATCAGAACCTCTGGTACCTGCACCGATATCTGACCTGTTTTTGATCAATTCAATCATTTTCTTCATCGTGTGGTCACATTAGTCAACGATCGCTCGATTATCTCCAGACAGCTGTTGATCTGGCTTTCGGTTATAACCAAAGGTGGAGCCAAACGAATTTTGTTGCCGTGGGTAGGTTTTGCCAGCAGACCATTCTCCTTAAATTCCAGGCAAATATTCCAGGCCAGGTCACTTTCTTCACTGGCATTGATCACAATGGCGGTCAATAGTCCTTTACCCCTAACCTCGGTAATGATATCCAATTTAGCGGCAATCTTCTGTAATCCTTCCAGAAATAGATCGCCCATCTGACGTGCATTCCTGATCAGATCTTCATCCAGTACGACCTGCAATGCCTCCATAGCCACTGCACAAGCCAAAGGATTACCGCCATAGGTAGAGCCATGCTCACCGGGTTTGATACATAACATAATCGCATCGTCTGCCAACACCGCAGATACGGGCAATACACCTCCGGATAGGGCCTTACCCAAGATCAATACATCCGGCTTGCTTTCGCTGTCTACATCGTCAATGGCATAAGATGCCAACATGCTTCCGGTTCGCGCGATACCTGTCTGAATTTCATCTGCAATAAAAAGCACATTATAGCTCGTACACAACTGGCGCACACGTTTTAGATAATCCGCATCCGGAACCACAATACCTGCTTCGCCCTGAATGGGCTCCACAATAAATCCGGCAATATTTTTATCCTGTTTGAACAATACTTCCAATGCTTCGATATCATTGTAAGGTACCAATGCAATCCCTTCCACAAAAGGGCCAAAATCACTGGTCGCGGTCGTATCGTTTGAAGCAGATATCACCGAAATGGTACGTCCATGAAAATTATCTTTGGCAAAAACTATTTTAGCTTGGTTCTGTGCAACACCCTTCACTTGATACGCCCACTTACGACAGAGCTTCATCGCCGTTTCAACAGCCTCTACACCAGAATTCATGACCAAAGCTTTATCGAATCCGAACAACTTGCAGATCATTTCTTCAAAATCGCCTAATTTATTGTTGTAGAAAGCACGTGAGGTCAAGGTTAACTTTTGGGCTTGGTCCGTCAATGCAGCAATAATCCGTGGATGGCAATGTCCTTGATTGACCGCTGAATAGGCGGATAGAAAATCAAAATAAGATTTACCGTCAACATCCCAAACCATAACACCAGCTGCTCGTTCCAGTACAACCGGTAAAGGATGATAATTATGTGCTCCATATTTTTCTTCCTTGGCCACGAATGCCGCGCTATTTCCTTGTTTAGATACCATACTCATAATTTGGATTTTATTTTCAAATAATAACAAATATACAATTTTTACTATTTTTAACACAAAACAATGTAATTTAACACTAAATTAGCGTTAAAATATTAAAATTAACTTTTAACCCTACATAACAATGAACGGCATAGATGAATTTGACCTTCAGATTTTAAAATACCTGGATGCAGATGGCCGAATGGCCTATTCCGCAATTGCTACTGCATTGGGTGTATCCAATACCATGATCCATCAACGGATTAATCGCTTAATGGAACAAGGTATATTGACCGGCATAAAACCTGTATTGGATGAAAAAAGATTGGGTTATGACTGGGGGGCTTTTACGGGGTTGAGCCTTGAAAAAGATCATGACTCAGGCCGTATCATTGCAGAATTAAAAAAAATACCTGAAGTAACGGAATGTTATTACATCACGGGAAATTACACCTTATACATTAAGATTATTGCCAAAAACCATGAGCATATGCGCCAGTTGCTTTATGAAAAAATTGACAATATTCCCGGCATCGCTAAAACAGATTCGCTCATCGAATTGGGTTGCGCTTTTAAACGCAATATTATCCTTTAACAACCACTGCTCGTGCAACTGGTCTTGAATCTACAGCAACAACAATGGATTCAGGACCTTATTATTACTTACCGATATTTGCCAGCTCTTCTTCTGTCCAATAAATTAATTCCCGCAATACATACACGTTTTCATAACTTCCCAATCCATCTATATAATCCCACAAATCGCCCTCAACTTTAACCGGCCTACCATGATGCAGTATATCGTATCCATTGTCCAACCAATTTTGTATCTGCTCTTTATCCATCTTTATATAATCTTATTGTTAATATTTACACTAAATAATCATTTCAAATATAAGGCATTTTTGTCAGGGAAATAAAGCTACTCCACAAGAAAATTAAAATCCAGCATTTGATTAAAACATAGACTTCTTTCTTAAGTTTTTATGGCTAAAATAACTGATTTAAGATTAAATAAGGTATATTCGTATGAAACCAAATTGCATAATTATGGCAGATTTTTTCTATGTTGGCTATGAAGGTGAAGACGAATTACTCGAACTCGTAGCGGTATCAACCATCCAATCCCTCCTCTATTTTCAAGACGCCGATCAAGAAGATTTTACAACAATAAAAACATCCATTGATCAAAACTTTATTGTTGAGGAAGACCTGATCACTGTAGCCGATACCCTGCGACTGGATCAATCCATCGTACGCTTCACTCCCGGGAAACCAAACTATAAAGATTAAGTTTCCGGTATAAATCTAGGCTTAGTAACAGTAACAATATCACGATGATGAACAGGATTACCTGTGCATCATTTGGTGTGGAACAAAAAAACGAACAATATGAGAGCAGTCTTAATTGGCGGATCTGGCGCAACCGGAAGAATACTTGTGCAAGATTTATTGAAGTCAGCGGAATTCACCGAAATTATCGTCCTCCTACGTCGCAAGACATTTGACGAACAGCCTAAATTACAACAGATTATTGTGGATTTCAACAAGCTACAGGAATTTGAACAGCATATTCGGGGCGATGTCGCGATCTCCTGCCTTGGCACAACAGCCAAAGATGCGGGCAGCAAAGACGCCCAGTGGAGCGTGGACCATGATCTCAATCTACAATTTGCAGCTTTGGCCAAGAAAAATGAAATCCCTTGTTTTGTATTGCTGTCGGCAGTCAATGCTGACGCTGGATCTAAAATTTTCTATAATCGAATGAAAGGAAGCTTAGAACAACATATTAAGGCACTTGATTTTGGCAAGCTTATTATTGTACAACCCGGCGGTTTAATCCGTCCAAACACAGATCGTGTAGGTGAAAAGATTGGCATAAGTGCATTAAAAGCCTTTAATCGCATTGGCCTTTTCAAGGCTTACGAAGCCCTTCCTGTTGCCCGCGTAGCCTCGGCGATGCTGCAGGCTATTCGCAACTGTAGAGAATCCGTCAACATCATCTCCGTAAAAGACATCAAACAATTAGCAGAAACAGCAAATCAGCAGTAACTGCCACATCTGAGGGGCTGCATAAAGAGCATTCATAATAATGAATTAACAATTAGCTAATGCTGACTTGTTAATTTGCGGTCATTTATTATTATTTATCACGCTAATGAAAAAACACTTTTTATTCCTCCTTCTCTTTGCCTTTATCCAGGTATTTCCGGCTTTCAGCCAAGAGGCAAAATATATCTTTTACCTGATCGGTGATGGAATGGGCCTCAATCAAGTCAACCTGACTGAAATACACCGCGCCGAAACCCAGCAAAAAAATAGTACCGTACCGCTCGTGTTTACTCAATTCCCCCATGTTGGCTTTGCTTCAACACATTCACAATCCAACGGGGTTACCGATTCCGGAGCCGGTGGTACTGCACTTGCTGTAGGTAAAAAAACAAAGAATGGTGTTATCGGGATGGATAGCACAGGAACAGTACCCTATAAAAGTATCGCTTATGCAGCCAAAGAAAAGGGAAAAAAAGTCGGCATCATCACTAGTGTAAGCATTGACCATGCCACGCCAGCATCGTTTTATGCCCATCAGCCTGACCGTGATATGTACTACGAAATCGGAAAAGAAATTATCAGCTCCAATTTTGACTTCTTCGGCGGATCCAATTTCTTAAAACCTGAAACAAGCTTTGACAAAAGGACGGTACCGTCCCTTTTTCCACTATTCGAAAAAGCAGGATACCAGGTTTTGAAGGGAAAAGATGCCTATACGCAATACCCGCGCAAATCTGATAAAATTATCCTCATGAACACCGAGGGAACGGCAACTGATGCGTTAAAATATGCTATAGATCAAAAGCCCACTGACCTAAAGCTCGTCGATATTACTGCAGCAGCTATCCAATCGCTGGAACTGAATAACAAAAATGGTTTCTTTTTAATGGTCGAAGGCGGAAAAATAGACTGGGCCTGCCATGCAAATGATGCTGCTACCACCATCCGGGAAGTGCTGGACTTTAATTCTGCTGCGGAACTGGTCTTTGAATTCTATAAGCAGCATCCCAATGAAACGCTTATTGTCGTGACAGCGGACCACGAGACAGGCGGATTGGGTATCGGCAACGGCAGCTCGACATTAAAAACTAAATTGCTGGCAAATCAAAAATTATCGCATGCCGAACTGTCTAATGAAATCGGTAATCTGCGCAAAAGTAAAGCAAATGCTTCCTGGGATGATCTAAAAAACTTACTTTCGGCACAAACAGGGCTGTATAATCAGATAAAGGTAAATACAGATGACGACAAAATGCTAAAAGAGGCCTTTCAGCGAAGCTTTGTCGATCATCAAAATGAGACAGCAAAAAGTCTATATGCAAGTGATGACAAAATCGCCGCTTTAAGTATCGCCATACTGAACCGCATGGGCTCAGTAGCCTGGGCTTCCAACAACCATTCGGCAGCCTATGCGCCCGTCTACGCCATTGGCGTGGGCGCTGAACTGTTCAATCAGAAAATGGACAATACCGATATACCGAAAAAAATAGCAATAGCTGCCAAGCTAAGTCTGGATTAAAAACAAAAAATCCCCAGGATAATTCCTGGGGATTTTTTGAGCCTCTTATCGGGATCGAACCAATGACCTACTGATTACAAGTCAGTTGCTCTACCAGCTGAGCTAAAGAGGCCTTTTAAATGAATTTTAATGAGTGTCGCTCAAAGAGCCTCTTATCGGGATCGAACCAATGACCTACTGATTACAAGTCAGTTGCTCTACCAGCTGAGCTAAAGAGGCGTTAACTTCTTTTCAATCTTTAAAACGGCTTTCCGTTTTAAGATGCTGCAAATATCGAAAGCCTAAATCAAAAATACAAGTCTGCTGAAATAATTTTTGCCCTTAGCAGCCCAAATAATTAAAAATCAACATCATTATTTTTGCATCCTGAAAATTTGTCATGATTCAATAAATATTAATGTCATTTTTTCCGAAATATCCCGTAAAACCTGAATGGCATTTCAATTGTTATACCTGATGCATATCAACAGAACTTTAATTAGTAGAGCATGAACTTTAACAATTACACAATCAAAGCCCAGGAAGCAATACAAAAAGCTTCGGAGATTGCAGCTGGAAATCAGCAACAGGCAATTGAAACGGCACATATACTAAAAGCATTACTTACTGTAGATGAAAATGTTGTCAGCCATTTATTAAAGAAATTGAACGTCAACATTACTTACCTTGGCACTGAGCTTGACAAGCAAATCGAGAGTTTCCCAAAGGTAAGCGGAAGCAATATCTATCTCAGCAGTGGTGCCAACAACGCGCTACAAAAAGCGCAGGGCTATCTCAAAGAATTCAACGACGAGTTTGTATCCGTTGAGCATTTGCTATTGGGCATACTGGCCACTTTGGACCAGACATCCTCCCTATTGAAATCGCAAGGGGTGACTGAAAAAGATCTAAAGACAGCCATCAAAGAACTGCGTGGCAACAGCCGTGTGACCGACCAAAATGCAGAAGCGACTTATAACGCATTAGGTAAGTATGCCCGTAATCTAAACGAATATGCTGAATCCGGTAAGCTTGATCCGGTCATCGGTCGGGACGAGGAAATCAGACGTGTCATGCAGATTCTTTCACGACGCACAAAAAACAACCCCATACTCGTTGGTGAGCCCGGTGTCGGTAAAACAGCTATCGCTGAAGGAATTGCCTATCGAATCATTAAAGGCGATGCACCGGAAAACCTCAAATCCAAAATTGTTTTTTCCTTGGATATGGGTGCCCTAGTCGCCGGAGCCAAATACAAAGGTGAATTTGAGGAACGTTTAAAGGCTGTTGTCAAAGAAGTAACTGATTCCAATGGCGAGATCATCCTATTCATAGATGAAATCCATACCTTGGTCGGTGCCGGTGGCGGTGAGGGCGCAATGGATGCTGCAAACATTTTGAAACCGGCCTTGGCCAGAGGTGAACTGCGTGCCATTGGAGCCACTACACTCAATGAATATCAAAAATACTTTGAAAAGGATAAAGCTTTGGAACGTAGATTCCAAAAAGTCATGGTGGAAGAGCCGGACACTCAGGATGCCATTTCCATTCTTCGGGGATTAAAAGAACGTTATGAAACACACCATAAAGTGCGGATCCTCGATGAGTCGATCATCGCCGCAGTGGAACTGTCACAACGCTATATTTCAGACCGCTTTTTACCGGACAAAGCAATCGACCTAATCGACGAAGCAGCATCTAAATTGCGCCTGGAGATGGATTCCGTGCCGGAAGCCGTCGATGAATTGGAACGTCGTATCATGCAGCTGGAGATCGAACGGGAGGCATTAAAACGTGAAAATGACGATAAGAAGGTGCAGGAATTGTCAGAAAGCATTGCCAACCTATCTGCCGAACGCGATACACTGCGTGCTTCTTGGCAGGAAGAGAAAAGTTTAGTCGACAATGTAAACCAAGAAATTGAAAACATCGAAAACTATAAGCTTGAAGCTGAACAGGCGGAACGTTCCGGTGATTACGGTAAGGTAGCTGAACTACGCTATGGACGAATCAAAGAAGCGCAGGAAAAAGTGGAGAAACTCAAAGCTGAGCTTGCCGAAAAACAAGAAAGCAAGCGGATGCTCAAAGAAGAGGTGACCTCAGAAGATATCGCCGATGTTGTTGCCAAATGGACAGGTATCCCCGTCAGCAAAATGATTCAGTCTGAACGTGAAAAACTCCTGAATCTGGAAGAAGAGCTCCACAAACGGGTAGCGGGTCAAAACGAGGCCATTGAAGCCATTTCAGACGCGATCCGTCGCTCAAGAGCTGGACTGAACGATGCGAAGCGCCCTATAGGTTCATTCATTTTTCTCGGCACAACAGGGGTCGGGAAAACGGAGCTCGCAAAAGCGCTAGCCGAATTCCTCTTCGATGATGAGCAATCCATGGTGCGTATCGACATGTCGGAATATCAGGAGAGACATGCTGTCTCCCGTTTGATCGGTGCTCCTCCGGGATATGTCGGTTACGATGAAGGCGGTCAGCTCACAGAAGCCGTACGTAGACACCCTTATTCGGTTGTATTACTCGACGAAATAGAAAAAGCACATCCGGATGTATTTAACATCTTGCTACAGGTATTAGATGATGGCCACCTTACGGACAACAAAGGTCGTACGGTTAATTTTAAGAATACAATCATAATCATGACCTCCAATACGGGTTCACATATTATCCAAGAGAATTTTAGTCATTTGGATGATGACAACAAAGAGGAGATCATTGCAAAAACACGCACTGAGGTCTTTGATCTACTTAAACAGTCGATCCGACCAGAATTCTTGAACCGAATCGACGAGGTGATTATGTTTACACCATTGAGCAGAGATGAAATCGCTGATATTGTCAGACTCCAATTTGCGCATGTCCAAAAACAATTGGCTGAACAAAATATTTATATTACAGCCTCAGACGATGCGTTGGACTGGCTGGCACAGCTCGGCTATGATCCGATCTATGGAGCCAGACCATTGAAACGTGTCATTCAGAAACGTATTCTGAATGAACTTTCCAAAGAAATCTTATCCGGCAAAATAAGCCGCGATTCGATTATACAGTTGGATGTCTTCGATGGACAATTCGTCTTTATCAATAAACAGGAACAATAATGCCCGATTGCCCATAAAACAAAAGCCCCGCTTGATTCGCAGGGCTTTTGTTTTATGGATAGGTCTTGTTTAATTTGAAACTCCTACGGCTTTGAGCAATTTTTTCACATCATCTTCACCATCAAGATGTTGCAGCAAGGTTTTGGTTTTTGCATCATAAATATAAAGGGAGGGATAATTACTCGGGTTAAATTTTTCAATAAACTGCGTTCCACCATCATACAAAAATTTCACGTTGGCCGCCCCCTTCAGTGCTTTGGCATGCATATTAATAAATCCATCCACATAAGCCTTATCGTTCATCGAGATAAAATAAAAACTAACGTTTTTGAGCTTCTGTAAATTCTGTGCGATGCCCGCTCCCATCTTTTGGCAATGCCCACAGCCTGGATCATAAAAATCCAGCACGATATAGCCTGTTTTAGGCAATTGGTCCGAACTGAACTTACCTTGCCGATAGACCTCATCAAATGTAAATGCCGGCATTGTTTTTGGCGCCTGAGCGAACAAGGGGTTAAAACCAAAAAACGTGCAGGCAAAAAAAAGAGAGCAGAGTAATTTCATGTTAAAGAATTTTAAACTGACTATGAATATTCAATTAATTCCAATCAATAATACTTAAAAATAGGGTTCTATTCGTCAAAATTTTAGTTTTTTTACAAAAATTGTGTAAGTTTGGACTAATTTTTAAATCGATCAAATCTATTAACACTCATTAATCGTGAAAAAACGAATTGCCATCTTTGCTTCAGGTTCAGGATCCAATGCTCAAAAAATAATGGAACATTTCAAATACTCAGACGAAGCTGAGGTTGCTTTGATCCTGTCCAACAATCCTGATGCTTACGTTATTCAACGCGCTGATAACTTTGAAATTCCAGCACATATATTCGATCGCAATGAATTTTACAACACAGACAATATTGTTAATATTCTCAAAAATTTAAATATTGATTTAATCGTTTTGGCCGGCTTCCTATGGCTCGTGCCAAACAATCTTTTAAGAGCTTATCCAAATCAGATCATCAATATCCACCCTGCTCTCCTACCTAAATATGGCGGTAAAGGCATGTACGGAGACCATGTACATAAAGCTGTCTTAGCCAATAAGGAAGAAGAGCATGGCATCACGATTCATTTTGCTAATGAGCATTTTGATGAAGGCGAAATTATTTATCAAGCCAAGTTTAAGGTTGATCCCAATGACACCCTGGATGTCATTAAGTTTAAAGGTCAGCAATTGGAGCATCAACATTTTCCAAAAGTGATTGAGAACCTAATCAAAAAAATGTAAAAACATTATTTTTTATTTAGAACTATTTTAAACAAATAGTAACTTTGTACCATGAACGAAGTTATTGAATCCTTTGTGGAACTGTGTGAGGGCGAGGGCAAAGCAAGCCCATTTCAATTTAGAAGTGCCGCAATGAATCCTTTTTCTGATTTTTCCTGCGTCTGTTTCAAAAAATGCTGCAAAAAATACAAAGAAGGAAAACGTTGCAAAAAATGTCCCGGCCGAAAAAAATAGCCTGTTCAGGCCCGGCACTTTATTCCTCGAGATAGTTGAGGTCTTTGTCAAAGCTCTCTTCAAGTTGCGTGAGGGAATATATAGCAATACCAGAAAGCAGTAATACCATCGTAATTGCTGCTGGCACAATACCGAAAAAATCTACTAAAAGGCCATACAACATCGTTGATGGAATCAGAGCTCCCCGAACGAAATTAGGAGCTGTCGTTGCTACAGTGGCCCGCAAGTTTGTACCAAATTGCTCCGCAGAGATCGTCACAAAGGTGGCCCAGTACCCTACCCCAAGTCCCATAATAAATGCTAAAATCAAAAACTTATTGGCTGTAATTCCAGTACTCAAAAGATACCATAACGAACTGGCGATAATTAACAATTGACAGATAAAAACCACTTTTTTACGTGATTTTAAAATCTGCGCAAATATTCCTGCCAAAACATCTCCTATAGAAATACCTATATACGTAAACATTACCCCTTTACCTGCACTCAGCGTTTGAGATGCTCCTAATGCCTTTCCAATCTCTGGTGCCTGCGTGACCAATACGCCGACCACAAACCAAATTGGCAGGCCGATACAGAGGCAATTGAGATAGCGTTTCAACCGTGCTTTATTCGTAAAAAGCATCCTAAAGTCGCCTTTGGGAACATCCTTTTTATCTTGTTCCTTAAATAATCCGGATTCAAAGGAACCAACACGCAAGAGCAATAATAATAAGCCCATTCCCCCACCGACAAAATAGGCCGTGCGCCAATTGAATTCTTCGGAAACAAAATAGGCAAGAATAGCACCCAATACCCCGACACTGGCCACCAGCATTGTTCCATAACCACGTTTTGACTTATGCATACTTTCTGAAACCAAGGTGATCCCCGCTCCCAGTTCGCCAGCCAGGCCAATGCCCGCTATAAACCGGATAATGCCATATTGCATGACATCGTGTACAAAACCATTTGCAATATTCGCTAATGAATACAGGAGAATAGAGCCAAACAAAACCTTTAAACGCCCGAATTTGTCACCGATAATCCCCCAGATAACTCCGCCCAAGAGCAAACCGCCCATTTGCATATTAAGTACAAATTCGCCTTTTACCCGCATTTCCTTTACCGGCACGCCAATATCCGTAAAGGATTGAATGCGGACAATGGAGAAAATAATGAGATCGTAGATATCGACAAAATATCCCAACGAAGCTATTGTCACCAATAACCACACGTTCTTGCTCTCAGCCTGTTTATCTTTTAATGTTGACATTTTAGGTTTTTTGATGCCGTAAAAATACCATAGTGAACGAAGAAAACCAAGATTTCAGAAAATAATCCGCTACATTGTTTTATTTTTGCAAGATGAGATACAGTCCGCGTGCATTAACATGGCTCTTGCGCTTTTACCCACCTTTTTTATTCCAGGGAATCTGGGTAAAAAAAATCAGTCCTGGCTTCAAAGGAGCTGAGGTAAAAATTTACAAGACCCCATTCAATATCAATACCAATAGAACCCTGTTTGGCGGAACCATCTTTGCGGCGGCGGATCCTATATTTCCGATCCTGATTGATCAGTACCTTCAAAAAACTGGCTTTAAAAAAACCATTGCCTGGCTCAAATCATCAAAAATAGATTTCAAAAAACCGGGCAAGACCAGCGTAGGCTATTCGGTGCAGCTTTCGGATGAACTGCTGGCAGAATGCACGCAGACTATACGCACAAAAGGTAAAATCGTAAAAAACCTGAGTTTGGAAATCAAGGATAAAAATGATGAGCTATGCGCTGTAGTGCATTGTGAAACCTACATTCGTGACTTGAATTTTACATTCCCGGATAGAAATCAAAAGCTCGGGCAATAAGAAATTGATATCTTTGTCCAATTACCAAAAAAATAGAAACATGAACAAAATCGCTTTCATGGCTATCGCATCCTTGGCAATAGCGGCATGTGGAACCACCGGCACAAATAATGTAAAGGCTTTACAGGATTCAACAATTAAAATTCATGATGAAATCATGCCTCAGATCGCCCATTTTGACCGCGATGCAGTCAAAATCGACTCTATTCTCAATAACCTAAAAACAATTAAAGCAGCCAAGGCAGACCTAGATACCACAGCTACAAGAAAAGAACTTGGTATATTAAAAGCAAATCTGGAAAGTGCAACGGATCATATGATGGACTGGATGAAAGCATATACACCAGATAGCACCGATGTTAAATATTTTGAAGTTGAACTGCAAAAGGTATCAGATATGAAGAAAATATTTGACACAGTTTCTAAAGAAAGCCAAGAGAAATTAAAAAATTTCTAAAGAAACAGTTTTGGAAATCTGTAGCTTGTAGCAGAATTAAATACCCCCGCGGGTGAATTGATAACGAAAGAATAAAAACAGATGAAATCTATAATTAAACTTTGTTGTGCAACAGGCATATTGCTTGGTTTATTTTCTTGTAAAAACACAAGTCAATCGAGTTTGCCGATTTATGGCGAACGAGAGGCCGTCGAAAAAAACATTGATGGAAAACAAGTCGTAGATACTGTCTATCATACTATTCCCGCGTTTAAATTTTTAAATCAGGATAGTGTGATGATCACAGACAAAGATTTTGAGGGCAAAGTTTATATTGCCAACTTCTTTTTCACCCATTGTCCGAGCATCTGCCCAACAATGAACCGTAATCTATTGAAAATCTACACGCAATATAAAGACAACGATGCCGTCCGTTTTTTGTCCCACAGCATAGATTTCAAATATGACCAACCCTATGTGTTGAAAGATTACGCAAACAAACTGGGCGTTAGCAATGATCACTGGCAATTTGTGTCTGGTACAAAAGCCGACATATATGGCATAGCCAACCAATACCTTGTCTATACAGCGGAGGATAAAAATGCCCCCGGAGGCTACGACCACCAAGGCTATCTTGTCTTGATTGATCAGGATAAACGCATCCGTGGCGCTTATGATGGGACAAATGATGAGCAGGTTAAAAAGCTAATGAATGACCTGCCGATGCTACTGAACGAAGCTAAAAATTAATATGCGTACGATCCTCAAGGCCTGTTTTACGATTGGCTGCCTGTTGCTGGCACTGATCGGCTGTCAAAATGAAGTTGATATCAAGACGGCACAATACAGCGTAAATGGGCAAAAAGTATATATCACACATTGCCAGAATTGTCATGGCGAAAAGGGCGAAGGATTAGGAAATCTATATCCCCCGCTTACGGATACCAACTTTTTGGATAAAAATCACCAAAAGCTGGCCTGCATGATCAAGTATGGATCCACAGGAGAACTGGAAGTCGCAGGAAAGAAATTCAATAATACCATGCCGGCCTCAAATCTTTCGGCTATTGATATCGCCTATGTTCTGACCTATATCAATACAAAGATTAATAAGAGGAAAGAGATATTTTCGTTAGCTGATGTAGAAAAACAGTTGAAAAACTGCCACTAAAAAAGGGACTTTAAAAGTCCCTTTTTTAGTGGCATGCTCGCACTAGCTTCCTTAAGTTCAGTTGCTAAAAAATAATTACCCAAAACCAAAACAATTTAAATCTTTTTTCCTTATTGTATTATTGGTCCAAATTGTTTTAGCATTTATTGATTTATAACAATAATTTGACAGTTTGCTTCCAAATTAATCACTAATTTTGCAACCGAATGAACGTTCGATTGATGAATTTTAATGAAAAAATTGCAGCTGTCTTTGCTGCCACACTTAAACTGATACACACAAACGGTTTCCACGGGACGCCGATGAGCAAAATTGCCCAGGAATCTGACGTAGCAATAGGGACAATATATCACTATTTCCCTTCTAAAGATGATTTGATTTTTGCGCTCTTCAAACATTGTCGCTCGCTACTGAACGATTACATTTTTGACGGCATCAAAGAGGACTTTGATTACAAAGCGTCTTTTTTTTATGTGTGGCGCAACTTTGTCAAGTTTTATTTAGAAAACGGACCGATCTTCAGCTTTTTTGAACAGTTTTTCTCATCACCTTATTACGAAAAAAACAAAACCGAAATACAAGAACCTGTCGGAGGCCAAAACAAAGTTGTTGATTTCCTACAGGAAGGTATTGATCGAAAAATTTTGAAACAGGTTGATGTACACCTTTTGGTGGCAAGTTATATTGGGGTAGCATTATCCACAGTCCATAGCATCAAATTTAAAGATCTTAAATTTTCGGAAGAAAACATGCAAGAATTGGTTGAGATTATCTGGGATGGGGCTATTATTAGAGAAAAAAATAATTAATTACATATATGAAGTTTAATAAAATCGTTTATTCCTTGGCGGCCCTGTCGCTTTTGAGTAATACAGGATTTGCACAACAGCAATCGGAAAACTTGCCGGCAAATGCAACACTTCAGCAACTAATCGATTACGCTTTACGCAATCAAATAGCTGTAAAACAAGCACAACTGGATGAGACCATTGGTGAGAAGGATATAGACATCTCCCTTTCAGGTTGGTACCCACAATTGGGACTGAAAGGAAGTTATAACTATAATGTGATTGTTCCATTGGCAAATATTGGAGGGAATAACATCAAAATGGGACAGAATAATGCCAGTGCACTAACCCTTCAAGCCGACCAACAAATCCTAAACCCTGAGTTAATGCAGGCGAAAAAAGCGGCAGCTCTAGTACGCTTGGGTAATAAGCAAAATACGGAGAACAAAAAAATAACTGCAGTTGTGGAAGTCAGTAAAGCGTATTACGATATCTTAACTTCAGAAGAACAAATTAAGATTGTCCGTGAAAATATCGCTCGGCTACAGAAACAATTAAAAGATGCAAAATCGCAATATGATGTAGGCTTAGTTGATAAGACAGACTACAAAAGAGCGCAAATTGCCTTAGCAAATTCAAACGCAGACGAGAAGCGAACAGTGGAATTACGCAAATATAAATACGAGTACCTGAAACAACTGCTAGCTTTGGATAAAAGTCAAAATTTGACGCTTTCTTTTGACAACAGCAGTATGGAATCAGAGATTTTGTTAGACACAACTGCCGGGATGAATGTTTCCAATCGTATTGAATTCCAACAATTGGAAACATCAAAAAAGATTCAACAGCTGAGTACACAATATTATAAATGGACGTATTTGCCAAGCGTGAGCGCTTTCTATAATTATGCTTTCAATTATCGAAATGACAAATTCAGCAAGCTATACTCCGATAACTTCCCGGGTTCTGTCGCTGGATTAAACCTATCTTTTTCAATTTTTGACGGCTTTAAACGGAAAAAACAAATTAATAAATCGAAGTTACAAGAAGAAAGAATTGACTGGGATATCAAGAATTTGGAAAATAGCATAAATACAGAATACTCGCTCGCTAAGGCGACCTATAATGCAAACTTAAACGATTGGAAAACAGCAAAAGAAAATGTGGATCTTTCCAAAGAGGTGTACGACACAATCAAGCTTCAGTATGATGAAGGTATTAAGACTTACCTCGATCTAATGACAGCAGAAACTGATCTCAAAACAACACAACTTAATTATTTGAACTCCCTTTATGCACTATTATCAAGTAAATTGGATGTTCAAAAAGCGGTTGGGGCGATCCAAACTAATTAATCAATTCAAACGGAAACTAATACAAATCATGAATAAAAGACAATTATTATTCGCTTTCTTCCTTGGGACGGCTTTAGTATGGACCTCTTGTGGAAATAAAGATGCAAAAAAGCAAGGCGCAGCACAGGCTCAGGCTGAAAAAGTTGTTCCTGTAACCTTTGGCGTAGCATCGCATGAGATTGTTACGGGAACAATAAGTTACCCAGCAACAGTCAAACCGTTGAACGAAGCAGACTTATTTGCAGAAGTAAGCGGTTATATTACTAAAATATATGTTTCAGACGGTGCTGTGGTCTCTAAAGGACAAGCATTATATGAAATTGACGGCACACGTTACAGTGCGGCGGTGCAACAAGCTAAAGCGAGCTTACGGATCGCACAAACTGACCTTGACCGCCAAAAAAGAGATTTGGCTCGGTACCAAACGTTGGCAGATAAGGATGCCATCGCTAAACAAGTTTTTGATAATGCAGTGTCTGCAGTAGCTTCTTCACAAGCACAGGTAGAATCTGCTCGTGCAGCATTGGTTACGGCTAATACTAACTTGTCACGCTCTACGATACGCGCACCATTTGCGGGAACTGTAGGTATATCGCAAGTACGTTTAGGTGCTTTGGTCAATCCAGGAACTACCCTATTGAATACTTTATCTTCAACAAGCCCAATTGCTGTTGAATTTCAGGTAAATGAAAAGGACATTGCTAAATTCACCAAATTACAGAACAGCCATTCCTCTTCAGACCTTTCTTTGCTTTTGCCAGATGGAAGTACTTATGAAGGGAAAGGAACGATTACAACCATCGACCGTGCAGTAGACCCGGCAACAGGGACGATTAAAGTGAGAGCAACATTTCCAAACAATTCCAATGCACTTAGAGCTGGTATGAATATCACCATGAATGTTTCTTCAACTTCGGCAACGGAAGAAGTTGTAGTGCCTTACAAAGCGATCTTTGAACAGCTTGGTGTATTCAATCTATATGCTGTTAATGATAGCAGCAAAGCTGAAATCCGTCAGGTAAAATTAGGGATTAAAGCCGGAGATAAAATTGTTATCAAAGAAGGTGTCAAAGATGGTGAAAAAATCATTGTCGATGGTGCCATGAACGTCCAAAATGGTGTTAAAGTTGTCGACGCTGCCACTGCTGCCCAACAAGCGGCAAAAGGCGCACCTCAAGGAAAATAACAGCATTAATTTTTTAAAGAGAATCTAAAAGATATAGAATGATTTCAGAAGTATTTATTAAGAGGCCAGTTACCGCAATCGTTATTTCGATATTGATTTCAATCATCGGAATTATTGCGGTATCCACGCTGCCAATTAGCCAGTATCCTTCTATTGCACCTCCAACAGTAACGGTTACAGCCAATTATACTGGTGCAGATGCACAGACGGTTGAACAAACTGTGACTACACTCATTGAGAGTCAGATCAACGGTACACCTGGCATGATTTATATGTCATCCAATAGTACTTCAAATGGTCAAGCAACAATTACTGTTACATTTGAAGTAGGTACTGACATTGATATAGCAACCCTGGACGTGCAAAACCGTGTGGGAATTGCTGAACCAGCCCTACCAGAAGCTGTACGTCGTTTAGGGATTACAACCCGTAAAGCCAATAACGATATCCTGATGTTGGTTGCCCTGACCTCACCAAAAGGAACCAGGGATGAGAATTTCTTGGCCAATTACAACAACTTATACGTTAAAGATGCATTATTGCGTGTTAAAGGTGTCGGTGATGTAACAGCATTTGGACAGCCATTCTCCATGCGGGTATGGTTAGATGCCAACAAATTAGCTAACCTAAGCATGACACCTGCTGATGTATCTACAGCGATTGCCGAACAAAACTCCCGTATACCAGGGGGTAGTGTTGGAGGGCGCCCACAAGAGTCGTCAACGGTGTTTGAATATCCAGTTATTACGGATAGTGACCTCTCAAACCCAGAGGACTTTGAAAATATCGTTGTTAAGACCAACAAAGATGGATCTATCGTACTTTTAAAGGATGTTGCACGTGTTGAATTAGGTCAATTCAATTATGGTACATCATCTACCGTCAATGGCATGACCTCATCTGCGATGATGATTAACCAGACGCCGGGAGGAAATGCCGTAGAGTCTGCAGAAGGTATTGTCACTGCTCTGGAAAAATTGAAACAGTCCTTCCCAACCGACGTCGATTATACCATCAGTTACGAAACAGTATCTGTGGTAAATGCGTCGATATCTTCGGTAATTCATACCTTGGTTGAAGCATTGATTTTAGTAACGGTAGTGGTATTTTTCTTCCTTCAAAGCTGGAGAGCAACATTAATCCCCGTACTAGCAATTCCGGTGTCCATAATCGGTACCTTCATCTTCTTCCTGATGTTTGGTTTTTCGGTCAACAACTTAACCATGCTTGCTTTTGTACTCGCCATTGGTATTGTGGTGGATGACGCCATCGTTGTGGTCGAAGCCGTACAACACTATATCGACCATTATAAGCTGGATGCAAAAGAAGCGACACGTCGCGCCATGGGCGATATCACGGCTCCGGTTATTGCAATTGCATTAATTTTGGCCGCAGTATTCGTTCCTGTAGGTTTTATCCCTGGGATGGTAGGTAAGTTGTACCAACAATTTGCCATCACGATCGCTGTCTCTGTTATGTTGTCAGCATTTATTGCCCTTTCTTTAACACCTGCTTTATGTTCCATTTTATTGAAACCCACCGCTGTACACGAGGGAGCAAAAGGATTGAACAAGTTCTTCTACAAATTTAACGTATGGTTTGAAAAAGTAACCATCAGATACTCCAGGGGTGTAAAACAGGCTATTAAAAAGGCACCACTTGTATTGATTATCCTGCTATGCATTTTTATCGGAACAGGCTGGATGTTTACAACCAAGCCAACAGGATTCATCCCTTCCGAGGATGGTGGCGCATTTTTCGCAGGTATTACGCTGCCAGAGGGTTCTTCTTCTGCACGTACAAATGAAGTCCTTAAAGAGATTGAAGCCGATCTACATAAGACTTTTCCTGAAATCAAGTATGTTACCGCGATCTCTGGTATCAATATCCTGAACCGTGCGTTCAAATCCAATGGTGCAACAGTGTTTGTGTCGCTAAAACCTTGGGAAACGCGTACGCGTACAGCAAACGACATTGCAGGTATGATCATGGGTAAATACATGGGGTATACAAAAGCAAGAGTACTTGCGGTAACACCTCCTGCAATTCCAGGTCTGGGTACTTCAGGCGGTTTTTCTATGCAAGTTCAGGATTTGCAAACTGTCAATATCAAAGACTTCGAAGCTACAGTGGGCAAATTCTTAATGGCAGCCAATCAACGTCCTGAAATTGGAATGGCTTATACGATGTTTAACACGAATTCTCCAAACTATAAATTGGAAGTAAATCGTGAACAGGCTAAACGTATGGGTGTACCAATTTCAAGTATTTATTCGACAATATCTGCCTATCTGGGAAGTAGTTATGTAAACGACTTTACAAAGTACGGTCGTAGTTACCGTGTCGTTACTCAAGCTGATATACCATATCGTATGAATATTGAAGACATCAACAAATTATATGTCAATAATATTTCTGGAAACCCTGTACCAGTGGGTACCTTGGTGAAATATGAATTGACGACGATGCCTTCTATCATCAACCACTACAACATCTTTAGAAGTATCGAAATAAATGGTAGCTCGGCACCCGGTTATTCCTCAGGTGATGCATTGAAAGCGCTGCAGGAAGTAGCCGCACAAACATTACCAGAAGGTTTTGATTATCAATTCTCAGGTCTGTCTCTTCAAGAAATGCAATCTGGGTCTAAGACTATTCAAATTTTTGCGCTCTGTATCCTATTTGTATTTTTGTTATTAGCAGCATTATACGAAAGCTGGTCAGTTCCGTTCTCCATTTTATTGTCGGTTCCTTTAGGTGTATTTGGGGCTATATTGACGCTAACTTTAATCCCTACGTTGGACAATAACATCTATGCGCAAATTGGTTTGGTGACGATCATTGGTCTTGCGGCTAAGAATGCGATCCTAATCGTAGAATTTGCGAAAGAACGGGTTGATATCGGGATGAATCTCTATGAGGCGACATTGGATGCCGTAAAATTACGTTTACGTCCGATCATCATGACATCTTTTGCCTTTATCTTAGGTATCATTCCATTGATGTTATCGCATGGAGCTGGAGCAATTTCTCGCCAAACCATCGGTTGGACAGTATTTGGCGGTATGACTGCAGCAACACTCCTTGCTATCTTTATCGTTCCAGTGCTATTCGTCGTGATTACACGTATGGCATATGGTAAGAAAAAATTAGCTGAATTAGAAGCTAATTTCGATGAAGAAAAAGCGAAAAACTTAAGTGCACACTAAGCAAACAACGGTTTGCAGTATGCGGCACTAATTACAATAGTACGCTTAAGCGGCCTTTCTTTCCGACGAAAGAAAGGCCGCTTGCTTTTTTGCGCTTCCAATTATAATTTCTAATTTTACCACATACGATCTAAAAGCATATGTCACCTGAATCACAACGCAAATTTGAACTACTAAATCTTCTTGCCGAATCCTATGACGCCTTATTATTTGATGTCGATGGCACATTGGCGGACAACATGGATGCCCATAAGCAGGCCTATAAAGCTGCCGCCAAACAGTATGGTGTTGAGCTTGATGTCAATCTCATTGATGAAACCGCCGGCTGGCCTACGGTGGCCGTTGCTGCGGAAATCAGCAAACGCTATGGTGTTGACTTTGACCACGAGGAATTCTCCACACTTAAGTCTACGATATTTAGAGATGAATATGTTTTTAAAACAAAACCGGTCGATTATGTTGTTGAGCATTTGAAGTACCAAAAAGGTAAAAAACATATTGCAGCCGTCTCTGGCGGAACAAGGACAACCTTGTCCATGACGCTGAATACTATCGGTGTATGGGAAGATCTTGAAACGTTAGTTTGTGCCGGAGATACTCCAGAGGGTAAACCGTCCCCACAACCGTTCCTCCTTGCAGCTTCACAGTTGAACATCGCTCCCGAAAAATGTTTAGTCTACGAAGATGGGATTCCAGGTGTTGAAGGTGCTAAAGCCGCTGGAATGGGCTGGGTACGCGTCGATGAGCTATAGGCAAATCTAAGTAACGATACAAAGAAGCCCTCGAATGGTAAATTCGGGGGCCTCCTTTATTCTTGATTCCCTCGGTTTCTTTGCGAACCATTCCATTCCGAAGGGTTTGTATTTATTTTTTATAACGCTTTGTTTTACTAGAAGCTTGTGATAATTTTCACCCCTCCATTGCTATAATTCAGATCAGAGGACCGCAAGCCCCCGACTGGCAATTTATAATAAGGTTCTACAGAGATGGAAAGTTTGCCAACTTTCTGTTTTCGTCCGACTGAAAAATTAACAAAACCGTTTACCTTCTTATCGTCCACATTCTTGTCTGTGGATTTTTGCTTATATTCTGTATTGTTGGTTTCATAAATCGTAGCACGTTCCTGATCCAATACACCGACATAGGAAACCCCTACTGAGGTATAGAAATTTTTACTGATCGCATAACGAACATCCACAGGAATATCCACAGTTAAGATTTTACCTGAAACCCGCTCGTTACTTTTAGCCTCTTTTGCATCAGCAGTACGCATTACAAAAGGATTACTCAAGCTGTTAGGTTGCGAAAGGTAATTTGGTGAATTGGCGACAAAAGAGTTGGATCCCATGGCCGGTGTGATAGGCGTGTTTCCTGAGACAGCACCATAATGCTGGATAGCAGCTCCCGATCGAATACTAATCTTACTCGAAACATTATAAGCTAAGGCAACTCCTCCCCCAAGCGTAATACTCTCTGAGGTAGAAGCCGGTGAAACAAATGCTCCCAACTCCCATTTGCTATCAAGATTATCCCTATCTTTTAAGACGATACTGTTCTTCCGGTTTCCTTGTTGCTCCGCATAGAGGGCAGAAAGACGTGCGGCTTCACGCTGCGTTTGTGTATAAGATGGGGTATTTGAATTCGTTGATGCCACAGTTGAATTGGATGGCGCACCAGACTTCGTTCCTGCCATGATAGCGGACGAAGCAGTAACTGTAGGATCATCCAGATTGATCTGTGCTGATCGTGTACTATTTCGCAATTGCATGGTCTGCCCTGCCCCTAAAGCGGCAAGATTATTTGATATACGAATATTATTTCCGCTAACTGCTTTTCCGCCAAATAAATCAAACCGTTCTTTTTGACTGTCATCTGCAGGGAGGCTCTCCACTTTCGAATAAGTAAACGGCCTATCCCGTAGGAGCTCCTGTGTGCTCAGGCTCTGTTCTCCAATCACTTCAGACAACGAACGTTGAAGAGATTCTTTTAAATCATTATGGTCGACGGGAACATCGTCATTTTCTTTATGCTGCGTTAAAACAGGTGAAGATGGAACTACTGTAGAATTATTTTTCAAACCCCAATAGCCCACACCAAAACATAAAAGTACAGCGGCAGCCGCACTCCAATATTTCCAAGCGGAAGAAGGCGGTGTTGTTACCTCATACTTTGATGCAAATTTTTCCCAGGAACCTTCCCGATAAGGTAGTTCATGGTCTTTTAATTGCCCAATGATTTCTTCTATCAATTCTTTTTTCTTATTGCCTTCCATTGTAACAACACTATTTATCTTATTTCTTGCACTACACCAGTATAGTCCAAGTATAATTTTCTCAGTTTTTGCTTTGCCCTTGTCAAGTACGTACGCGAAGTACTATCCGGTATATTTAGCATTTGGGCAATTTCATCATGCGAATACCCTTCTATTTCATAGAGATTAAAAATAGTTTTCTGAATTTCGGGGAGCTGCTCCAATAGGCTCAAAATTTCGTTTACCTCCAGCCGGCTATCCAATTGCACCGATGGCGTATGCATATCCCCTTCCGCCATATCTTCAACGGAATACAGCTGCTTCTTACTCCGCAAAAAGTCAATCGAGATATTTGCAGCGATTCGACCGATCCACGCCCGAAACGATTTCTCGAGGTTCTCATCGTCAATATCCTTATTGAAGGACTCCAATTTCCGAAAAATGCGAACAAAGCTCTCATTTACAAGTTCCTCTGCATCGACATCCTGCTTGACATAACGGATGATAATCGCCATGAGATAGCCATAATATTTTTTATAGACGAAAGCCTTCCCGTCCTCGCGATTTCGCAAACAACGCTCCAAGGCATCATGTAAAGATGATAGCTTCTTATTATAAAAATATGACTGAATAATTCCCACTTAAACTATTTAAATATTAAGCTTCAAATAACGAAAATAAAATTATAAAACTTAAAATCAAATAGTCGAATGTCCCCGCTTAATATCACTATTTAACTATTTTTATTCTCCTAACGGTCCCTGTTTCCATTTCGCTACATTACTTTCGAAAAAAAATCAATAAAAAGAATTGAAAAAAATGGCTATTTTTGCATGATTTTCACATTTTAAATATTATTCAGACCGAATGAGTACTGTATTATCCGAACAGGAACAACTTAGAAGACAGGCGATGCAATCGTTGTTGGATATGGGAATCGAGCCTTTTCCAGCAAATGAATTTGTCGTCAATGCACATGCTGCCGATATTTTAGAAAACTACGATAGAGATAAATTGAATTATAAGAACATTACCATTGCCGGACGCATTATGAGCCGCCGCGTGATGGGAAGTGCTTCATTTTTTGAAATTCAAGATTCTACCGGTCGTATTCAAGCTTATATCAAGCGTGATGACGTATGCCCTGATGAGAATAAAGATCTCTACAATGTTGTTTTCAAAAAACTATTGGATATTGGCGATATTGTAGGTGTCAAAGGATATGTTTTCACGACACAGACTGAAGCTATTGCAGTACACGTGGAGGAACTTACCGTATTATCCAAGTCCTTGCGTCCCCTTCCAGTGGTTAAATCCGCTGAAGGCAAAACATTCGATGCCTTTACCGATCCGGAGCAACGGTACAGAATGCGTTATGTTGACCTAATTGTAAACCCTGCTAACAAAGATATATTTGTCAAACGCACCAAACTTTTTAATGCCATGCGTCAATTTTTTAACGACGCCGGCTATATGGAAGTAGAAACACCCGTTTTACAGTCTATTCCCGGAGGTGCCGCAGCACGTCCGTTTATCACCCACCACAATGCATTGGATATTCCATTATACCTTCGTATTGCAAATGAACTTTATTTAAAAAGATTGATCGTAGGTGGTTTTGATGGGGTATACGAATTTTCCAAAAACTTCCGTAACGAAGGAATGGATCGTACCCATAATCCAGAATTTACGGCCATGGAAATCTATGTGGCTTATAAAGACTACAACTGGATGATGAATTTCACAGAACGCCTTCTGGAACACTGTGCACTTGCTGTAAACGGCACCACAGAAGCAACTTTTGGCGAACATCAAATTGATTTCAGAGCGCCATATAAGCGTATCTCGATGACCGATTCCATCAAAGAATTTACTGGATTTGATATCACCGGCAAAACCGAAGAAGAAATCCGTGTAGCGGCAAAAGGGATGGGCATCGACGTTAACGAAACAATGGGGAAAGGCAAGTTGATCGACGAGATCTTTGGTGCGAAATGTGAAGGTAATTACATCCAACCAACGTTCATCACTGATTATCCAAAAGAGATGTCTCCTTTGACGAAGAAACATCGCGATAATCCAGATTTAACAGAACGTTTCGAGTTAATGGTCTGTGGAAAAGAGATTGCCAATGCTTACTCCGAATTGAATGACCCAATTGATCAACGCGAACGCTTTGAAGATCAATTGAAACTTTCAGAAAAGGGTGATGATGAAGCCATGTTTATTGACCAGGATTTCTTGCGCTCTTTAGAATATGGTATGCCGCCTACTTCCGGTTTAGGAATAGGTATGGACCGCCTGATTATGTTCCTTACAAATAATGCTTCTATCCAAGAAGTATTGTTCTTCCCGCAGATGCGTCCTGAAAAAGTAACGAAAGTTGCCGATGTGAAGGATTATGAAGAGCAAGGTATTCCTGCCGCTTGGGTACCCGCATTACAAAAAATGGGCTTTACAACCATCGAAGCATTAAAAGAAGCTAACCCTAATAAGGTTTTTAATGATCTCGGTGGCATGCGTAAAAAATTAAAACTAGAAATAGCAATGCCTAGTAAAGACGAAGTATTTGCTTGGTTCAATTAAGTTTTATCCATTTTAAACAAAAAAGCTGTCTCAGTAAAATCTGAGGCAGCTTTTTTGTTTAAAATGGATTTGTGAAATGTTTGCAGCTGCCCGTCAAATCCATAAATCATACGGATGCTTTATGTAGCCTTTAAGTTTATACCAACTTCATATCAGTTTCATATCAACTCCTATATTAACAGCATAATAACAGGGGTATTACAGGGGGTTAACAGGGGTATAGCAGGGGTAATATCCCTGCTATACCCCTGTTAATACCTTGATAAAATTCTGCTAAATCCTTATTAATTCAGGATTTGGTATGAAGATAGTATTAAGCAGGTCACTAGCGATCACCCATTAAAGAGAAGCAATGATATTAAAGCGTATTATGACAGCGATCTTGTCAGTAAAAGAACGCTGCCAATTGTAAACATTTTTTATATTTACATATCGTGAATTAATTAATCTTTGCATATGAAGAATATTCTTGCGCTGGATGGTGGCGGTATTCGAGGAATCATTCCTGCGATGGTACTGGTGGCTCTAGAAGAGAAACTACAAAAACACACAATGGATCCCAATGCACGAATTGCCTCTTATTTTGACTTTATTGCCGGCACAAGCAGTGGTGGAATTCTAACAAGTATCTTATTATATCCTGCGGAGGGTGATCCTACCCATCCAAAGTTTTCCGCACGTGATGCCTTAAATTTATTCGTAAATCATGGAACGGAGATCTTCAATACCTCCAAATGGCGTCGCTTTTTGGGTGGATTTGGTCTAGTTAGTGAATTGTACTCATCTACTCCCTTATCGAATGTATTAGACAAATATTTTCAAAACGCAAGATTAAGTCATCTCATCAAACCCTGCATTATCACGGCCTATAACATTGAGCTACGTAAAAATCATTTTTTTAGGCAACAAAAGGCAATCACACATGGCGAAGCGCGGGATTTTTATTTAAAGGATGTCTGCAAAGCGACTTCAGCAGCCCCAACCTTCTTTCCTGTTGCCGAAATATACTCGATATCCAATACAAGGTATCCACTTATAGACGGTGGGGTATTCGCTCAAAATCCCTCCATTTGTGGTTTGCTTGAAGTATTAAAAGCCTTTAACAGCACACAGATCAACGACATGTTTATGGTATCCTTGGGTACTGGGGTATCAAAGACAGCCTATAATTACGAACACTTTAAGAAAAAGCTCGCGATTCAAATTGGACCAGCCTTAGTTGATATCATGACAAGTGCCTCTTCTGAAAGTACCGAATTCTTTATCAAGCAACTATTCAGAAGCAACGGAAAACAACAGAATTACGTTCGGCTGGAACCTGCTAACCTTTCTAGTATAAACGCCTCTTTGGATGCAGCCTCACCAAACAATATCCAAAAGCTCATCTCCTTATCCGATAAGCTCATCAGTGAACATGAGGATACACTGGATTATATCATCGAACACCTCATCAAAGAAAAGAATCAGAATAAGAAGAAAAATCCATGGAGCCAGTTGATGGATAAATTCTAAAAGGTTACTTTTACGCATATTTAAATCTATTATGGCATTAAACTACGTATGGGTTGCATTTTTTTTAATCACATTTGCCGTAGCCCTGGTAAAACTTATCTTTTTCGGAGATACCGAAATCTTTCAACAAATTGTCAATTCCATTTTTGACAGCGCTAAAAACGGAGCTGAAATCTCCTTGGGGCTAATCGGGATGATGAGTTTCGCCCTGGGAATCATGAAAATTGGTGAAAAAGGCGGTATGATCAATATCTTCGCAAAAATTGTAGGCCCTTTTTTCCATAAATTATTTCCCGAAATCCCTAAAAACCACCCTGCTCTCGGATCTATCCTGATGAATTTTTCCGCTAATGCGCTTGGTCTGGATAATGCAGCAACACCTTTGGGTCTTAAGGCGATGAAGGAACTCCAGGAACTGAATCCCAATAAGGAAACGGCAACCAATGCACAGATTATGTTTATTGTGCTCAATGCCTCCAGTCTGACCCTATTACCGATTTCCATTATGGCTTACCGCAAAGAAGCGGGTGCGCCGGATCCATCGGATGTCTTCCTTCCGATTTTGATCGCAACCTTCTTTTCGACCTTAGTGGCCTTGATCCTTGTTGCCATTTATCAGAAAATAAACCTATTCAACCGTGTTGTTTTAGGTTATTTAGGTGCCATGGGTTTATTTATCGGGGGATTATTATATTATTTTTCGGGACTACAGCAAGCCGAAATAGAGATTTTCAGCAAAGTATTTGGCAATGTGATCCTGTTTAGCCTCTTCACTTCTTTTATAGGTCTAGCGCTTTTCCGCAAAGTCAATGTATATGACTCGTTTATAGAGGGGGCTAAAGAAGGATTTGAAGTTTCCGTTAAAATTATCCCTTATTTGGTAGCTATGTTGGTTGGTATCGCTGTTTTTAGGGCCTCTGGTACAATGGACTATATGGTTGCGGGTATATCTAAAGGTATTGCCTTATGTGGTTTAGATACTTCTTTTGTTGATGCCCTGCCGGTCGCATTTATGAAACCGCTCAGCGGATCAGGTGCGCGCGGACTAATGGTTGACTTAATGAATGCCAAAGGGCCTATGGACTTTGCAGCGCGTGTTGCTTGTGTTATCCAGGGATCTACTGAAACAACATTTTACGTATTGGCAGTCTATTTTGGCGCAGTCGGCATAAAACGGACCAGACATGCTCTGCCTTGTGCCTTATTAGCGGAGTTGGCAGGTGTAATAGCGGCTATTATTATTTCCTATATTTTCTTTAAATAGTATCCTACAAATTACCTTAAGTTTCGAAATAATGGGCAATTAAAACAAACAATTTAAACTGACCTGCCCTGAATAGTAAATTTATAACTGCCTACAGATGCATCATCTATTAAAGCGGCTATTAGAAGCAAATACAAATGATTAAATAATGAACAAGGATGAAAAAAACAATCGCACTGATCGCACATGATGGCAAGAAGCCAGAAATGGTTGCTTTTGTAAAAGACCACCAAGATTTGTTGGAACATGCAAATATCATCGCAACAGGGACGACTGGTTCTTATGTACGACAAACTGGACTGCCGGTAGAATTAAAACTAAGTGGCCCTATGGGAGGTGATGCACAGATCGCTGCATTAGCCGCTGAGGGTAAAGTGGATGGTATCATCTTCTTTCGTGATCCACTTGGCAAGCATGCCCACGAGCCAGATATTCAAATGTTGATGCGTGTATGCGATCTCTACAACGTTCCATTAGCAACAAACCCTGCTACCGGAAGTTTGATTATTGAAGGCTTATTGGAAGATTTAATCGACTAACGTAAAGCTATATTATTTAAGATAATGGAAAATGAAGTTATTGTTACTATAGGTGAAACTCCCTATATCACGACTGTACAATATGGTAAACACCAAATTATTGCAGATGAGCCAAAAGACTTAGGCGGTCAGGATGAGGGGATAAACCCTACACCGCTTTTGCTCTCTTCTTTAGGTACATGCAAGGCAATCACGGTTAAAATGTATGCTGAACGAAAAAATTGGCGTTTAGAAGAGGTTATTATACGGCTTTCACACGAGATACAAACCAGTGAAAAGCAACAGACCACTTATATACAATGTCATATTAGTTTTAAGGGGGATCTGGACGAAGAGCAAAAGAAAAGACTATTTAAGATTGCCGAAAAATGCCCGGTACATAAAATCTTAACTAATCCTATTGTAATAACTTCAAATCATTTGTAATTGTTTCTTGGGATAACGGACAACACTAATTATATTTGTCCGCACAAAAAATCTTCGTACAACAATACCTGCCAATTGCAGTAAAAGATAATGAAGGTTCTTATTTGTCGCTGAATAGGTAAAAGTGCGCTGTAACAGCAAAAATAAGAAGGAATCAATAATACATATACGTTCAATAAAACAGCAAATAGATGCAATTGGATCCACAAATAGCAATAGACTCTCCTTTTAGATCAATTAAACGGGAAGACTGGAAAAATCTAAATGGAAAGATATTGCATAACTTCAGCTCCGAAGATCTGGAAAACCTGCATGCGCTCAACGAGCCATTGACAAACCAGGAGATCGAAGAAGTTTATGTTCCACTAAGTCATCTGCTGGAAATTCACATCGATCGTTTCCAAGGCCTGCATCAACGAACAAACCGTTTTTTCGGTAAAGAAGAAAGCAAATTACCTTATATTATCGGGATCGCCGGATCTGTAGCCGTGGGGAAAAGTACAACAGCAAGGGTATTGCAACGGGTGCTGAGTATGTTGCCCTCCAAACCGAAAGTGGATTTGGTGACCACGGATGGTTTTCTTTACCCCAATCAACAATTGATCGAGAGAGGTATCCTGAACCGTAAAGGATTTCCGGAAAGCTATGATGCCAAACGATTAATCCATTTTCTTTCTGCGGTTAAATCCGGAGCGCCTAAAATAACTGTTCCGGTCTATAGTCACCTCGTTTACGACGTACTGCCAGATGACCAACAACAGATCATTGAACAGCCGGATATTTTAATCGTCGAAGGTATTAACGTATTACAGGTCAACTCACAACGCCCCCGTAAAGGACATAGTGTCTTCGTTTCCGATTTTTTCGATTATTCGATCTACGTACATGCCAGTGAGAAAAACCTCATCGAGTGGTATACCAATAGGTTTGAATCCTTACGGGCGACAGCCTTTCAGAATCCGGCTTCGTTTTTCCATAAATATGCAGATATGTCACCCGAAGAAAGTAATGCCATGGCCGTCAATATCTGGAATGAGATCAATAAGCCTAACTTGATCAAGAATATCTTACCGACTCGCTATCGAGCGGATCTTATCTTAGAAAAAGGCAGCCACCACTTTGTCAAGAATGTGAAAGTCAGAAAGATCTAATTGATCATTCCTTTAAATTGAAGGACCTGATTCAGGATCTTGCTCTGTACTTGCTGGTGAATCCGATTACTTGAAGATATCGTACTGACTTCAACTTTATATTTCACATAGTCTTTGGCCAGGTCCGCTATTTTCACTGTAAAACCCTGACTATGATCTAAATTGGAGTTATTTTGGAACAATGGCTTAAAATAGCTTTCGAGCACTTCCACGGCTACAGCGCGATCTGCCGGCAATTCAAATTTTACGACAATTTTATTCGATTTCTGCGAAGTCTTGTTGACTAACGTCGCTGTAAACACCAAATTATTGGGAATCATCACGGCATCATCATCTTCATCTCTGACAACGAGGTTAGCCAAAGTAATATCGACAATTTTACCCTGATACTCTCCTATTTTTATACGATCGCCAACGGAAAACTGATCCGAGAACATAATAATCAATCCCGATATCATATTGGTAATATACTCCCTAAAGATAACCGCGATAGCCATCGCTACAATAGTCATGCTGGTTATAAAGTCCTTCGGGTTGATCCCGACAGCAATCATTACACTAACAATAATGAAAAATACATTTCCCACAGTTGCTACACGTGTGATGCCCAACACAAAATTACCACGCACAACCTGATGTTCATTTCTGCTGTTGTAAAGTTTAACGAGAATAAAATGACCGATCGAAATCAGCACACTGGCTGTTAAAAAAGTATTCAATCCGTATGCAATATTCCGAATGACCTCCCGTTGCTTATAAAAGGCCTCAAATTGTACAAATGAAGCGGTCAGCGCAATAAGCAGAATAATCCGTACGATAAAGGAAATAGAAATAGCTTTCGTCATTTTTAAATGTTGATGATTTGCAAATAAAAACAAATTTATCGTTTTCTCCACGGTGACCAAAGATTTTTTTCGTATACAGAAGCGCTAAACCTGTTATAGGACTAAACAATTTTACTTTACCTAAAAAGCATTATCAGGAAATACCTATCTTTGCCTAAAGCATTACAGACTATTAAATGAAGGAATCCAACGTGCAAACTGAACTCAACGTAACCGGAATGCACTGTACGAATTGTGCTATTTCAATTCATAAATACCTGGAAAACAAGGGCGCTAAGGAGATTTACGTTGATTTCACTTCAGATGAAGTAAAGTTCTCCAATATTCCCCAGGATCAGGTCCCGCAGCTTGTCAAAGGCATAGAATCATTGGGCTATAAAGTCATCAAGGATAAGGATGGCAAAGTGAGTTTTTGGAAATCAGTCGAATTTAAATTTATCATTTGCCTATTCTTCACCATTCCACTATGGAGCCACATGTTTATCGACATTCCCTTGCTGCATGACCCCTATATACAGCTGGCTTTTTGTACTCCGGTCTACCTTATTGGTTGCCTATACTTTGGCAATAGCGCCTTGCGTTCGCTCTGGAATAAAATGCCCAACATGGATGTACTGATCTTTGTCGGGTCCACTGCGGCCTTTGTCTATAGCGCTATTGGCACATATTATCACTTGGGACACGATTATCAATTTTACGAAACTTGTGCAACGATTATTACGTTGGTCTTTATGGGTAACGTTCTTGAAAAACGCGCTGTTACCAAGACTACATCTGCCATCAAAGATCTGGTTAAATATCAGGACATTAAGGCAATTAAAATTGAGAACGATAATGAAATTGAAATTTCCGCCAGGGAGATTAAATTCGGAGATATCCTGAAAGTGAATACTGGAGGCCTGATTCCGGCAGATGGTGATATCCTAGATGGATATGCCTGGATTGATGAATCCATGATTACGGGAGAGAGTCTCCCAGTCGAAAAAACAAAATATGACGCCGTAATTGGCGGTACACTGGTAACAGCCGGTAACATCAGAATCTCCGCCACCAAAGTGGGTTCTAAAAGTGTTTTATATCAGATTATTCAATTAATTAAAGACGCGCAGAGCAAAAAACCGACTATTCAAAAATTTGGCGATAAAGTAGCAGCCTATTTTGTACCTATTGTTATCACGATCGCGTTTTTCACCTTCTTTATTGCTTATTTTATAGCCCAATTACCTTTACAACATGCGTTGATGAACGCCATTGCGACACTGGTCGTCTCCTGCCCCTGTGCGATGGGTCTGGCTACACCGACAGCAGTGATGGTCGGCCTTGGTCGAGCAGCCAAACAAGGTATACTCATTAAAGGCGGGAGCACGATTGAAGAATTGTCTGAAATCAAGCAAATGGTCTTTGACAAGACAGGAACCTTGACAACAGGGGATTTTAATATCAAAGCCATTCAGACCTTTGGCATTGAGCAATCCCAGGTTGAATCCATCATTGCTCAATTAGAAAGTTATTCCAGTCACCCAATCGCACAATCTATCCGCAAACAGCTCAAGGAAATAAAGTCATACCGCATTATTTTCAAAGAAGTCAACGAAATAAAGGGACAAGGAATATTTGCCACGGATACCAATGGAAACAGCTACTCGATTTGTAATGCGAAAATTGGCAAGAAAGATTATTCCAATAGGTACGATCTGACGTTGACCATCAATGAAGTGGTCATCGCAGGTATCGTTCTTGAAGATCAGATCAAACCCTACGCAAAAGAACTTATACAACATTTAAAGGACAAGGGTATCAGACCCATTCTATTGAGTGGCGATAGACAAAGCAAATGTGAACGAACAGCGCAAAAGCTTGGCATAGCCGATGTTTACTGGGAAAAATCGCCCAGCGAAAAACTAACGGTTCTATCCGACCTAAAAAAGACAGCACTTACAGCGATGATTGGTGATGGTATCAATGATGCTCCTGCCCTTACTGCAGCCGACGTTGGCATTTCACTTGGTGACGCCACGCACATTGCTATCCAATCTGCAAAAGTCATTTTATTGAACAACGATTTGAAATCCATCGAGAAGCTTCTACAAATAGGTCATCATACCCTATTGACTATCAAGCAAAATCTCTTTTGGGCATTTGCTTATAATATTATCGCGATCCCATTAGCCGCTGCGGGGTTCTTAGGCCCCATGCTCGCAGCTTTAAGTATGGCCTTCTCTGACCTCATTGTCATCGGTAACTCCATCCGTCTGCGCTTTAAAAAATTGAAATAAAAACAATACGACATAAGTACCAAGACAATCCATAAAAGATTGTCTTTTTTGTGTATATTAGGGTTGAATTCATTCGCTTTTGAGGTTAAATTTTTGTAACTTCGCATGCGTAGCAAGCCAATTAAAAGGCTTGCTTACTAGTTTTATTGAAACCAAATTCATATGGCTGAAGAAACAGAAAACGACAACAATCTTGTTCCGGCAAACGACCGGATTATCCCAATCAATATCGAGGATCAGATGAAGTCTGCTTACATTGACTACTCCATGTCTGTCATTGTATCGCGGGCACTTCCTGATGCACGTGATGGTATGAAGCCCGTACACAGACGTGTTCTTTATGGTATGTTGGACTTAGGGGTTACCAGTGGTAAGCCTTATAAAAAGTCTGCCCGTATCGTTGGTGACGTATTAGGTAAATATCACCCACATGGTGATTCATCCGTTTACGATACCATGGTTCGTATGGCTCAAGATTGGAGTTTGCGCTATCCGTTGGTAGATGGTCAGGGTAACTACGGTTCCATTGACGGTGATCCTCCTGCGGCGATGCGTTATACGGAGGCGAGATTAAAAAAGATTGCCGAAGAAATGCTATCCGATATCAATAAAGATACTGTTGATTTCCAGAATAACTTTGATGATTCCCTACAGGAGCCTACTGTATTACCTACGCGTATCCCTAACCTCTTGGTTAATGGAGCTTCAGGTATCGCTGTAGGTATGGCAACGAATATGGCCCCGCACAACCTTTCTGAGGTGATTGACGGCACCATTGCCTTCATCGACAACCGTGATATTGAAGTACCCGAATTAATGCAACATATCAAGGGGCCTGATTTCCCTACAGGAGCATTAATCTATGGTTACGCGGGTGTTCAGGACGCTTGCAATACAGGCCGTGGTCGTATCGTTATGCGAGCAAAGGCAGAAATCGAAACGACCAAATCCGGAAAAGAGCAAATTATAGTGACCGAAATCCCTTATCAGGTGAATAAGGCCAATATGATCGAACGTACGGCTGAATTGGTCAACGAAAAGAAACTGGAAGGCATTTCGGCTATCCGCGATGAGTCTGACCGTACCGGTATGCGTGTCGTTTATGACATTAAACGTGATGCCAATGCCAATGTTGTTCTAAACAATTTATTCAAGTATACAGCGCTACAAACTTCTTTTTCAGTCAATAATATCGCCTTAGTTAAAGGAAGACCTGTACTGATGAATCTAAAAGATATGATTCGTGAGTTTGTTGAGCATAGACACGATGTTATCGTCAGACGTACACGTTACGAATTGGCGGAAGCAGAGAAACGTGCGCATATCCTGGAAGGATACTTGATCGCCCTGGATCATTTGGATGAAGTCATCAAATTAATCCGTAACTCCGATACACCCGAAGATGCACGCGTTGGATTGATGGAGCAATTCGGTCTATCCGATCTTCAGGCCCGTGCTATTCTGGATATGACCTTGCGTCGTCTGACAGGACTGGAACGTGATAAGATCAAAGAAGAATATGCTGAATTGATGAAAACAATTGACTATTTGAAATCGATATTGGCAGACGAAGAGCTCCGCATGAAGATCATCAAAGATGAGTTGATTGAGATCAAAGAAAAATATGGTGACGAACGTAGGTCGCAGATCGTTCACTCTGCCGAAGACATGCGTATGGAAGACTTTATTGATGACGAAGAAATCGTGATCACAATCTCCCATAACAGCTATGTAAAACGTACGCCGTTAACCGAATATAAACGTCAAGGTCGTGGTGGCCGTGGATCAATCGGAACAAACACGCGCGAAGAGGATTTCACGGAACATATCATTACAGCTTCGGCGCACAACTATATGCTTCTATTTACCGAAGCAGGTCGCTGTTTCTGGTTGCGTGCATTCGAGATCCCTGAAGGAAGCCGTACTTCACGTGGCCGTGCACTTCAAAACATCATCAACGTACCGAAGGAAGAGAAAATCAAGGCCTTTATCTTAGTGAAGAACCTGAAAGACCAGGAATACCTGGAAAACAACTTCATTATCATGTGTACTAAAAAAGGTACCATCAAGAAAACGTCTTTGGAAGCCTATTCCCGTCCAAGAGCAAATGGTATTAATGCAATCAACATCAACGAAGGTGATCAATTGATCGAAGCTTGTTTGACTACAGGAAGCAGCGAAATTGTGATGGCACTGCGTTCTGGTAGAGCAATTCGCTTTAATGAATCTACAGTACGTCCAATGGGCCGGACAGCGACAGGAGTTAGAGGTATCACCCTGTCTTCCGAAAGTGATGAGGTGATTGGCATGATTAGTGTCGATGATTCAGAGACAACTGTATTGGTGGTTTCAGAAAAAGGTTATGGAAAACGTACTGATATCGAAGATTACCGTGTCACAAACCGTGGAGGTAAGGGTGTCAAAACAATCAATGTAACTGACAAAACAGGTGAGTTGGTAGCGATTAAAGGTGTTACAGATGCAGAAGACCTTATGATCATCAATAAATCAGGAATTGTCATCCGGATTGCTGTCGAAGGATTACGTGTCATGGGTCGTGCAACACAAGGGGTAAGACTCATTAATCTGAAAGACAATGACGAGATTGCTTCCATCACAAAAGTTGATCGTGAAGAAGAATCTGAGGAAGAGTCTGAGGAGACCGAAAATTCAACAGAAGGAGATAACGAAGGATTAACTTCTGAGGAAAATATAGATTCAAACGAAGAATAAACTGAATGAAAAACTTACTGATATCATTGTTCATATCTGCAAGTAGTTTAACTGTTGTTGCCCAATCAAATTTGAAAGAGGGCAGCAACAGTTTTGCTTTATATACCAAAACTGGCGATTTTAAAAATCTTGAAAATGCCCGTAAGTTTGCCGATGCAGCATTCCAATCCAAAAAAGATTCGGCGTCTGTCAACAACAATCTTCTGAGGGCCTTGGTATACAGTTCGCTGGCAGTTGCGGATTCAACTAGAAAACAACAGTATAAACTAGACCCTATAGATATATCCATTAAGTCATTAAGATTATTAGATGCAAAAAAAGCACGCCGGAATTTTCCTGCCGAAATGGATTATATCCGTCAAAATCTTGCTGGCGCGATCTCCTATCAAGGTGGTGTTGCTTTAAAAGAAGAAAAGTTTGATAAAGCGTATAAAGCTTACCTTCGTATAGATTCACTTGGTTTTAAAAATAGTGATCTGAAATATAATCTTGCTGTACTCGCCGGGAAAAACAAAGACTATATGAATTCAATCAAATACTATGATGAACTCATTAAAGGGGAAAGTCCCAAACCAAACTACTTTTTAGAATTAGCGCAAATTTATAGTTTAGGGGGTACTAAACAGGATGTGTTAAACGTTTTAGAGAAAGGTCATGCTGTATTCCCGGAGAATAAGCAAATACTTTTTAGATTGATCGATGTGTATTCGGCTAATAGTTCGTATGATGCTATATTGAACGTTATCGCTGATGCAATTCGTTTAGAGCCTGAGAATGTTGAATTAAATTACATTGCCGGTTATTCTTACGAAAATGCAAATGATCTGAAAAAAGCAAAAGAATATTATAACAATGTATTAAGGTTAGATCCAAACAACTATGAATCTAATTTGGCCTTAGGTTTGATTAATCTCGAAACGCTATTAAAAGATCCGACAAATCAAGATATTCAAGATTTGACTGTCGAATATCTATTAAAAGCAAACGAGATCAGACCTTATGATGTTAATGCCTTAAAAGCATTGGCAAAATATTATACGCTTATTGAGGATGCATCACAATTAGACAGGGTAAATTTATTATTGAATCAATTAACAGTTAAATAGATATGAATTTAAAATCTCTATTATTATTAGCGGCAATAGGTACTGTTTCTACATCAGTTTCTTTCGCCCAAACGGGTAACGTAAAAAAAGCAAAAACTGGTCTTGCAAAATTTCAGGAATTAAAAGAAGCGGGTACTGCACAATTAGGCCTACCTAATCTAAAATCGGCAAAAGAAGCTATCGACGCTGCTGTTATCAACGAAAAAACAAAAGATAATGCAGAAGCTTGGACAGTATATGCTTTGGTCAACGCAAACCTATCTACTATAGATAAATCTAGCGAATTAGCAAAATTAGCGGAAGATGGTATTGCCAAAGCAAAACAATTGGATACCGATGGAGCTAACAAAGCAAACATCACTGTTGCAGAGCAAATTCTTGGACAATATAACTTCAATATTGGTGCAGAAGAATACCAGGCACAAAAATATGCCGATTCTTATAATTCGTTCACGAAAGCATTGACTTACCTTCCTGGAGATACGTTGGTAACTTACTACAGTGGTGTCGCCGCATTGTCCAACAAGGATTATAAAAATGCAATCGAACGTTACAAAGAGTTAATCCCTAGAAAAGACTTTTCTTCACATAAAACAATTATGGTCGATTTACCTAAATTGTATTTATCGCTGCAAGACACAACTTCCGCTCTTGAGTACGCCAAGAAAGCTGCTGAAGCTTATCCGGATGACAATGCAGCAATGACCCAAAACATCGAATTGAACTTGATTACAGGTCACGAAAAAGAGACTATTGATGCCATTACTGCACAATTGGCGAAAGATCCATCAAACAAAAGTCTGAACTATTATTTAGGGATCGCACAGTCATCTGCAAAAAATGATGAAGCGGCAATTGCTGCTTATAAAAAAGCATTGGAAATTGATCCTAACTTTTTTGAAGCCAATACAAACTTAGCAATCACGTTGATGAATAAAACACGTGAAAAACTAAATGCTGTTAATAATAATAGAAAATTGACTCAGGCGCAATACAATACTGAAGTAGATAAGATTAAAGCTGAACTAAAACCGGTATTACCTTATTTAGAAAAAGCAGTTGCTTTACAACCAAAAAATGCAGATGCGCTTACTAATCTAAAAAACTATTATGTTTTCATGCAGGACGAAGCTAAAACCACTGAAATAAATAATAAAATCAAAGAATTAGAATAATTATACTATAAGTTTTTCTAAAATAGATATAAAAAGTCCCCGGCAAAATCGGGGACTTTTTATTTGTTTTGAGGGGCCCACGTTTTCCTAAGGGACTCAGGTTTCACATAAAAAAACTTATGCATTTATTCGTAAGGGAAAATTTACTTTCTTAAATACGGGTTACTCCCTTCTTTTGTTTAGCAAGCGATCGATTTCAAGAACACCATCACAGAATCGCGATCAGTTCAATCTGAAACACCAAGGTGCATTCCCCTCCTTTTCGAGGCAGTAATTCTTCCTTTCCATAAGCTAAATGCGGTGGAAGATACACTTGCCATATCGATCCCACAGACATCATGCACATCGCCTCTTGCCAGCCTTGGATAAGTTCGTTGATATGGAATGTTTCCGGACGTTTGCGTTTGTAAGAACTGTCAAATACTGTTCCGTCCAATAGTTCACCTTTGTAATGACAGATGACTTTGGAAGTCTTGGTCGGAGTTTTACCCGCCCCTTCCGTCAATATTTTATACTGTAACCCCGACTGGCAGACGGTTACTTCCGCTTTCGTTGCATTCTCCTGTAAAAACACGATTCCTTCCCCCCTGTTCTTTTCTAATAGTGCTGTGGCGTTTAGCTTGTTCTTCTTTTTCTGTACCAAAATAATTTCGTTTAACTTTCCCTAATCCTAACCAGCTGGACTTATTACACTTGGGACGTTTGGCCGATTGTCGCTTTATAATAAACCAGTCAGAGCCAAAGTAACAGCTTTTTATTAGTTTAACGAAAAAATGCAGTTAATTTGTAATATTTCGACAAATTAACTGCATTTCTATACTGATATTACTCTTCTAAAAAATTGACCTTATAGCAAAGTAGCCTGCAATGTTTTCTCAAAATTAAATGCCTTGCTAACAGGACAATTCTCCTTTGCCTTTTGAGCAAGTGACTGAAATTCAGGATCATCAATAGCGGGGATTTTAGCGGTCAGTTCTAGTTCAGAACGGACAATTGCACCATTTTCAAATACGATGGTCGATACAGTTTTGAGCTCATCGGGGGGAAACCCGGCTTCGGTTAAAAATGCGCTCAGCTGCATTGTAAAACAGCCAGCATGGGCTGCAGCTAATAACTCCTCCGGATTGGTACCCACGCCATCCTCAAATCGTGTTGAAAATGAATATTGGGTATGATCCAATACTGTGCTGTCTGTTGTCAAATTTCCTTTACCTTCTTTTAGATTCCCGTTCCATAGGGCTGTTGCTTTTCTTCTCATGATTTTCTTTTATTGTTATATAATTATTACTGAATAATTTGCCCTGACCTTTCCAAGCTTCGCGATAAATTCTCTTCATCCACCTGACGAAAGCCTCTTATAGAACAAACGATAGTATAAAAAGTTGTGTTTTATTCCGTAAAATCATGTCGCACTTCGGCCACAAGTGTCGTTATTCAATACAATAAAACTAAACTCATGAATAAATTAACATATCTCCTCATCTTAACGGCAACATTCGTCTCCTGCAAAACCCGTCAGAATAGCCAACAAGCGCTCATTCAGGACTGTCCCGAAGAAAAAATTGTCAATAAAATCCCTGGTCCTCCCGTAAAAGGAGAATCCGAAAGAACCTATTATATTTATCAGGGGAAAAAGCTATCTCCCAAACAGTTCGATCAGGAATGGCTGAATAAAAATTGTGAGATTAAAGAGACAGTTGTTTATTAGTTTTATTTCCAAAAACAAGTGTAAACAAGTATTTTTGCCTAAAATTTTTTAAAATGACAGTTTCTCTTCCCGAGGTCAGTAAAAAGATTTTAGGCTATGTTTCTTTAACTTTCCTTGGTTATTTCACAATTGGCTTATCACTTGCGACCTTACCTATTTTTATCCATCAAATTCTAGGGTTTAATACAATTATCGCCGGACTGGTCATCAGTGTACAATATATTGCGACCTTCTTACTCCGGGGTTATGCCGGAAAGATCGTGGATACCAAAGGTCCCAAAGTATCTGTCCTGCGTAGCATGCTCTTTTTTGCACTTTCGGGCATTTTACTGTTGCTGGTCTTTTTATTCAAATCACAACCTTTTATTAGCCTGGGTTTATTGCTTATTACACGGCTATTTACCGGTATTGGCGAGGGTTTGGTCGGTGCTAGCCCCATCAACTGGGCTTTAATGGAACTTGGTGATGAGCATGCTGCCAAGGCTATATCATTTAACGGCATCGCCAGCTATGGTGCGCTTGCCATCGGCGCTCCGCTGGGTGTATTTATGGTGGATCATATCAATTACGAATCGTTGGCACTACTCACCATCGTCATAGGAATCCTGGGGTATTTTTATAGTAAGTCAAAAAAACCTTATCAAGTGGACCGCAAGAAGACAGCTTCCATAAGCTTCAAGCGGGTGCTTCTGACTGTCGCTCCATTTGGAATATGTCTGGCCTTGGGTGGTCTTGGTTTTGGGAGTATCTCAACCTTTATGACGCTGTATTATGAGCATTTCAATTGGCAGAATGGGGCGGCATGCTTGACAGTCTTTGGTATTTTCTTTATTCTGACGAGACTTGTATTCAATAAGGTGATTGATCAATATGGTGGTTTAAAAGTTGCCTTAGTCAGTCTTTTTGTCGAAACATTGGGTCTCCTGGTCATTGCTTTGTCTGTCCATCCCTTATGGACACTTGTCGGAGCCGCACTGACAGGCCTGGGCTTTTCACTTGTTTTCCCTGCTCTTGGTGTGGAAGCAATAAAAAGGGTCGACCAGAGCCAGCAGGGGTCGGCATTAGCCGCTTACGGATTATTTATCGATATCTCCTTAGGAATTACAGGGCCGCTGATCGGTTTTGTAGCCAATAATGTCGGTATGAGTAGTATCTACCCCTTCAGCGCCATTATGGTGTCCATCGGTTTGGCAGTAGTGGGAAATTTATGCTATAATCAACGGACAAAGCTTGCCTAATCCGGCAAGGCCGGCAGTGAAAAGCTGTAAAAAAATAAAATCCCCACCCGTGCCCATTGGATAACTGAAATGATAGAATGGGATATGCAAAATCGAATTAAAAAAGGGCCATCCAATTGTGGATCACCCTTTTTAATAACGTATATTTTTAGGTTAGTTTTCAATGCTTGGCACCGCAACGACTTCATTCGTGTCAGCGTTGTAATCTATGCCATCAAAATTAAAACCAAATAGATTGAAAAACTCATTACGATAACCTTCAATATCGGAGATTTCAGCTAAATTTTCTGTAGTTGCTTTCTCCCATAATGCCGCTACTTCTGCCTGAACATCTTCACGCATTTCAAGATCATCAACGCGAATTCTGCCTTTATCATCAAGCAACACCTTGCCGTCCGCTGTATAAAGACGTTCTGCAAACAAGCGTTGCATTTGCTCGATCGTACCTTCGTGGATTCCTTTCTCCTTCATCACCTTATACAATAGAGAGATATACAAAGGTACTACAGGAATTGCTGAACTGGATTGCGTAACCAAAGCTTTGTTAACAGAGACATATGCGACACCATGAAGATCACTTAAGATCGCATTGATAGCAGGTACAGTACCTTCTAAATCGTCTTTCGCACGTCCGATCGTTCCGTTACGGTAGATCGGATAAGTCAGCTCAGGTCCAATATAAGAGTAAGCAACTGTCTTCGCTCCATCGGCCAAAACGCCGGCAGCTTTCAGATCTTCGATCCAGAATTTCCAGTCTTCCCCTCCCATTACTGCAACCGTATTCACGATGTCTTCCTCATTTTCTATGGGCTGGATCGTAATATCCGAAACAACGCCTGTATGGAAGTCTACCGTTTTATTGGTAAAAGGCTCTTGTATAGGTTTCAAAACAGATGCATGCGCAACACCTGTTTTGGGATGCGTACGGCGTGGAGAAGCTAAACTGTATACCACTAAATCCACCTGTCCCAAATCTTTTTTGATCAGGTCAATGGTCTGTTTTTTTATATCATCTGAAAATGCGTCACCATTGATGCTTTTGGCGTATAATCCGGCTTCATGGGCTTCTTTTTCAAAAGCTGCGGAATTGTACCAACCAGCCGTCCCCGGTTTACCTTCTGCCGCAGGTTTTTCAAAAAATACACCGATTGTAGCAGCTCCAGAACCAAATGCTGCAGAAATCCGAGATGCAATACCAAATCCTGTGGAAGCACCGATCACCAGTACTTTCTTTGGACCATTCGCGATCTCACCCTTTGATTTCACGTATTCAATTTGATTTTTAATGTTTTGCGCAGCCCCTTGTGGATGCGAGGTTAAACAAATAAAACCTCTAGTTCTTGGTTGTATAATCATCTTGATTAATTTTCTTACTACTTGTTTTATTGATTAGGCAAAATAAGGAATTTTAAATGAGAAAATCGCCATAAAAATCAATTACTTTTTGTTTCATTTCCAATTAAACGGGCATTTGCTTACTTTCACAGCAGGAAATATACACCGCATTCATTTTATTTATGCCAACCCAATTTACAATAAAAAACAATAAAAAGACGGCACTTTTTTTAGGAATATTGGCCGCGTTATTTTTCGCAAGCACCTTTGTCCTAAACCGTATCATGTCCGTTTCGGGAGGAAGCTGGCAGTGGACAGCATCCTTGCGCTTTCTGTGGATGCTTCCCATCTTGTTTGTCATTGTATTGATCAGGGGCAATTTAAAACCACTCTTTTATTCGATCAAATCCGCCCCCTTGCAGTGGCTGCTATGGAGCACGATAGGTTTTGGTCTATTTTATGCTACGCTGACATTTGGTGCAAGCTTCGGTCCTTCCTGGCTGGTGGCCAGCACCTTTGAATTTACCATTATCGCAGGAATGTTTATTGGGTTATTAATGGAGAAAAAAGGGCATCGAAAAGGGATATCCAAAGCCTCGCTGCTGTTTTCGGTTATTATTTTCCTTGGCATTGTGCTAATGCAGGTTTCCGAGGCACGGGCAACCTCCGTAAAATCCATGCTTTTGGGTACTATCCCAGTATTGATCGGAGCAATCGCTTACCCGCTGGGAAACCGTAAAATGATGCAAATTGCAGGAACCAAACTGGATGCCTTCCAACGCACCCTGGGCATGACTTTATGCAGCATGCCTTTTTGGCTACTGCTCAGCATCTTCGGTTACCTGGATAAAGGAGGACCTACGGAGAGTCAGCTGCTGCAAACTCTGATGGTAGCCATCTTTTCGGGTGTGATTGCCACACTCCTATTCTTTACAGCGACAGATATCGTCCGCACCGACCCTAAAGCACTCGCCGCAATAGAAGCTACACAGGCCATGGAGGTGATCTTTACCTTGTTGGGCGAAATCATTTTATTACAGGCCGCACTTCCAAATAGTTACTCCTGTGCAGGAATTGGTCTGGTTGTCATTGGAATGCTATTGCATAGCCGTTTGCATTAGCATCAAAACAGATTACATCAATTTTCATCTCCATATAAGGTCTTACTGATTTTACTTAAATTAAGGCTGTTCGCCATAGCAGAAAAGATCTCGTAATAGGTACCCTTCTGCATATAGAGATCTTCATGCTGTCCCTGCTCCACGACATGCCCCTTCTCCATAACCACAATGGCATTTGAATCTATAATCTGGGAGATGCTATGCGATACAATAATCACCGTTCGATCTTTCTTGATTGCGTCCAAGCTATTTTTAATCTGCTCCGTAGCAATGGCATCCAGATTTGCCGTAGGTTCATCCAGAAAAATAATAGGCGGATTTTTTAGGAACAGCCTTGCGATCGCAATGCGCTGCTGTTGTCCACCGGAAAGTAATTGCGCATCCGAGTCATATCCCTTTGGCAGTTCCATAATCTGCTGATGGATATATGCTTTTTTCGCCGCTTCCATAATTTCCTCCCGCGAGCTTCCCATCTTGCCATATTCAATATTTTCAAATATTGTTCCTTTAAAAATATGGTTACGCTGCAGCACCATACCGATATGTTGCCGTAGAAATGCCGTATCATAATCCGCCAGATCAACGCCGTCCAGCAAGATCCGGCCTCGTGTAGGCTCGTAGAATTTGTCCAGCAAATTGATAATTGTACTTTTCCCTGCGCCGCTTAATCCAACTAATGCTGTAATTTCATTGGGTTTAATTTCAAAATTGACATCTTTTAAAGCCTGCGTCCCGTTAGGATATTCAAAGAAGACATGGTTCAGCGCCAAATGTCCGCGAATTTGCGCTGGCCGATAAGTCCCTTTTGATTCGATCTGATCATCGGATTCTAAAATCTCAAAAAAGGATTCCGAATAGATCAGGGCATCATTTACTTCATCGTAAATACGGTGCAGCTGGCGGATGGGTGCCGAAACATTGTTAAATAGCATGATATGAAACATAATCGCTCCAATCGTAATTTGTCCGGATAGAACCAAATAGGCCGTCAGCACGATAATGCCAACGACAGCAATCTGCTCCACAAAATTTTTGATACTATCATAGAAGAAACTTGTTTTTCGGGTCTGCATCTGGTTTTCCGTCATTTCATATTGAATCTTTTCGTGTCGCTTCGCCTCTTCGGGCTCCCGCACAAAAGATTTGATGACAAGAATTGAATCGATCAGACCGATAATCCGATTATTTTTTGATTCACGGTATTTGCGCATCTGCCGCCTAAAACCCGTTAGTTTAGAAGCCTGTGTCTGACCGATATAAAGATATAAAGGAATGACAGCAAGCCCTACCAAGCCAACGTATACATTGGCGTAGAACATACAGACCAGGGCAATGATGGCGTTGGCAAATAAGGGGAGAATATCAATAAAGAAGTTTTGTACTAAACGTGTCAATGAGCTGATCCCTGAGTCGATACGTGTCGCCAGCTTGCCACTTTCATTATCTGCTGATGTATAAAAAGCGAGCTTATAGGTCAAAATACGACTGACAATGGATTGCGAAAAATCACGTGCAATATAAATACGAAGCTTTTCCCCGTAAAATTTCTGTCCAAACTGCACCAATGCATAGACAATTTCCTTGAGCAATAGTACCGCGCTGATGATCCCGACAATGTACATCCCCTTTGACAAGGGTTCCTTGGCCACCATCAAGGCGTTGATGGTATCTACCGTATACCGCAAAATAAAAGCATTGATCTGTGCAGCAAATGATCCGACAACGGTCAAAAGCAAGGTATAAACAATCAATTTACGGTAAGGACGTGCAAAGGGGATAATTTTTTTAAACAGCTGTGGAATGGTCATAAAGAAAGATTTACGATGTGCAAGTAACAAATAAGCACTATGCATTGTTTAAAAATAAACAGAAAAAATGTAAACCTACCGTCCGAGACCGAAATACTGACACAAAAAAGTCGCATCATAACCATGATACGACTTTTATTCGTAGTGCATTAACTTTGGACTAACCAAAAATGCGGTTCAATACCTTAGCCAGACGCAATCCACCTTTTAACAGACATTGTTCCATCGTATCTTTATTTTGATAAACATACGAATAAGACAAATTTGCATTATTGGCAACATCAGCATAAATCTTCTCAGCGAGCTGATTGGATTCGTACAGCCAATTAGACAGTTCGCCCGCGGCCAATTGCTCATTCTCCTTTTTTCCGTTGACATCCAATACCGTTGCATATTCGGTATAGCTATACTTCTCATTATCCACAAGATCACTGTCCCAGACACGGTGAATATTGGATTTTTTCCCAAACCAGCTTACCTCGATCTTGTTACCGCCCTGATCTTCCGCACGGCTGACATGCATAGGCTGGTGAGCATCTCCCAGGATATGGATCAAGAAATAGAGATTTTGTTTCTGCTCGTCCAGCGAAATATTTTTATCAGCAAAAGACTGTTCGATACGTATTGCCATTTTGTATAAATTCTCATCAGCCGAATTTTCAAGTCCCTGCTGAAACGTTGCCCAGGGTAAATTTGAATTTAAATTTATGAAATGCGCATTGCCTAATTTCTTAAATTCAGGATTCGGATCCGACTTGATAAAGTCCCCCCAATTTGCCCAGTATGCCAGCTTTTGCTGTCCAATGATTTTTCCGATATTCTTTTTTGCTTTTTTGTTCAAATGACGCTCTGCTATTTCGGCGACGACGCGGTGCCCAATGGTCCCCCAGGCAAATACCGATGAAAGCTGAAAGCACAAAGCTACAGCCAACAGACCCTTAATCACTTTTTTCATTGTTATATTTATTTTATTGTAATTATTTAAAGATATCGAATGCGTATTTTGCCGAAGACCAGAACTCATCTAACGCGATCATCCGTGGTTTAAAGAAAGCGATCAGTTCTCCCCATTCCGTTTCCTTAAAAATGCTATGGCCGGCTAAGGTTTTATAGATCTGGCAGTAGGGCTTGCCATATGCGTCATAACTATCCATATCCCATTCCCAATCTTCCCCAAGGATAGCATGAAGCAGCGCTTTATACTGCATGAACTGCTCCGCCATTAATGTGCGGATTCCGGCATCCGCATGTGACCAGATAATCGCAATTTTCGCAGTATTTTTATCCGCATCCATCTTAAAATACAAATGCCTGACGCCGGTCTTATAGTTAATCCAATTGACTTTTTCGCCGTCTGCAGCGGCGTGCAGGGACATGAATTGCCCAAATTTGGTCCAGAACAGCTGTTTCAATTGCTTTACTTCTTCTCTTGAATACACAAATACAATTTTTAAGTCAACAAAATTAAGAAAATAGCGCGGTATGCCTAAACCATATTGGTATTAAAATTGTTGTTTTATCAACAAACAAATCCAAAAGATGAATATAGACAAGAAAAAATCGCTCTTACTGCTGACCGCTGTGGCGTTGGGAACGGTGGCATACAATGCGTTAAAGCCCGTTATCTCCCGTCCGGATGTAGTAGATCCTTTTGATTTAGATAAATACCTCGGGAAATGGTTTGAAATTGCACGGCTTGACTTTCGCTGGGAAAGAGGGCTCAGTCAAGTTTCGGCAGAGTATACCAAGAATAAGGATGGAACAATCCGGGTCAACAATCAAGGTTACTCGGAGGAAAAAGAACGCTGGAAACAGTCCATCGGAAAAGCTAAATTTGTCAACAGCTCCCACGAAGGTGCATTGAAAGTGTCATTCTTTGGCCCCTTCTACAGTGGTTATCATATTGTAAAAATAACTCCCGACTACAGCTACGCCCTTGTGTTTGGAGACAACCTCGATTACATGTGGATTCTGGGCAGAAATACGGAGATTCCGGACAAGATCAGAAATGAGTTTCTCACCTATGCTTTACAATGTGGCTATGAAACCGGCAATCTGGTCTGGACAAAGCATTAATCAAAAATTGGCGCGAGTACCTGGTAATTGAGCGTTGGATCCTGGGCTAAAACATCAGCGATCTCTTGAAGATCTTGCTGATTGATCGCATTTTTTATTCCTGCATTATACAGACTCGCGAGAAATAGCGCGGCTTCACGCTTTTCAACTAACGCCAAGATAGCGCTTCCAACATAGAAATTGAGAACAGATGCAGCGTAGTCACCAAATATATGGAAACCAAAATCACCGTTTTTTTGTAATGCATGGCGCATCATTTTCTCAAAATCCGAACGCAATGTTTCTTTTGTTGTATCTTTCATAACGAAAACTAAATATTGTGCAGCATATTCGCTCTGTTGGACAAAGGTGCAAAAAAAATCCCAAACAATGCCGTGTGAAAAGCATTGTTTGGGATGATAAAACGATTTTGACCTTAGCAATTAAAGTGCCTCAGCGTGCTGAGAAACGTCCAAACCAAGTTCCTCATCTGTTTCTTCTACACGTAAAGGAGAAATTAGATCCGTTATTTTTAACAGTACTAAAGAGCCTACGAAAGCAAAGAAAGATACTGCAAATAAAGCTACCGTATGCACAAAGAATAACTTAGTTTCTCCAAAAAACAAGCCATTGTCAACAACCAATGGATTTACATTATGGTGTGCAAATACACCAGTCAGCACCATTCCTACCATACCACCTACACCATGACAAGGAAACACGTCCAATGTATCATCGATGCTGGTTTTGCTCCTTAAATAGACAACTAGATTACTAATCAATGCAGCGACTAATCCAATGACCATGGCATGTGGAATGCTCACAAATCCTGCTGCTGGCGTAATTGCTACCAGTCCCACAACTGCACCGATACAAGCCCCCATCGCTGATGGTTTTTTACCGCGGATGATATCCACAAATATCCAAGCCATTGCAGCCATTGCCGAGGCTGTAGTTGTGGTTGCAAAGGCGTAGGCTGCTAACGAGTTGGCACCTCCGGCCGAACCTGCATTAAATCCGAACCAGCCAAACCACAACAAAGCAGTTCCTAAGATCACATAACTAATACGTGCTGGATTATGTGTCTGTGATTTACGGCCTTTTAAATAAATTGCAGCAGCCAATGCCGCCCAGCCTGCTGACATGTGCACAACAGTGCCGCCGGCAAAATCAAGTACACCAAATTTTGCCAAAATTCCTTCCGGATGCCAGGTAGCATGCGCCAATGGCATATAAATAAAGACACCGAACAAGATAATAAACAACATATAAGAGTTAAATCGAATACGCTCAGCAAATGCACCGGTAATGAGTGCAGGCGTAATGATCGCGAACTTCAGCTGAAACATGGCGAATAAGACCAATGGTATGGTCGGTAATGCACCCCAAGCGACATTCCCTAAAGTACCTTTCATCATAAAGAAGGTGCGTGGATCACCTATAATTCCGCCGATATCATCACCAAAGGCTAAACTGAATCCAACAATAACCCATAGGATCGTCATCAGGCACATACAGATAAAACTCTGCATCATCGTTGAGATCACATTCTTTTTACTGACCATTCCCCCGTAAAAAAATGCCAAGCCGGGCGTCATAATCAACACCAATGCTGAAGAAGTCAATAACCAGGCTGTATCCCCCGTGTCAAACTCTACTTTATCCAATGCAGATAAATCTATCGAAGGAAATACAAGTCCTAATACGCCCAAAAGTACCAGAACAAAGAGTGGAATAATTTTTTTCATTTTTTTAAACTGATTAGTGTTTATTAATACGTCAATAAATTTTAAATAAAATACAAAAACAAAACAAAAACCCTTTCTTACTTATTGTTTTGACAAATATAAACTCTTTTTATTGAAAAATTACTATCAAATATTATTTTTTATGATATTTTTTACATAATTTCACAGAAAACAAAAACAAAACCACAAAAACCTATAAAAAAACAAAGAAAAATCAACCAAAATTCAAACAGATTAAACTTAAAACCTTATCAACATGAAAAAAATCTTAACAATCATCATTTTTTCAATAATTTTCATACAAAAATCAAAATCACAAGAAGAAAACAAAGAAAAACCTATTGAAATATCCGGATCTGTGGATACTTACTGGAAATATGATTTCCAAAACAAGCCTAATATCAACACCTATTTTACGGAGGATAATAATTCAGTCTCCATCGGAATGGTTGACCTCGCAGTAAAGAAACATTTTAAAAAGGCTTCTTTTGTAGGAGAACTCTCCTTTGGCCCACGTGGACAATATCGTTCTATTATTAATGGAGACGGCCAGCCGGGTGATGATAAGAACAGCTTTCACATTCAGAATTTATATGTAGGCTATGATCTTACCGACAAACTGAATCTTACTGCCGGATTCATGGGCACATTCGTGGGATTTGAAGTCATCTCTCCCACTTACAATTTTCATTACTCCACTTCCTATTTATTCGGAGCCGGCCCTTTTCAGGATGCAGGTCTGAAAGCGACTTATAGTTTTTCTGACAAATTTGCGTTAATGGTCGGTATATTTAATGACTGGAATGTTTATCAAGATCTGAACGGGGTCTCACATATTGGCTCACAACTAGCGTATAGACCTAACGAGAAAGGCAGCTTCTACTTAAATTTCCTAAGCGGGTCTTCTGTTGGGGGCAAAGAAAACTACAGCTCGGGCACGCTTGTGGATTTTGTAGGAAATTACGATTTCACACCAAAATTCTATCTTGGTGTAAACGCCACACATTATAAACGAAGAGCCGAAGGCGGATACACCGGAGTAGCTCTCTATCCAAGAGTTCATCTCTCAGAACATTTCGGAATAGGATTGCGTGAAGAGTTCTTCCAAACGCACAAAGAAGAAGCCAATGGTATTCCAAGGTCCAATATGTTAGCCACCACATTGACCGCTGAATACAATTACCATGGTTTCAAATTCATTCCCGAAATAAGAATTGATAAAAGCAATACCGAAAAATTCGTTAAGAATGACCTATCTCCGACAAAATCAGCCGGCCAGTTTTTATTAGCCTGTGTATATAGCTTCTAGATCAGCGATGCAACACTTTATTCTCCGCTATAATACCCATAAAATGAGTTCAAATTATCTCGAAATTGATATAATTCCATAAAATTCCAACTATTAACAGAAAAAGCGGATTCTTTAGGATCCGCTTTTCTATCTTACATTTTTTACGCAAACTTATATTGCTAACCTCAGCTCCATGTTCAATCCACATCACCGGACACTGACAGAGACATGCCGATCTAAAATCCGGTCAGTTTCCGGAGCATCGGCTGCGTATTTCGCAAATTGTGATCCATAGCCTTCCGCTCCGACGACCTGTTTAGAGAGCCCCGCCTTATCCAGATAATCTTTCACAGCATTTGCCCGATCCAATGATAATTTTTTGTTGAAATCTTCATTTCCGGTTTTATCGGTATAACCACCAATTTTCACATTAGCCGTTGGAAAGGCTTTGAGTATTTCTGCCAAATTACTAAGTTGGACCTGGCTTTCAGGTAATACCTTTGCAGTACCGGTTTCAAAATTCAGGTTATCAAAATCAAACCAGGTATTTTTCAGAGAATCTTCGCCCAAGGATTTATAATCGGATTTTAAGAACTGAACCAATTGGTCTTCTATTCCGCTTTTAAACGCACCTAACTTTGCACCATTTGGCAGCGCCACATCCAAGCGCTCACGATCAATTTCGCTAGACGGGCCGCCTTCCGCTATATTTCCTGAATCTAACTGTACTTGATTGACACTGGTATCCGAAGATCCCTCTTTTTTATCACTACTACAGCCCTTGCCAAATAAAAACCAAAGAAGCGCTATGACAATTAACGCAATTAAAATCTTCCACCATCCACCACCTGAAGAGTTTGTTGATGCAGCACTTGCTTTGACAGCATCTGCTCGGGGTAATGCCAAAGGTTCCTTATGCGCCCCTAACTCTGTAGCCGGGTTAATAACAGGCGAATCTTGATGATGTTCGACATTTTTTACAATCTCTTCAGCGGGGTTTTCAGGCACGACTGTTTCGGGTTCCGAAAAATGATCACCATCAAATAGTTTTCCAAAAGCGCCTAAACTCAGACCAGCAGGGATGGCAGCAGCAAATGCAGTCTTATTCTCTTTTAATGTTTGACTTATTACACTTGCATCCCAGTGTTGCCCCTTATTCGTCAAGCTGGAGAATATAGCTGGTAGCGAGAAGCGCATCAATTTGTGAACTGAGTCTGCACTAAAGCCTAGATAGCCCGCAATGGTACCTATCACAGTCTCTAACCCACCACCAAATATAGAAGTCAAGATATTGCTATTGCCCGAACCTTCCGAGACTAATTCTTGGCCCTCTACGTCTCCATCATTTGTCCGATCACCTAAAAATTGATTAGGGTCAAAATTCGAAAAATGCTGTTTTCCTTGTTCCAAAATTGCCGCCATTCCACCACCATTATCGGACTGTTGACTCAAGCCTAATAACAGGGCAGGAACAACAACGTTCAAGCCCTGTTTTACCTGTTCATGATCTTGGTTTAAGCTTTGTCCGAACCGAGTAAGAATCTCGTCATTAAAAAAGTCTTTAGTTGATTTTAAAAGCTGATTTTCCATAACCTTAGTTTATTTATTGTTTATATGATAAAACATTAACAAACAAAGGCTTAAATTGTTCAAATCAAACTAAGGCTGTCAAAAGTCTCCGGACAGCCACTTTGGCACGACGAATTCTTCAGCGAGATGAGCCAACTGATAATTTTGCCAATTATCTTTTTTGATCCATTGTAGTTCTTCCAATTCTGCCTGAGGTACAAAAGAAAACTTTGCCTCAAGTTTTATCAAATAAATATATCCTTCAACCAACGTATCAACTTCATTTACAGCCTTCGTGCTGTGCAGCCCCATAAACCGCAAGACCATACCACTTGCATCAAATTGCAACTCTTCACCGAGCTCTCGAATCAAAGCCTCTACATCACTTTCTCCGGCAGCAATCTTCCCTCCGGGCAATTGAAAATATTTTGACCCCTTCTTTCTAACCATCAATAAGTCTCCGTCAGGACCAATCATCATTGCTGAACAAATCACAATCTTATGCATACTATTACTTAATATTACAAAACTAACTTTTTATCAATCATTTAAAAAATGTGTTTTATTCTTATATTTAAAGAATAAAACAACAATTTATATAATCCATATATGAATAAAGGATTAACACGCCTCGTATTTAGCCTATTAGTTCTAGCGTTGGGTTGCCAGCAGGAAAAGAAAAGTACAGTACAAGAAGAGCGGCCGCCTAAGCATCAGGAAGCTGCTCACACTAAAAAGCAGGAAGAAAAGCCAAAGCCAGTGACAGCAGATGATATCGTTATCAAAAAAGACCTGCTATACAAAAAATATACACTGGAAGACACTTATCCTTATAAGGACACCACGCGTGGTTTTCAATGGGATAAAATAAAGGAGCAGCTGGCTTTTGTGGAGAATTTTCAGCAGACGCCCTCACGCTATGCCGTTCTTCAGAATTATCAGAATGAACAAGGAGAAGCTCCCACGATTAAAGATTTCAAACGAGATGCATACAAACGCGTTGCTGACAGCTTCAATGTGGCTCGCTATCAAGCTGCCCCATTATACGATCTGGCCACGGCCAAACCTGTCCGTTACGGACGTGACGGATGGCTGGTTCGCATACAAGGTGCAGATACCCTAGCTAGAATACCGATTGCAGGCGTATCATTTGACGGAAAATATACGATTCCTAAACGGTATCTACGTCTAATAAGCGATAGTGTGCAATTTAATATTATTAACGTTGTTGACGTCAAAAATCAGAATATCTGCACATTGGAAAAAGTGGACAGAGAATGGCTTGTACGTAGTATGAATCCTATCACCAGTGGCAGGCACAAACCGCCACATGCTCAAGAAACGCCAACAGGGCTTTTTGTAGTACAGGAGCACAAATCAAAAATGTTTTACTATGAAGACGGTACGCGCACCTATGCTGGCTTTGCTCCCTATGCGACCAGATTCACGGCGGGAGCTTATATTCATGGCGTTCCGGTCAATAATCCAAGCGGCAGTATCATCGAATACAGCGAAAGTTTGGGCACGACGCCTAAGTCTCATATGTGTGTCAGAAATGCGTCATCCCATGCTCAATTTGTCTACAAAAGGTCAAAAGACCTTTCCTCTCTCGTAATTGTTATTGATTAACAATATTTAACATTCTGTAAATCAAATATGTATTAACTTTAATAATTATTTTTGTAAACATCTACACAGAAAAAGGGAGGAGAATGGGAAATACGTTTATGTTTCTTTTAATGGCATTAAATACAGCTTTGTCAACGAAAGAAGATTTAAAAACAACAAATCAACAGACCAACATCCATCATATAAATGTAGAACGTCAACGTACAGAAGTTGATTCTTTATATGATGAAATGAATTTAAGCCCGGTATTAAAATACGAGGCGTTCCGACAAGCAATGGAAGGCAGAAAAGAGCTATCCATGAACAACAGAGATATTATGACAGTCATTGACTTTTCCCTGGCATCCACGGAAAAAAGACTTGTTGTGCTTGATCTGGTCAACAAAAAGATACTTTTTAATACCTTGGTATCTCACGGTAAAAATAGTGGCGAAAACTATGCCACAAATTTTTCAAATCAGCAAGAATCCTTAAAAAGCTCCTTAGGTTTTTTTGTCACCGAAAATACCTATAATGGAGAAAATGGCTACTCGCTGGTGCTGAATGGCCTGGAGGAAGGAATAAATGATAATGCCAAAGCACGGTACGTGGTCATGCATGGCGCAGATTACTGCAGTACTGGAACAATTTCAAGCTTGGGAAGATTAGGTAAAAGCTATGGCTGCCCGGCAGTACCCCGGGAATATGCTGCACCAATAATCAATACCATTAAGGATGGCACCCTGTTATTTATCTATGCAGACAATCAGGAATATCTTGCAAAAACGCATTTGATCCATCAACCAAATGTATTAATGGCGCAATTCAGCCGTCAACAACGGCTTGAAAACACAGATGAGGGTTAAAATAACAAAAGGCTGATGAACATCAGCCTTTTGTTTTATACAGTATTTTAAATGACCTAAACAGCGCAAACCTGACGCCCATTTGTAAACCTTAGGATTTATGCTTTTTCTTAAATTTTAACATCCAGTCATAAATCGCATCATCGTGAAATAAACGTTCGACGCTACCGTGCGTTCCACCTTTGATCACATTTAAGCTCACATCAGCATCGGGATCGGCCTTTTTTATGGCATTCATAATTTTTCTGGACTCTGAAATTGGTACAGCACGATCAGCTGTTCCATGATGCAGCCAGATAGGTACCTGGCTCAGGTTGGAAGCATATTGGCTCGATCCGCCACCACAGATCGCCACGGCAGCCGCAATACGGTCCGGATATTTTCCGGCAACATCCATGGTACCGTACCCCCCCATACTCATTCCACATACATAAATACGATCTGGATCAGCATGATAATGCGCGATAACATAATCGACAATTTCGATCACTTTATCTGGATCCCAGCCGCCACGGGATTGGGGAGCAACAATAATTCCGGGCACCTCCTGCCCCTTATTAATGGCATATAACACCCCATAGCGTTTGACACGATCTAAATTTGTACCCGATAAGCTCCGGCCATGCAAAAACACAAAAACAGGCTGCTTTTCAGATGCCGCAGTATCCCGGTCGGCATCTTTCAATAAAAAAGGATAAGCTGTTTCCCCTTTGATTGCTTGTATTTCTTGTGCATTTAACTTCGTAAAATACAGAAAGAAAACACATAAACACAGGTAAATTTTATGCATAAATTTAATTTATCAACGATTACTTAGCTTAATTTTGGAAGACTAAAAATACAATTAAATGATTTTTACCGACCGCATTTAACAACTTTTAACATTTCTGTATCATCCAGCGATACCATTTAAACCTACGCCAGCATAAATTTAGACGGATATGCAATTATAATTGCATATCCGTCTAAATTTATCTTAGTTTGTACTATCTGGTAAAAATTAAGGGCTCATCATGAAAATACTACATACTGCAGATTGGCATTTAGGAAAGCGATTGGACAGCTTTTCCCGCATGGATGAACAACACCTGGTCATGGAGGAAATTATCCAAATAGCAGACCAACAAGAGGTGGATCTGGTGCTTATTGCTGGCGACCTTTTCGACAGCTTCAATCCCGGTGTAGAAGCCATCGAGCTCTTTTACAAAACCATCAAACGACTGGCAAAAAATGGTATGCGCCCTGTAGTCGCTATTGCAGGGAACCACGATTCACCACATTTGATCGATGCGCCGGATCCGTTAGCGCGGGCCTCTGGCATTATCCTTATCGGTCATCCCAATACCCTTGTCACGCCGTTTACAGCGGAAGGTTTCGCCGTTCTACATTCAGACAAAGGTTTTATTGAGCTTCGTATTGACGGTCATGACTATCCTATCCGAATACTGCATACCGCGTATGCCAACGAGATCCGCCTCAAACAATACCTCGGGGAAGAGAAAGAAGTTCAATTAAATAGAGCGCTCGCAGAAAATTGGCTGAAGCTGGCTGAAGCCTATTGTGACGACAAGGGTGTCAATATCCTGACAGCGCACCTCTATATGAATAAAATTGGCACACCGCTGATCGAAGAACCTGATGGAGAAAAACCCATTAAAATTGGAAATGCTGACCTGATTTATTCCGAATCTATCCCCGATCAGATTCAGTATACGGCATTGGGCCATATCCATGGATTCAAAAATATCGGCTCCGCGCAAAAGCCTGTTGTATACGCTTCATCACCGCTTTGCTATAGTTTTGCCGAAGCAGGACAGACAAAGTATGTCAACATCGTCAATGCTGTACCAGGCAAAGACGTCACATACGAACAAATTGCACTCCGCCAAGGAAAACCGCTGGTCCGAAAATCGTTTGCGGATATTGGCCAATGTATCACTTGGCTGTCCGAAAACCCCGAAACATTCGTGGAGTTAACCCTAAAATCGCAAACATTCCTGAAAGCTGAAGACCGTAAACTGATTTATCAGACGCATTCAGGAATCGTCTATTTAATCCCTGTTGTTCAACATGATCAACAAAATACGCTGGATACAAAAGAAATTAATCTGACCCAAGATATCGCCACACTATTTGGGGATTATTTTAAATCCAAAAATGCCAACCAGGCGCCCAATGAAGATATTCTTAACCTCTTTCGCGAAATACTAAATTCTTAAAGCCCATGATCCCTTTAAAGTTAATTATAGAAGGCATATACTCTTACCAAGAACGTCAGACAATAGATTTCACCGCGTTGACAGATGTTGGACTTTTTGGGATCTTTGGCGCTGTTGGCTCGGGCAAATCTTCAATTTTGGAAGCAATTACCTATGCCTTATATGGCGAAACCGAGCGCTTAAACGCTCGGGATAGGCGGGCCTATAATATGATGAACCTGAAATCAAACCGTTCGTATATCGAATTGGATTTCATCAACTTCGATAACCGCACGTTTAAGATCACCCGTGAATTCAAACGGAACTCCAAAAATTTTGAAGATATCAAATCGCCTACCGTAGTATTGTACGAAAACATTAATGAACAATGGATTCCGATGGAAAGCAGTAACACACAATCCATCATTGGATTAAGCTACGAAAATTTCAAAAGAACAATCATTATTCCCCAGGGACAATTCAAAGAATTCATTGAACTGGGTGCGAAAGAACGCACCGATATGATGAAAGAAATCTTTCAGCTCCACCGCTTTGATCTGCAGGACAAAGTAGCGACACTTTATAAAAAAAATCAGTCTGAACTGGACCAGCTCAATGGCCAGCTGATCAGCTATGAAGAGGTCAACAGCGAGCATATCCTGGCAATAAGGGACAAGCTGCAGGGGGAACGGGAATCTTTTATATTGGCTCAGGATAGCAACAAGCTTCTTCAGGAAAAATTCCAGCGCCTCAAAAATATCAAAGAGGATTTCTTACAACTGCATAAAATGAAATCTCAATTTCAACAGCTAATAGATCAGCAGGCAGAAAAAGAACATCTACGCCAGCGTATGATCCGCTTTGAAGAGGCATATACAAATTTTTATCATAGCCTACAGTCACAGGACAAATTGAAGCAGGAAAATAGGTATGAACACAGCAGACTGCAGCGCGAGGAAGCAAAGTCCAACGATATCCAGCAGCTTACTCAACAGTTATCGCTGCAGCTTCAACAAGTTAAACTCCAGTACGAAAGACTATCTGAACGGCGCATCAGTGAGTTGGATCTGGAACTTATTCTGCAGCTGATCACTTTTTCATCAGAGATAAAAGGGCTAAAAGAAAGCGCAGAGAAAGGACGGAATTTTGTCAGGGAAGCCAAAGAACAGCAAATACAAAGTAAGACCAGTATTCAAGAAACGGAAGCCTTACTCCTTCGTCTGAAACAATCGAAACCTTCTGCAAATGAGCTGATGGAACTGGGTCAATGGTATACAAGACAGCAGGCTATTCTCCAACAGGAAGCTGAACTCCATCAACAACTTACTGAGCTGAAGACTACTATAGCCGATCTGAACGATAATTTGCGACGCCGGGGCTTCGATGCTGTCGAATTTGAATCCAAGTACAACAGCGAATTACTAACCCTTGAGACCAGGCTCAGCGCACTAAACGACGAGAAAGCACATCTTCTGTTACAGCAAAAGCTAACACATTTTGCCGAGAATCTGAGCGCAGGCTCCCCCTGCCCTTTATGTGGAGCCCTGGAGCATCCAGCTATCGCTGAAGGCATCGACATTACCCAAGAACTTGCTGACAATCGTGATGCCATCGCGGAAATCACTGGGGCGATAAAATCCAGGACCGATCAGAAATTCGAGATCGAAAAACTCTTGCTTCGCCTGCAGTCACTTGAGGCGCAGCAAAATGATCTTACAGAAAAGAGCCGTGCACATGAATCGCTTAAATCCAATCACCTGCTTCAGTTTACCTGGAAGAATTACAGCAGTGCTGACGAGTCAGTTTATACGCAGAAAAAACAGGAACTTACCAGCATTGAAGCTCAGATCGTGGCAACAGAGCAAATCTTAACCAACCGGCAGCTGGTATTGGCGGATTTAGAGAAAAAACTGGACAAAGCGAACAATAGATTAAATGAACTTGAAGTAAATGAAGCACGAAAACAGACCCAGATTAATCAAAATATTGGACATCTTAAACATTTAAAGTGGCCAGATTACCAGCCCTTGGAACATGCGACTGTCGAAAACCAATATAATACATTAAAAGCAGAGAACCTCTACATAGAAAAGCACTATAACGAGCTTACGGAACAGCTAAATGGACTAAACAGTCAACTTGCCGCACAAAATAGCTTAGTACAATCTATTCAGGATCGGATTAGTAAAATTGATACCGAGATAGTACAAGCTGAAGCGGTTATCGAGCAACTTCTGAAAGTTTCTCCTTTCAACACAATAGATCAGGTGAAAGAAACTTTAGCTGAGAACTTACCAGTTCAGCAGATCCGAGCTGAACTTGAGCAATTTCAGATCAAATTTGAAACCCTGAAAGCACAAATTGCACAGTTAGACAAAAAGTTAGTTGATAAAGTGTACGATGAAGCATTTTTTTTACAGCAAGAAACTGCATTGGAACAAAATTCTCATCAGCTAAAAATTCTTACGGAGAACGTCGCTAAATATGAGCAGGAACTGAATCAGCTGGAAACTGCTTTTGAAAAAAAAGAAATTTTACTACACGAGCAGGCAAGGCTAGCGCTACGGAATGATGATCTGAAACAACTGTTCAACCTATTTAAGGGTGCGGGATTCGTGCAATACGTATCATCAATCTATTTACGTCAGCTCTGTGATCACGCGAATATCCGCTTTCACCGGATGACCCGCAACCAGTTGAGCTTACATATTAATGAAAACAATGAGTTTGAAATCATAGACTATTTAAATGAAGGGAAAAGTCGAAGTGTTAAAACGCTCTCTGGCGGTCAAGCTTTTCAAGTCTCCCTGAGTCTGGCGCTAGCCTTAGCCGAAAGTGTGCAATCTAATACCAAAGCCTCAAAAAACTTCTTTTTTATTGATGAAGGTTTTGGTACTCAAGATATTGCTTCTGTCAATATCGTTTTCGAAACGTTGCTTGATCTTCAAAAAGAAAATCGGATTGTCGGCATTATCTCCCATGTGGAAGAATTGAAAGAACGGATTCCATTATCGCTTTCTATAGAAAAAGATGAAGAACGAGGTAGTCAAATTTTCATTAATTAATTGCAAATCCAAAAGTAATTTTGTAAATTAGTATAGCGTCAGTAGCCAAAAAACTGGCGCTAATAACCAAAAAGAAAGATTATGGGCTTATTTTCAAATAATAGGAAAGGGAAAGGGTCACATCCTTTTATTCATAAATCCGCTAGATCAACCGTTCGTTTAGCTGCTGCAACTAATAATCCTTCTACTGCGCATTCGCCGGCGCACTCCATACTCTTCGTCAAGCAGTATGATATTATGACCATTCTAAAGGAAATTCTAATGCCACAAAACCAAAATTAATTTTCACCATAAATACATCCCTTAAGCGACAGTTTTTTTGCTCCGCTCCTACTTTTGTTGGTATCCTGTCCACAACATATAGCAGTATTGATGTACCCAAATTTTTGCAGTTGAAACAATGCTTTAGCCGGATAATCCCCTCCACATCCTATTGATTTACCAATCTCATCGCTTAGGTTTGTCGACTTGAAAAAGAAATTAAAAAATCATTGAAATTGTAAAAAAGTAAGTTTAATTTAACAATATAAAACATTTGTAAAAAAATATTGTCATACGATACATAGAAATTAAAGTGATATTTATTCCAGACACATGAAATACAAACAGATCAACAACAATTCCATTAACCAGATCATGCTTATCATCATTATTCTGCTGATATGCATCTTGATATTTACGAATTTATTCTATTATCTTCCCGGCTTTTTGGGCGCAATAACATTATATATCCTCTTTCGAAAAATCAATTTTAAATTGACCGAAGAAAGAAAATGGAAAAAGTCCATCGCAAGTCTTTTATTAATCCTGCTCACGATTGTATTTCTGGTCGGCCCGCTTTATTTACTGATCAATTATATGGTCCCTCAGGTAACTGATGCAATCAGCAATAAAGATGAGATTATGGAAAAATTTGATTCCATTAAAAACTATTTCAAGGATAGTCCATACCTCAGCAGCATTGATCTATCGGATACCGCTTTGATGGGCGGACTCCAGCGGGCAGCAAAGTTTATTCCAAATATCCTGAATTCCGTTGCCGAAGTTGGTGTCAATGTTTTGGTAGCCTTATTTGTACTTTATTTCATGTTGGTAAGCAGCAAGCAGCTAGAACGGACCATATATAATGCCATCCCATTTTCCACAGGCAGTAAAGCAGAGCTATGGAAAGAATTCGATATGATGGTCAAATCAAATGCTATTGGCATTCCGATCCTGGCAATGTGTCAAGGTGTTGTCGCTGGTGTAGGCTATTGGATTTTCGGGCTTGAAAACCCAATTTTTCTGGGTATTTTAACCGCAGTATCGACCATTATTCCCATTTTAGGCACAATGGTGGTCTATCTTCCAGCAGCTGTATTTCTATTGGCAAATGGACAATCCGGCAATGCCATCGGCCTCGCACTATACGGCATCATTATCATCGGGAGTATTGACAATGTCCTTCGCTTTACAATCTTAAAAAAACTGGGCGATGTCCATCCTTTAATTACTGTTTTTGGTGTATTGCTGGGATTAAATTTATTCGGCATGCTTGGATTGATATTTGGACCTCTTATTCTTTCTTGCGTAGGCGTACTCCTTAAAGTCTATAGTAACGAGTTTGGCCGTGGTACACCAGAAATCATCCAATCCACCTCGCTGATAGATCCAAACAGTCCACCTGACATCAAAGATAGATCACAATAAGACAAATCCCAGGACAAATAGCAGTAGCCCGTGTTATTGACATTTAACCAGTAAACTGTCATAACTTAAGATTAGACACTGCATAGTCCCATTTTTTTTATAGTTTTGATCCTTCATTGATTTCGTTGAAGCATGGTTGGCATTCAGCTAAAGTTGAGCTAAAAAACACATCCTATTGACGAATCTAAAACAATAAAAAATCACGGAAACTGATTTAAAATCAAAGGTAGTCTATGAACAAAAAAATAATCTTAGGAGTAACCGCTGTATTAGCAGCAGCTATGCTTTATTCATGTAACAATAAAGGCAATCAAAAGGCAACTGGTACGGAAAGTAACACACCGGAAAATACCGCAGATAGCCAAGATCACGCAGGTCACGATCATGCTGGCCATGACCATTCGCAAGCGAGCCCCGCGCAGTCTTCCGAACCAGCTGCAATTCTTCCTAATTTCACTTTTTACCAACTTCGATCGGGTATACGTGTTAGCAATGAGAACCTTGCTAAAGATAAGAATACCGTTTTTATTTTATTTGATCCGGGATGTAGCCACTGCCAGCATGAAGCAACCGAACTTGAAAAAAATATCGATCGTCTAAAAGATGTAAACATCTTCTACATTTCCATGAATGATCCGGCATTGGTATTAGGCTTCTTCGACAGCTTTGCACCAAAATTGTCTAAATCCTCCAATGTAGAGGTATTGATTGACAAAGATCAAACCTTTATCCAAAGCATACATGTCCCCTCACAATTCCCGGCAAATTATGTCTACGGTGCTGATGGCAAACTAAAAGTACATTGGGAAGGTGAGAAAAATATTAATGAGGTGATAAGCCAATTTCATAAATAAGCTGAAATGCTCAATATAGCGATAAACGGATTTGGGCGTATCGGAAGAAACACCCTGCGCAATATTTTTCTGCGTGAGACTTTTAGTCAGCTGCAGGTAGTTGCCATCAATGATTTGGCGGATACCAAGACTTTGGCCCATTTGTTCAAATATGATTCAGTTCATGGACCTTTCTCCGGCACGGTCACACACGACGAAAATCATATCATCGTGAATGGCCATCCCATTTTGGTAACTAATGAAAGAGATCCGGCCCTACTGCCCTGGAAATCTTTGCATATTGATGTTGTTGTTGAATCTACAGGCCTTTTTACAAGTCGCCAGAAAGCAACACTCCACTTAACTGCCGGAGCCAAAAAGGTAATCATCTCCGCTCCTCCAGCAGACAAAGATATTGCAACAGTTGTATTGGGTATCAACGACAACACGGTGGATCTCTCCGAATCCATTCTCTCGAATGCCTCCTGTACAACCAACAATGTCGCGCCCTTAGTCAAAATATTGGACGACAATTGGGGGATAAAAGATGGATATATCACTACCGTCCACTCCATGACGGGAGATCAAAATCTGCATGATGCACCACACAAAGATTTGAGACGCGCACGGGCAGCCTCTTCGGCGATCATACCGACAACGACAGGTGCTGCCAAGGCGATTACCAACGTCTTCCCGCATTTACAGGATAAATTGGGTGGCGCGGGTATACGTGTTCCTGTATTGAACGGATCATTGACAGATTTCACCTGTACCTTGGAAAAAGAAACAACGGTTGAAGAAATCAACAGCGCCTTCAAAGCCGCTGCGGAAAATGAATTAAAGCAAGTATTGTTTTATACAGAAGATCCAATCGTATCTGTCGATATTATAAACAATCCCTATTCTTGTGTTTTCGATGCCCAATTGACCTCAATTGTTGGCGGATTAGTGAAAGTTGTGGGCTGGTACGACAATGAATTTGGCTATTCCAATCGCTTGGTGGATCTCCTGATTAAGATCGACCATCTCGGTTGATCGCACTTGCTGAAGAACAAAAGGCCCGTATTTTTGAATGCGGGCTTTATAATATAGCACATTCGATATTGAAGCAAGACAGGTAATTAAAGTTCCCTTTCAACCCCCAGACCAAAAAGTGCAAAATCATACTTCACAGGATCGTTAGGATCCAGGAGGCGAAGATTTCCGGTCAGCTCAAGCGCTGTCTTCCAATTAACCTTTTCCAAAGTAATCAGTCCAAATTTTCGTGCAACACGTTCGACATGGACATCACATGGGCAGATGAGATCTTTTGGAGACAGCCGGTTCCAAAGACCAAAGTCAACCCCTTTATTATCCTTTCGGACCATCCAGCGCAGAAACATATTGATACGTTTGACAGTAGACTTCTGGGCTGGGCTACTGATATGTTTACGTGTACGATGTGGATAGTCAGGCAAAGAAAAGAAATACACTTTAAATGCATTGAGCGCCTGTTCCAAATTCACCGCTTCCATGGCTTCCTGTCCCACCAAAAAGGCGTCCTCCAAGGAGGTAAAGTGATTGTAATGGTGTTTAAAAAAAGCAACGAAATAGAGTATATCCGTATCGTTGAACGTACGATGCTTAAAACCAAGCAGGCTTTTTAAGTCCTGCTCCTGATGGTTCATAATAAAATCGTAAGGCGTACCGTCCATTCTTTTGATCAGTTCATTGCATTTGTTAATAATCGTTTTACGTTGTCCCCAAGCCATAATAGCGGCCAGGAACCCTGTAATTTCAATATCATGCTTGGCAGAAAATTGATGTGGAATGGAGATCGGGTCATTGGGGATAAAATTGGGTTGATTATATTCATCAACCTTTTTATCCAAAAAGTCTTTTAAATTAAAATCTACAGTCATTTCCTAATCTATCGTCCTGTCTGTAGTATCCCTTTACAGATGTTTGCAATCAAGCCCGGCCCTTCATAGATAAATCCGGTATATACCTGGATAAGACTGGCACCTGCATCAAGCTTTTCAATAGCGTCCTTGGCAGAATGAATGCCGCCGACACCAATAATCGGGAATGCTTTATTGGATTTTTCATTTAAGTAACGGATTACTTCCGTAGAGCGCTTGGTCAGTGGTCGTCCGCTTACTCCTCCGGCTTCCTTGGTCAACTCCTCCTGGCTCTTTAAACCTTCTCTCGAAATCGTGGTATTTGTGGCAATGACCCCTGCAATCTGTGTCTCCACAACGATTTCCACAATATCATCTAATTGGCTGTCTGTTAGATCGGGAGCAATCTTAAGCAAAATAGGTTTTGAAGCTGGTTTTGCTTTATTCAAGTGCTGTAGGGTATTTAGTATATTTTTCAACGGTTCTTTTTCCTGCAGATCCCTTAGGCCAGGTGTATTGGGTGAACTGACATTGACTACAAAATAATCCACGTAATCAAAGAGTGCATTGAAGCAATAAATATAATCGTTTACCGCCTCTTCGTTCGGTGTAACTTTATTCTTTCCAATATTGCCGCCGATAAGAAGTCCTTTTCGGTCTTTCAGGTTCTTCAAGCGATTTGCGGCCACATCCGCTCCCTGATTATTAAATCCCATACGGTTGATCAGCGCTTCATCCGCCACAAGACGAAACATCCGTGGTTTATCATTTCCCGGCTGAGGTTTTGGTGTAACTGTTCCGATTTCAATAAAACCAAATCCTAAATTAGTCATGTCGGAAATATATTCGGCATTTTTATCGAAGCCGGCGGCCAGACCTACCGGGTTTTTAAACTTCAATCCAAACACCTCACGTTCCAAACGAGGATCTTCTACCGTAAAAATAGCATTCAATAATCGCTTGGCACCCCAGATTTTTGAGAAGACATTCAATCCGCCGGTCACCCTATGGTGAGCCGTCTCCGGATTCATTGTAAAGAATATAGGTTTGACTAATTTATACATAATCGCAAAGTTACTCAAACAAGAAGAAATATTCATTACTTTTGTACTTTTGCATTTGAAATGATATCAATAAATAATTTAACATTTGAAATAGGATCCCGTGCGTTGTATGATGAGGCAAACTGGCACATCAAACCAGGTGATAAAGTAGGTTTAATAGGTGCCAATGGTGCCGGAAAATCTACCTTATTGCGGTTAATTGTTGGACAGTATGCCCCAACTTCGGGAACGATTTCCATGGCAAAGGACCTTAAGATCGGTTATCTAAATCAAGATTTACTATCTTACCATTCCGACAAGAGTATTCTATATGTAGCCATGGAAGCGTTCGAACGCCAAAATCAGTTACATGCCGAAATCGAGGATTTACTCGCTAAATTGGAAACTGATTATTCGGACGATATTCTCAATAAACTCAGTGACAGACAGTTGGAATTTGAAGCGCTGGATGGTTACAATCTCGAGTTTAAAGCCCACGAGATCCTGGCCGGTCTGGGTTTTTCAGAAGAAGAACAAAAAAGACCTCTGGCAACATTCTCTGGAGGATGGCGCATGCGTGTAATGCTTGCCAAAATCCTGTTGCAGACTCCTGATATTCTATTGTTGGATGAGCCTACCAACCACATGGATTTACCTTCGATCAAATGGCTTGAAAACTATTTACAGGCTTTTGACGGAGCCATTGTCATTGTATCACACGATAGGTATTTTCTGGACCGCATCATCAAAAAAACAGTAGAGTCACGCAAAGGAAAATTAACACTTTATGCAGGTAACTATAGCTTTTACCTAGAGGAAAAAGAGTTAAGAAACGAACTACAGGCCAACCAGTTCAAAAACCAGCAAGCGAAGATCAAGCAGGAAGAACGGCTTATCGAACGTTTCCGTGCCAAAGCGTCCAAGGCAAAAATGGCACAGTCGCGTATTAAAGCCTTGGATAGAATGGAAAAGATTGAAGATGTGGATGACGATAATCCAACCGTCAACTTTAGCTTCAAATTTTCAAAACCTTCTGGCCGTCATGTAGTGACATTAGACAATATTTCTAAATCTTATCCGAACTTAGAAATACTAAAAAATACCTCTGCAATTATTGAAAAAGGTGATAAAATTGCTTTGATCGGTGCAAACGGAAAAGGTAAGTCTACCCTACTTCGTATTGTCGCTGGTACAGACGACCAATTTGAAGGCAAAGCAGAACATGGGCACAATGTCTCACAAACGTTCTTTGCACAGCACCAGTTGGAGGCACTTCACCTCGAAAACTCAATATTGGCCGAGCTCCAGGCATTTGCCCCAAAACATACGGAGACCGAATTGCGTTCAATACTAGGCTGTTTCCTATTTACCGGCGATGATGCCTTCAAGAAAATTAAAGTACTATCTGGAGGTGAAAAATCCCGTGTAGCCCTTGCGAAAGCACTGACAGCTGATGCCAACTTTCTGGCGCTCGATGAACCTACCAACCACTTGGATATGCAATCGGTCAATATTTTGATCCAAGCTTTGCAACAATTTGAAGGAACGTTTATTGTTGTTTCGCACGACCGCTATTTTCTGGATCACGTGGCCAATAAAATTTGGTATATCGAAGATAAGGAGATCAAAGAATATCCGGGCACTTATCAGGAGTATGAAGAATGGGCGGCAAAACGTATTATAAAAACTGAGGGCAAAGCGGAGAAAAAAGTCAAAGAAGAGCCAAAGGTCAAAAAGGAAAAACAGGCGCCATCTGAAGACCGGACACGGTTGCTGAGCAAAAAGAACAAAGAGCTTTCGACGTTGGAGAAAAACGTCGAAGAACAGGAAATAGTGGTCAAGGACCTGGAATTAAAACTCGCGGATGAAGCTGTTTATTCGGATGCGACTAAGTTACAGGAAACTACACGCGCTTACAATTCGGCCAAGGCCCAGTTAATCCATTATCAGGAACAATGGGAGCAATTGGCCGAGGAAATTATGGAATTGGAAAACGATTAATTTTTTTGGCTTAAAATCAGCTTTTTAAGCGTGCTAACGCGATTTTAAACTGAAAAAATTTGCAGGAGTAGGATTAAAGCCCTACTTTTGCATCACTTCAAACAGGGAACGACAGTTCAAAAAGAAGTACGATTCCGTAGCTCAGCTGGTAGAGCAATACACTTTTAATGTATGGGTCCTGGGTTCGAATCCCAGCGGGATCACAAAAGGAAAAGCTAATCGCAAGATTAGCTTTTCTTGTTTAAAGGTATCAGGATTCGAACGAAAGGTCGGCCGGGTTCGATCCAACTCCCATTCATAAATTCCTTTCTCAAAGATGAGAAGGTACTTCCTTGTCCATATCCGGATGAGTATTCCTGTTCATCCAATTTAAGTGTAAAATCTGCGATTTTCCAGTATTCAATTTAATTCCTGCGCTGTACCAGCCTGTACTTTTTTAAATTTACCGTCGTTTTCTAAAATGAAGGTTTCGGTTTCAAAAATAGGATCTTCGCTCATCCAATTGCTATTTGTTACCACTATTTTATTTTTCTCTATTCTACTCGTTTTCGCAAATGCAGATTCCGCTACTTCATCATATGCAATTTCCAGTTTGTCGATTATTTTGCTGTCCTTATCTATTGTGATCAATATTGTGAATAATTCGTGCTCACCGCCTTGGTAGGTAGCCACAATGGAAGCAAATTTTTCAGAAAATGGTATTTTATAATTAAGCCTAAAATTTGTCGCATCTTTACGTCTCGGGTCAAAATTGATCTTTTTCAGAAAACCGCTATCACGTATCCCTGATTTTTCAAAATTCTCGAAGTCAGTGGAGTCCAATATCGGAAAATGCCGGATGGGAAGCGATGTTAACAGATCAGTTTCTGCACCCGAAATTACCTTAATTGGCACTGAATGCACGCTATCCTTTCCAAATACTTCTTTTAATGGAGATTTTTCCATCATTTTCTTTTCCGTTTTATTATCACACGCCGTGAAAACAAACGCTGTTACCAGAATAAGTGTATATATTTTTATCATCCCACCCTTTTTAAGATAAATTGTTATGCTATTCCTTCTATAGATCTTTAGTCAATTATATAAGGATCAACCTAAAATTTTGCTTTTGCTACTTTAAAATCAATTGTTAGCTCGTTCCCCATCTATATTCATCTTTACCTGATAAACATGTTCAACAATGTACTTCCATTCATTGTTATTATAGGCATTCATTTTTGAGATGGTATCAGAATTGCTTACTACAATAATCTTGATATCAATTCCATCCATGGATTGAACACTTTTACCTCCCTTTGCGGACTTAAATGCTACCAAATTGATATTAGCTATAAGGTTATTCCAATCCTGAGATACTGTTTTCTTACGATATTCCGAATTCTTCTCCGGATTAGCGGCGACAGTTTGCTTATAGTGCGTGGAATCCTCATCTATTAACATACGGGAGCTATACCCCAGCTGGCCACCGGCACACATGATTTCAACCGACTGTATTTCTATATTTTTCATAACCTTAGGCTGGGCGGTTTTATAGTTGTTGCTGTCAGCACAACTGAGCAAAAACAACGATAAAATAGTTAATTTATACATCTCTCAAAATTTAGACTTTAATATTTGGTTTACTTGTGTCAGTCTACTGAAAACCAACCACAATTGCTACGGTCCAGGTCCCCTATTCAATACTGCCTCTGATTTTTCATTCACTGTTGGTATTATTTAATTTACCAATGTACCTTCACGAATAACACTATAAATTTAAGACATTTATCATCCCGCTTAAGCGCAATTTTATATTCGCAGAGGATGGCTTATAATCCGTCGGACACAAATCATTATTTAAATCACGGTCTTTGCACTATGATCAATTGCCGCTAAAAAACAATGGAGCGAACTGCTTGACAGCGTTAATGTCGTAGAAAGTGAGCCTGTGACAGTCGCGAGGATGTATATCAAGACAATGGCCTGTAAATTTCATCATAATTGTGTATATATTACAAATATCAATTATCTTCATGGTATGGACGCTATCTTTATTGTAATTCGCTCCTGAGGTAATGGTATTATGGCAATAAGGAGTATAGGATAAACCTGAATTTAACAACAGTAATAGGATGAAAAAATCTATTTTAACCATAACATTAAACCCCTCGGTAGACAAAAGTACCAGTGTTCAAAACATCGTTCCAGAAAAAAAACTGCGCTGCAACGCTCCAAAGTACGAAGCCGGAGGCGGCGGTATTAACGTAAGCCGCGCGCTCAAACGGCTTGGCATACCTTCTGATGCGCTTTTTACTTCCGGTGGAAAAACGGGCGATATGCTGGAGCTTCTTTTGAAACAGGAAGGACTCGATATTATACCAATCCACATAAGCAGTGAAACAAGAGAAAACTTTATTGTTGTAGACCAGACCACCAACCAGCAATACCGGTTTGGATTTCCAGGTGCATCTTTTACAGCAAATGAACAAGATGAAATTCTGACTATTATCGACCAATTATATCCGGCACCTGATTTTGTTGTCATCAGTGGTAGCCTTCCAGGCGACATCTCCGCTGAATTTATCGGGTTTCTTATCAAGAAATATAAAACAAAAGGAAGTAAAGTCGTCGTAGATACATCCGGAGATGCCCTTAGAGCTGCACTGGAGGAAGGTGTGTTTTTGCTGAAACCCAATGCTGGTGAATTGGCAGCCCTTGTCGGGAAAGAGGAACTGGAAAATACAGATTTAGATCATGCTGCCCAACAAATAATTGCACAGGGCCAAGCGGCCATTGTTGTGGTATCTTTGGGGGCTCAGGGAGCTGCATTGTATACCGCAACAGAAAAAATTCGAATGATCCCACCGCTTGTAAAAACACGTAGTACGGTTGGTGCCGGGGACAGCATGGTTGCGGGCATGGTTTCCGTTCTGGCTGGACAGGGAACTCCTGAAGAAATACTTCGTATGGGAATTGCCTGTGGCTCAGCCACCACAATGGCTGAAGGAACTGCCCTTTTTCAAAAGAAAGATGTGGATAGATTATATGCCGAAGTCAGAAAGCACTAAGCGATCGTATAACTCACAAACAGGCGAGTTTTAAGCTAATCAATTATCGTATTTATGCACATCAAAAAAATTCAGAACAACAATCTCTTTGCTTATAGAAGATTACGCAGGGCAATCGGGTATTTGGGAATTCTCCTGCCCGTGATCTTAGTTTCATTTTCACTTTTCAAGTTTTTTGACACAACGATACAACCGTCCATAAGTCATTATTATTTTTCAAACCTGCGTGAAATTTTTACAGGAACATTATGTGCCGTAGGGTTATTTCTTATTTGCTATAAAGGCAATGGAAACAAAGTCATCTGGAAGAATGACAACCTGCTTACAAACCTTGCTGGATTTATGGCGATTGCAGTCGCATTTATTCCTACGGATCCGATCGGTACCAGCTGCACACAATGTACGCTGATTTCGATTGGATTGAAAGAACTGCACTATGGATTTGCTGCTGTACTTTTTCTAACTTTTGCATTCCTTTCGATCAATGTATTTACAATTGGCCAAGAACCGAACAGCGAGATACCCATAAGCATACTAAATGAAAACAATATTTACCGATTTTGTGGATATGGTATAATCATTTGCATTGCATTCATTCCGCTCAAGCTCTTTGGACACGCGACACTTGTATTTGAAGCGATAGCGCTCTTTTTATTCGGCACATCATGGCTGATCAAAGGGCGTGCTCTGGGAGATAAAGGCCATATTGGCGAAAAGCTATACCGTGAGCACAATACCACCGACACCGAAGAGAGAGCATCGAACTAAAAGCTAAAAAGCCGACAAGGTCCTAATGTTTGTGATCATCTGCCGGATCAATTTCCACCCTCTTCTCCTCCTGAGTCAGGGGAGCCGGCGGAATCTCACCATCTGCGCGTTCGATCTCCTGGGTTTCCACATGTACGGCGAACTGGGCGGGCTCAATCGGGATCCCCATCACCGTTGCGTATTCTCTTGTGTAGATGGCTCCGAAATATAAAATAGCTGCAGTATAATATACCCAAAGCAAAATCAGGACAAAGGAGCCCGCAGCACCATAGGTATCCTGTGTCGCCGAATGCTCGAGGTATATTCCGATCAGATAACGGCCAAAAACAAATAAAATCGAGGTAAACAAAGCACCTGCGCGCACAGTTCGCCACTCAATATTAACATCTGGAAGGACTTTAAATATGATACTAAAAAGTAGGAATATGATTCCAAACGACAGCGCAAAGTTGATTCCATCAAGCAACAGTACCGTCATGTCAGGAAAATAGCGCTGCAATTGTCCGGTCATAGCCAAAATTACTCCATTGATAATCAGGGTGACGACCAACAAAAACCCGAGTCCGATGACCAAAGAAGAGGACAACAAACGGTCCTGAATTAACTTTAACCAGCCTTTTTTTGGTTTTGCCCGTACATGCCAGATTTTATTGATTGAATTCTGAATATCTCCAAATACAGTGGTCGCTCCCAAAATCAAGGTGATGCTACTGATGATCAGAGCCATATTGGATTTTCCCGATAGTTCAAGATTTTGGATAACTTCCTGGATCTGTTTGGCCGCACTATTGCCTACCAAGCCGCGCAACTCCATAAACACCTTTCCTTCAATAGCATCTTCGCCATAAAATATTCCGGCAAGTGCGATGATCAATACTAAAATCGGACCGATAGAAAAAACAGTATAGTAAGATAAGGAAGCACTATATTTCATTGAATCTTCATTTATAAATCCAGCAACGCTACTTTTCAAAATGCGCCAGTAGGTCTTTATTTTACTTCTACTTTTAGTTCTAATATCCATAGTAATCACCTTTGTTATTATGAATAAACTGCTCAGCAGCAAAGAAAGTTTTGGATTTTACAAAGAAACAGTGAAGAACTCTTGTATCACTACCTGATTATTTATGCGAATAGTCCCGAATAGTTCCCTGAAGAATAAGCTGATTTGACCGGGAAACTTTCAAGCTGAGATCCATGTCCGAAGCAATCGCCTTTAACATCAGAATCGGTGTCACTTTTAAGGCATCCGGCCAATCCGCAAGATGTATCGCTACATGTGAGAGACTATTGGTCTTCGTATATTTTGACTGTAAATTATCTTTGGCAGATGCTGTAGACAATAGATAAGACTGTTCATCTTTCCGCTGAAACCATTGGTAAAACAGCTTATTGGGTAGAAATTTCGACAATTCCGCATCACCTCTTATACTCAAGCTGACATTGGGTACTTTGCTTTCATAGGGCGTTTTCTCTGCCACTGTCTCAAAATTATCATTGACAGCATAATTAATAATCGTGTCTGTCTGTACTACCTGACTATTCAAAATTTCGATATCAACATAATCCCCATTGGCATGCGCCATAATCGAATCCGCTGCTATCGGAAGATCAGTTAAAATACGCTTTATAGTTGTCTTTAGACCTTGATTCGGGAAATTGATCCAGCCTTTGCTGATATAATTTTCCTTTGCTAACTCCCGAACAAGATATTCTTGTGGAAAATTCCAAGTGCTTGACTGAAGTTCCCCCGCGATTTCTATCCGGCTGCCTTTCAAATCAAATTCAATAAAATTATTTGTGGAAATGTTGCTGTAACGTAATGATGCGCGTGTTAATTCACTCGGTCGGTCGATGAAATGCTCAATGGAAATCCGCTCTGAATCGGATTGAATCAATTGGAGCATTTCATCTTTCTTTTTGTCCAGATTAAATCCCAGTCCCACCAATAATTCACGGCCTTTCCAAACAAATGCAATTTTGTTTGCCTCCTGATACGCATAATTTACCCCAGGAGCGGCATTATTTTCGATGGCATCGACAGCCAAACCCTCCTTTAAAAAAGTCAGAAATTGCTTCTCATCTTTTAAATCAAAAAATGCATAAAAGTTCTTCGCGCTGTCTTCCAGTGAAAAAAGAAATACATTCGCCTTGATATCTATTCCGTTGTCCTTAAGTTTATTCAATTTTTTGGCGAAGTCCTGTCCTCCTTTTGGTGCTGTTTGCCATTTATCGAAAAATTGGTTCAATAGAATATCATCCAAGGAAATCGTCAATAAGGCTCTACTTTTTTTATGTACGACAGACTGATACGACTGCTGCTGTCGGATGATATAAATTCCCCAGCCAACTATAGCCAGTACTACGAGAATACCTAAAGTCCAAATTATTCCTTTTTTAATCATTGTCAGTTGTATCAATTGGGTAGTCAAATTCGGGTTGTTCATCCGGTACAATTCCATCAAGCAGTTGGTTGATAACAAACTGTAGTCCGTTATTTGCCGTCACCGGCAACGCTAGTTGTACATCCGTTTCCAATCTATCACCTACAATGCCTTTAGAACTCACTGTAAAATTACCATAATTATTCAATTCTGCTAATGTAGAACGCAAGCTGTTACCTGATACTATACCCAGCTCCTTTGTTAGAGCAGGTATTTTCCCGGTCTGGAATGCTGCCGAAAATTTACTTCCCTTCATAAGCTTCACAAAAGATTTATTGACTTTGGCAGGACGATCTTGGTGCAAAATTTTATTTAGTGCAAGACTATCGTTGCTGATCATCACCAAATCCTCTTTGAACATTAAGTATACTGGGAAATCTTTACCATTGCCTTGTTTGATTTTATAGATACCGTCCGCTAAGATAGCCTCATTCTTTGATACTGCCACGTCCGCTGTCTTTCTGATGATCTTTTGATCTTCCGATGTGAACATCCATATGAAAGATGGCATCTTCTCCTCCTTTGTCTTTTTTACTTCCTTGGCTTCATAATTATCATCATACTCGTAATCGACGTAGTCTACCTTTAAATTAGTTATTCCATTGACAACAACCAAATTATCCCCGGGCATAATTTTGGCAATGGCTTTTTCATCCAATGCAATTTCAAGTCCAAGAGTCAGAAGTTCAAATAACTCATTTTCTTTGCCAAAATATTTTTTCAGATTTTTCCCAAAAAAGGCCGGCATTTCCTTTAAGTAAGCCTCTGTATTTATATTGACATTAAAATATCCCAACGTTTCCGTTGTTAAATACTTGGCAAATTTGGGATTTGGCTTTCTGGCATATAACTTTTTGGTCAGGTTTATCAAGTCTTTTCCTAAGGTTACACTTGCTTTCAGCGTAATTTTATTTTGTTGCTGTGCCAGGTCAAAAAACATATCTCTATAGCCGCTTTTCAAGGAGAAATCGCTTGTATTATAATAGGCGTCCACGATGGACCTTACGGAATGAAGTCCACTATAAAAGCTTCCAGCTCTAGGAATCCATACACGCGCCAGGTCCACATTTTTAAATAATCGTGTCTGCTCCTGTACCTTTATATTTGGATATTTACCACTCAATAATTGCTCCTGCTCATGCAGTAGCCACTTCTCCAACAACACATTTTTAATGGAATCATTTCGTCTATTCACTTCCTCAAAGGTTGTGTCAAGTGAATCATAGTTGACAGGACTATCATACACACTTGTATCAGTGTCTTTTGCACTGTCATAGACCTCCAATGGTTCTATTTCTGTCGGCTCTTCAGCTTGCAATGTGTCAAAGTCAAACGCATCCCATTCCATCGTGGAGGAATCCATTAGACTAGTATCTATAACGGCGCAATCAGTTGCTTCATCGGCCGCAGCTGTAGCTGCTGCTACGGCTGCAGCAGCATAGTCCGTATTTTCAATACCATATAGTGCAGCAATAGAATCATTGGCGAAATAAGTCTGTCCGACCTCCCCTTTTAGTACCCTGAACTCCTTGGCATTCCAGGCGAGTAGTTGCCCATCCATTGTTTTAAATCGGTGGTAACCGTTCAACGACGGAAGCGGGGTTCCCTGCATATTCAGCAACCTTTCAAAGCGGTTGCTATCATTGATCGGGATGATAATTTCACCGTATAACAAACTATCCCTGTCGTTTCGGTAATATATAGCTATTCCTTTTGAATCCACACCAGTCTGTTGAAAATCCTTTTTCAGATCAATGCTTTTCTTTTCAAAATGTTTGAAAAAGCCAATACGGTCCAACAGTTTATTCAGTGTGGCAGCCTCAGCAGATTCAACGACCTTAGCTAAATTAATAGCCACCACTGTATTTGATCCATCGGGTATTTTGGTACCAAAGCCCTGCGCACGAACTGTACTGAGACCTAAGCCTAAAGACAATACTAGGCCAAAACCATAGGGAAGCAATTTTCTTCCCCGACAACGGAATACATAATTTGATATAACCATATACTTTTGATACTTCATCTATAGCATCAAAAGTATCAAATGCATGGGGTTATTCTCATCCCTGAATTCAGGTAATTCCCGGATTTCCTTTAGGCTTCGCGTATCAAACCGTATTCTATGGCAGATTTGACAGCCGCGGTCACACTTTTTGTCTGAAATTTTTCCATTAAGTTTTTACGGTGGCTCTCCACGGTATGTGAACTGATAAATAAGGATTCAGCAATCTGATTGGTCGTCATTCCTTTGGCCACAAAAGTCAGTATCTCCTTTTCGCGACGGGTAAGTTTGGGAACTTGCTTCAGTCCCGCTTCTGTCTTCTTATTGAGTATGACCTGAGTTTTTGCACAGATGTAGCGCTTGCCAACCAAAACATCGGATATGGCAGCAATAATCTCAGCGCCGGTGGCATTTTTTTGAAGATAAGCATCCGCACCCTCATTTAATATACTATTGATCACCGCTAGTTCGTTATGGACACTAAAAGCGACAATTTTTAGTTCATTATGACGCTCTTTCAATCCCTTTACCAGATCAATTCCATTTGCATCGGGAAGATTGATATCCAGTAACAGTACAAGTGGCGCGTCTGATGCAATGTTTGTGAATAAGTCTGCAGCACTTGTATACATCCCCACGACCTCAAAATCTTCATGGGTATTAATAATATTCTTTAGCCCCTCCAGCAAAAGAGGATGATCATCTGTAATCGCTATCTTTATCATTTTACACTATAATTAAACGAGCGGCATTTCAATTTCTATCGTGGTTCCCTCACCTAGCGCAGATAAAATCTTCATATCACCATATAGAAAAGAAAGCCTTGACTGTATATTGTGCATTCCTGCGGAATGCTGTAAATCCACCTTTTCGGTATCAAATCCCCTGCCATCATCTTCAATGGTAATATGTAAACGCTCATTGTGTGCAGAAAGTTGTATTAGGACATTGCTTGCTTCGGCATGTTTCAATGCATTGTTCACAAGTTCCTGAATTATTCTGTATAGAGAGATTTCATGTTCCGTACTTAAATTTGATTCAAATTGAAGGAATTCGCACTCCACTTGACAATTCGGCTGACTCATCCGCGCGGCGTAGTCCCTTAGAGCTTCCTGTAAACCATATTTGACAATCAGATCCGGCATCAGGTTATGTGCAAGTTTACGCAGCTCGTCGACGGCATCATCTAATAGTTCAATGCTTCGTGTAATGCCTTCCTTCACAGCGGCCTGTTCGGATTCCTTATCGTTGAGGGATGACAAGCCAAGTTTTGTGCTCGACAACAGTCCGCCTAAACCATCGTGTAGATCTCGGGCCAAACGTGTCCGCTCTTTCTCTTCTCCGGCCAACATCGCGGTCAGATTTTTTATGGCATGCTGCTGGTTATTCTTCTCAATCTCGAGGCTATGTAAGTGCTCTTTTTGCTTCAATGTGTTGGAACGCTGCCAATATGCATAAAACAATAAAATGACGGCGATTAAACAGCTAATAAATAACCAGATATAGATGGAATTCATACGCGACTTAAAAGCGATCTCCTGCTTCGAAACATCAAGCTCCTGCAATCGTTGCGCATTTTCCAGACGGCTTAATTGAAGGTCCTTCTCCTTTTTGTCCCGTTCTAACTGAAGCACTTTCAACTGTTGTGTTCGGTTTAGTTCATTTAACTTTAAGTTCTCAACCAATTGATTTTGACGGTCATTAAGGGCTCTCATCAACGTGATTTGTTGTTCTTTTTTTTCCCCTTCCAAACGCAGCCGCATTAACTTTTGGTTCTGCAATTCCCGTTCATATTTGATTTCAAGTTGTTTGGTTTTATCCAGCTTATCTGAATTGAAAGCCTCCTCGAAAACATCGATATAGCTCTTTTGGAACTGAAATGCCTCCTCATATTTCCCCTCTTCGACACTCACCTCAGCAAGTCTACTATAGAGGCTCAGTCCTACCTGATAATCATAATGTGGCTCCCGCTGTAAGTTATAGAGTGCCTGCTGTAAATATTTTTTCCCCAGATCCCGATTTCCATTTTTGAATGCTTCATCAGCCAATACGCCGTAGGCAGGTACTGTAAGCGCATATTGTCCGGTCTCCTGTGCAATTTCTAAGGCTTGTTGGGCAAATGAAGCCGCCTTTTTTGCAGCATTTTCGGGATAGAATTCGTGATATAGATTAGCTAAATTAACGGAAACATAAGCCATATCCGTCGGGTTAATAAGATTCTTCCGATTATTTTTCGCTATTTGGTAAGCTTGAAGATAATGCTCTTCCGCTTTCTTCAATACGTTTGGGTTCGTTCGATCTGACCGATACTCTTCCTCAAACAGATAGCCGGCTTGCATATAGGCATCAAATAAACTATTTATATTCCGGCCAGCTTTGGCTGTCTCCAGTAAAAGACTTGTATATTTTTCCTGAAATTCGAAATTCCGCTGATTGGCGTAAATAGCGGTTAACTCTTTATAAATTGCTAACTTTCGCGCGATATTCACATCAGTCTGGGGGGCCTTTTCCAAAAAGGAAATTGCTTTATGAAACTGCGAAACAGCCTGATCCTCTTTATTCTGCCTTGTCATAATCCAGCCATCACAATAATAGATATATCCCTTAGTACTGTTGTCAACGATAATCGGTAGAACAGATTTTGCATGTTCCAGATAAAAACCTGATTTCTCAAAGAGATGATCATTATAACTGTTTATCGCTGCAATGCAATTTAAATAGGCATAGTACTGTTTATCTGGATAATTTTTGGCCAGTTGAATATTATCATTTAGCAACTGGCTAGCTAATGCCTTCTCATTATTGAAATATAATGCTTGCGCATATTTTCCAGTCAGTAGAAAACGCTCCTTACTTCCTAAGGGAAGATTATAATAAGATTTCTGAAGCTCCTGAAGCTGTTCTTGCGCATGCAATGAAAGGCAGGAAAGTAGAAAAACTAAGCATATAGTAAAGGGTTTAAAAAAAACTCGAATACATCTCATAAAGTCTATTCATTCCCATTAGTGGATTGGTCAAACTTAAATAAATTTACTTTTATAAACAATTAATACCTGCAAAATCGCCCGAACACCATTGAGTCGGCTATATTGCATCATTACTGTCATCAAAAACTCCTAAATTAAATGTCATCAGAACAAAGTAAAACACAAAAAGTGTAGCTTTGTTACAGTCCATTAGGAAGGATCATTTATGATGAAATATATATACCTACTTCTCGCGATTGCAGCAGAAATTTTCGCCACTACTTTCTTGAAAAAATCCGATGGTTTTACCTTATGGAAACCAACGCTTATCTGTATAATTGGCTATATTATAGCCTTTTATTTCCTAAGTATTACATTGAAGTACCTACCCGTTGGGATCTCCTATGCAATTTGGTCTGGGATAGGCATTGTTGCCATTACATTGATCGGCATGATCCTATTTAAGCAGATTCCCGATACAGCAGCTGTGATCGGAATGATACTGATTGTCGCTGGAGTTATTATTATTAATATGTTTTCAAAAATGGGTACACATTAGCTGATCTCAAAACTAAATGTGTATTTTTGCAACTTACATAAACTAAAGGATACGTGTCGTTAGAGAAACTAAAACTAAGCAAAAGATTGACAGCTACAATGACCGAACTCGGTTATTTGACCCCTAAGGAAATTCAGCGTAAGTGTATCTCCAGAATTCTTGGTGGACAAGATGTTATTGCGATTGCTCCCGAAGGAGCTGGCAAGACTACAACTTATGTATTATCAACCCTGATGAAATTAAAATTTACGGATGATGAGGCACCTAAGTTTTTAATCTTGGCTCCCAATGAAGAACGCATCAATGAAATTGTTGAAAAATTCTATCAGCTCAGTAAAAATAGAGATCTTCGTATTATTGGATTACGTGCTGGAGGAAGTATGGAGGAAGAAATCGAAGAATTAGTTGCTGGAAAGGATATTGTCGTTGCAACACCTAACCGTGCGCGGGCAATCTATCTTAAATTAGCACTGAACTTAAACCGTATCCAGACGTTCATTATTGATGATGCAGAAGAAATCATCAAGCAGGGCATGCAAACTCCGTTAAGGGAACTAGCAGAAAGTTGTGGTAAAGTACAACACCTGGTCTTCAGTACTGTTGAACATCAGAAACTGTATGACATGATTGATGCATATTTAAACGAGGATTATGCCTTGATAGAAGTGGATGAGTTGGAAAACAAATCCATAGATACCTTGGATCTCTTTCTATATCAGCTCCCTAATTTCACCACAAAAATCAATTTATTAAATTATCTTCTGCAGGATAAAGAAGTTTTTCAAAAAGTGATCGTTTTTGTTAATTCAAAGCTTACAGCACAGAAGTTAACAACGAGCCTATTCCAAGAGCGCAAAGAAGAGATCGCTATTTTAAACCCGCTCTTCTATGATGATTTTGGTTACGAAACAACCGAGGATTTTATGACCAATGTGCAATCCCGTGTATTGATCATTGCCCGGGAAAATAATACTGTAGTTGATGATCTCGCGAATATTCCTTTTATTTTGCAATTTGAATTGCCAAATGAAAAAGAGGAATTTTTAAACCATGTAGTCAAAAATAAAGAGAATGAGGATAGCGTGGTATTGACATTTTCTACCGATTTAGAACTTCCTATGGTTAGGAAAATCGAACAGGCTGTGGGAAAGAGAATGGAAATACTAGAGCTACCAGAAGATCTTCAAATCTACAATCCCTCGAATGATAAAAAGAAAAAATCAGCCAAGGAAGAACAAGATGACAGTTTCGGAGGTGGAGCATTTCATCAAAAGAAGGAAAGTAATGCAAAAACGTACAATTATGGTGGGGGTGAAAAAGCAAAAATGACGATGAAGTTGAAAAAGAAATAAAAGAGGGAAGTAAAAAACTTCCCTCTTTTATTTCTTTACTCTAACTCTAACACCTTTTTTAGCAGCTTAATATAGGCATTAGCAATATGCTCCATTCCCTGATCATTGGGGTGCGCATAATCTACCGTAGAATTCAAGTCAAGTCCTAATTCGTCACTTGATAACATAAAAATCCGACGCTCCCCCTGGGATTGTAATTTTTCGAAAGCTTTCTTCAAGACGCTACTACTTTGTTGGTATTCTTTATTTTTATCTTCGTTGAAAACCGTCGGAATACTCCCTGAACTATGTTGCGTTAGTATAATCGGTGTTGTAGGGTGTCCTTTCCTCAACAATGTAATTGCATTGAGCAATAAGGAATCCAGCTGTTCTTCTGTGCGTGATTTTGTAATGGCAAGATTGGGGATACAATCTAAAATATAACAAGCCGCATCCACTTGATTCATAACCTTTAGAATGGGTTCTTCAAGACGGCCATTCCCCGAAAAGCACAAATTCAAAACTTCGTTCTTTAGGGCACGCCCTACCTGGCTTGTCCAGGCAAGCCCCGGCCGGCTCGTACATGCCCCCTGTCCAATAGATGTCCCATAAACAACAATGGGTTTCAATGTAGCAGTACGGGTATACGCAAATTCACTATTACTTGGAATACCAATTTTCAGCCACTTAACCGTATTATATAAAGGAAGATACAAACGGTAACTGAAGTTACTGTTCTCACCAATATTCTTCCAAGTGTATGAAATCGTATCAGAAAAATTATAGTTACCATAAGCCCATTTCCAATCTTTATTGGTTTTATCGTAAGCGTAGAGATCTAAGCCGCTCACACCTGTAGTAGGCATGTGGGGCATATTTAATCCACCAGCAACTTGATATTGCACTTTAATTTCTGAAGCTGATGTTTGAAAATCAATATAGAGTCCTGCGGAATTTTCTCCCAATTGCCATACGGGTTTACGGACTTGGTTTTCTAATTCATCTGGAAGTCGATTAAAAGCTGTCAGTTTTTGATTGTCAATTCGGCCTTCTACATGTTTGTCCTCAAGCGGTGAAAACCACGTATAATTCTGTTGCCCTTTGACAATCGAAAACGAAAACAGTATGAATATGAGTGCCATGAAAAAAACTTTTGAAAACATAGGGAGCAATTTGAATTTGAATTGATTAAAAAAGGAGCCTATTGGCTCCTTTCTATTGCGATTTATTTATTATACTATAAAATAGCTTGTCTAACACGTATTAATTTTTCCATTAATCCTTCGAGTAAGTCCAGGTGCAACATGTTTGCCCCATCAGATTTTGCATTTGCAGGATCAGGATGGGTTTCGATAAATAAGCCATCTGCGCCCACAGCAATTGCCGCTTTGGCAATTGTCTCGATCAATGCTGGTTTTCCACCCGTTACTCCAGATGTCTGATTCGGTTGTTGAAGTGAATGTGTACAATCCATTACAGTGGGCACATTAAAGGAACGCATTTCAGGAATTCCCCTGTAGTCAACAATTAGATCCTGGTAGCCAAACGTATTCCCACGATCTGTCAAAAAGACTTTCTCATTGCCGGACTCTACAATCTTATCCACAGCAAATTTCATAGATCCAGCACTTAAAAACTGTCCTTTTTTTACATTAACGACTTTATTGGTTTTTGCCGCAGCCACCAATAGATCCGTTTGTCTGCATAAAAACGCTGGAATTTGAAGGACGTCGACATAAGCTGCTGCCATTGCTGCCTCATGGCTCTCATGGATGTCCGTTACCGTTGGAACACCGAAGGTCCTCCCTATTTTCTCCAAAATTTTTAATGCTTTTTCATCACCGATACCCTTAAAAGAATCCAAACGTGATCGGTTGGCTTTACGGTATGATCCTTTAAAAATATAAGGAATATTGAGTTTATCTGTAATAGTAACAATTTTTTCAGCAATTCGCATAGCGATTTCTTCTCCTTCAATTGCACATGGCCCTGCCATTAAAAAGAAATTCTGCGAAGTTCCATTCTTTATTTCAGGAATGTATTTGTTGATCATATGAATTATATAAAAATTTTAATTACCCAATTCCGATAAAAATTTGATACGCATCAATTGGATGTCTTCAAAAGTATAATCGTCGCCCCCTAATTCCTTAAGGGCATCATTTATTGAATCGGTTTCAGCCGTCTTAAAGTAATCGTACACTTCGTCTTGACGGTCCTCATCAATAATCTCATCAATAAAATAATTAATGTTTATTTTAGTACCAGCATTAACGATAGTTTCAATTTCTTTTAATATCTCCTCATAGGTAATTCCTTTTGCTGCAGCAATATCATCTAGCGCTATTTTCCGGTCAATATTTTGAATGATTGCCACTTTCAGCGCTGATTTATTTGCAGTACTTTTAATCACTAAATCTACAGGGCGGTCGATTTCATTTTCTTCCACGTAGTCTTTTATGAGAGCGATAAAGGAAGCACCAAATTTAATTGCCTTACCATTTCCTACCCCTTGAATTTGTTTTAATTCTTCGATATTGACGGGGTAATGTGTACACATTTCTTCTAAAGAAGGGTCCTGAAAAATAACAAAAGGTGGTAAAGATTTACTCTTGGCAATCTTTTTACGCAAGTCTTTGAGCATACCTAATAAGGTGGTGTCTAACGCTCCGGTACCATGACCGGCATCTTCACCACTCGTACTCTCTCCGCCTTCAATCGGACGGTTTAAAACAAACTTTAACTGATATGGATTTTCCAGATAACGTCGACCGATGTCGGTTAATTTCAACAAACCGTAATGATCAATGTCTTTCTCAATGAAATTGTCCAGTACGGCTTGTCTTAACAAAGACTTCCAATAAATAGAGCCTTTGTCTTTTCCCGAACCAAATAACCGGTGTTCATCATGCTTATAGGAAGATACAGGTTGATTGTTTTGTCCAATCATCACATTAACGACATGATGATCGTCAAATTTTTCGCCTTGCTCTTTAATAAAGCCCAGTACATCTTTTAAGGAGTCTTCGGCTTCAAAATATTCTTTTTCCGACCGGCAATTGTCACACATGTTGCTACAACCTTGTTCGTCAAAATTTTCACCAAAATAATGAAGAATCTGTTTACGGCGGCAGACAGCAGATTCGGAATAATCAATAACTTCTTTTAGTATCTGTGTCCCGATCTCGCGTTCGGCCACAGGCTTATCTTTCATGAATTTTGTCAGCTTCTCGACATCTTTCTCCGAATAGAATGCCAAACAGTAGCCCTCACCTCCATCACGACCCGCACGGCCAGTTTCCTGATAATACCCTTCCATAGATTTGGGGATATCATGATGAATAACATAGCGAACATCCGGCTTGTCGATCCCCATACCAAAGGCAATTGTCGCAACAATCACTTCGACATCCTCCATTAGGAATTTATCCTGTGTATCGGCCCTAGTTTTCGCATCAAGTCCAGCATGGTATGGTAGCGCTTTGATCCCATTAAGGTTCAAAACTTCACTTATTTCTTCAACTTTCTTTCTACTCAAGCAATAGACGATACCTGTCTTACCGGATTTGGTTTTGATAAAACGTACAATTTCTTTGACTACATCCTTTTTAGGGCGGACCTCATAGTATAAATTGCTCCGATTGAACGATGATTTGAATAACATAGCATCATTCATCTGCAAATTTTTACGGATATCGGATTGGACTTTCGGAGTTGCTGTTGCTGTCAATGCAATAATTGGAATATTCGATCCAATTTCATTGATAACCTGACGTATTTTACGATATTCTGGTCGAAAATCATGTCCCCATTCAGAGATACAATGTGCTTCATCTACGGCTACAAAAGATACCGTTATGTGATGCAAAAACTCTACATTATCTTGTTTAGCAAGCGATTCCGGAGCTACATACAGTAGCTTTGTCTTTCCCGCAAGCACATCCTCCTTTACTCGAGTGATTTCACTCTTGTTCAGGGAGGAGTTCAAAAAATGAGCGATACTATCTTCGCCGCCGAATGCACGAAGCTGATCCACTTGGTTTTTCATTAAAGCAATCAACGGGGAAATTACAATTGCAGTTCCCTCACTCATGAGTGCTGGTAGTTGATAACAAATTGATTTCCCTCCCCCGGTTGGCATAATAACAAACGTATCCTTCTTCTGAAGAATACTGGTTATAATAGCCTCTTGATCTCCTTTAAAAGTATCAAAACCAAAAAAATCCTGTAAATTGTCGAAAAGTGATTTTTCTATTTCCATTGCGCCTTGGGCAAAAATAAGATAGATAAATGAAGAAATAATCCTGAAAAATAATCTATTTTTGCAATCTATTCTAATACATAAAAGTAAGAGTATTTTTTGTGAAAAACAACTACGAAATAAAAAATATAGCTATTCAAGCTATTCAAGAAGAAGCGAAAGCAGTAGCTGCTCTGGCTCAATATATTGATGATGATTTTGTTACCGTGGTAAATAAAATTTTGCATCTCCAAGGTCGTGTAATCGTTACAGGTATAGGAAAGAGTGCCATAATAGCACAAAAGATTGTTGCAACATTAAATTCCACTGGCACACCGTCCATTTTTATGCATGCTGCCGATGCCATTCACGGAGATTTAGGCATTATCCAACAGTATGATCTGATTATTGCCATATCTAAAAGTGGCAATACACCAGAAATTAAAGTACTTGTTCCTTTTCTGAAGCAAACTAAAAACACGTTGGTGGCTTTGGTTGGCAATACAGAATCCTACTTGGCCAAAAATGCGGATTATATCCTGAATACCACGGTGGAGAAAGAGGCCTGTCCAAACAATTTAGCGCCAACGTCAAGTACAACAGCGCAGTTGGCCATGGGTGATGCCTTAGCGGTTGTCTTGCAGGAATGCCGGGATTTCACAGACCAGGACTTTGCAAAATATCATCCCGGTGGTGCACTCGGTAAGAAACTTTACTTAAAAGTCAGAGACCTATCTGATCAAAACGGCAAGCCGAGCGTACAATTGGATGCAAACGTCAGAGACATTATCATCACCATTACACACTTCAGACTCGGAGCCGTCGCTGTTTTAAAGGACACACAAATTCAGGGTATTATTACCGATGGTGATATCCGTCGCATGCTCGAAAAACATACTGACCTAGCGACAATCAGCGCGGCAGACATTATGGGCACATCCCCAAAGGTCATTGACAAAAACGAACTCGCAGCCAGTGCACTCCATATCATGCGGGAAAACAATATCACCCAATTGTTGGTAGCGGATCAGGGGAACTATGATGGCGTCATTCATATACAAGATCTGCTCAAAGAAGGAATAATCTAACTGTAATAAAATTGTTAGATGAATAATAAATTGACAATAAATACTACATTTGGCATATCAGTTGTACTAGTTTAATCACAAAGTAATATATTAGAAGCATGAAAAAGTATATAACAATCTTAGCAGTGATCATTTCCTTTATCGGTTTATCATCTATGCAGGCTGGTCAAGGGGAATTTAAATTTGAAAAAGAGACACATGATTTCGGCAAAATTCCAGCCGGAACACCTGTATCATATAATTTTAAATTTTCAAATACAGGCAGCGAGCCTATTATCATTTCGAACGTAGTCCCTACCTGTGGTTGTTCGGTGGCTGAATTTACCAAAACGCCTATCAAACCGGGAGAAACAGGAACCATCAAGGTTACTTATAACGCCGCGGCAAAAGCACCTTTTACCAAAAGTTTTACAGTACAATCAAATACGAAAACACCTGTAAAGACACTTTATATTAAAGGGATTGTGGAATAAAAATCCGACAGATAAAACAAAAAAAGCCACATNNATGTGGCTTTTTTTGTTTTATTTTGGTTAGCTTTGCACAACTAATTTTAAAAAAACTATAATGCCAGTAATATCAGAAAAAGGGCTGAATATGCCTGCGTCACCAATCAGAAAACTGACGCCTTATGCTGATCAAGCAAAAAAAGACGGTAAAAAAATATACCATTTAAATATCGGGCAACCTGATATCCAAACACCTGAAATTATGCTTAATGCATTGAAAAATATTGATTTCAAGGTGTGGGCTTATACTCCTTCTGAAGGTACGGCCTCCTACCGTAAAAAATTAGCCGAATACTATAACAAGTTAAATTACAATATTGAACCTACGGACATCTTGGTCACCAATGGTGGCTCTGAGGCGATCACAATTACCATGCAAGCATGTTTGAATGAAGGTGAAGAAGTGATTATCCCGGAACCATTCTATGCGAATTACAATGGTTTTGCCTGCTCATCTGATATTGTGATCAAACCGATCATGTCCTACATCGAAAGTGGATTTGCACTGCCTTCCATTGCTGAATTTGAAAAAGTAATTACGGAAAAAACAAAAGCAATCTGCATCTGTAACCCCAACAATCCGACAGGTTACCTTTATTCGAGAGAAGAGCTGGAAGCTTTACGTGAGCTTTGCCTTAAATATGATCTTTATCTATTTTCGGATGAGGCCTACCGCGAATTCTGTTACGATGGCAAGGAGTTTATATCCCCTATGCACCTGGAGGGTCTTGAAAATAATGTCGTCATCTTTGACACCGTTTCTAAACGTTATTCAGCATGTGGTGCTCGTATTGGTTGTATCATTACCAAAAACAAAGCGCTTTATCAGACTGCATTAAAATTTGCGCAGGCGCGTTTAAGTCCATCGATGGAAGGTCAAATTGCGGGAGAAGCTGCTGTAGATACACCAGATAGCTACTTTGAAGCAGTATCCAAAGAATATACAGCGAGAAGAGACACTCTGGTCAATGGATTAAATGCAATTGAAGGCGTTTACTCTCCTAATCCCGGCGGTGCATTCTATGTGGTTGCGAAGCTGCCCATCGATAACGCGGATAAATTTTGCCAATGGATGTTGGAAGAGTTTTCTTACAATAATGAAACGGTCATGATGGCTCCAGCTACTGGTTTTTATAGTACAGAAGGTGCCGGTACAAATGAAGTTCGCTTAGCTTATGTACTGAATCAGAATGATCTTAAAAACGCATTGACCTGTCTGGAGAAAGCGCTAGAGGTATATCCTGGAAGGACAAATTAAAAAGCAATGCGTAACCTTGCTTGCGGCCAGTCCAAAATGAGGACTGGCTTTTTTTTGCCCCACAACAAGCTTTAACGCCTTTTTTTTCTAATTTTAAAAAAAACAAAACAAAGTTTCGAGCGACATTGTTCTTATTACAGTATAACTAAAGATATTGCATATGGATAAATTGAAGAAATTCCAATTAATGGAAAAAATAGCAAGAGAGTTAGAAGATGTCAGAAACAGTCAACAAGCTGTTTTGGAAAAAATAGGCAAAATCGAAGTTGATAACATCGAACTTGGAGATAAGAATATTGAAAAGACAATTCCTGAGATTTATCAACGTACAGCGGATAATTCAGACGCTATCAAAGCGCTACTGGAATCTTTTCAAGAACAGACTGCAGAGTTTGGAGAGAAAAACAATGTCGACAAATTACTGGAGCAACAGCAAATCAATAGTATCAAATAGCTCGGGCTAAAATACAAAAGATGCCGATTTTTCAATCGGCATCTTTTGTTATATTTTTATTTATGCTTGCATCCTGGCTGCTTTAACTTTCAGATATTCTTCTTCGACAAAATGCAACTGTTGTTCCGGAGTCAAATTTGAGTTATCCAGCACGATGGCATCTTCGGCTTGCCGCAAAGGGCTCTCCGCACGGGTACTATCAATTCGGTCCCGATTGGCAAGATTTTCCACCACCTCTTCAAGTGTTACATCCTCCCCTTTTTCCGTTAGTTCCAGGTATCTTCTGGCTGCCCTAACTTTAGGATCAGCTGTCATGAAGATCTTGAGATCGGCATCCGGAAAAACCGTGGTACCAATGTCACGACCGTCCATAATGATATTTCGACGGCTGCCCAGCTTTTGCTGTTGCGCAACCATGGCGGTACGCACCGCTTTAATTGCACTGACCTCGCTCACTTTATCGGAAATATACATCTGACGGATCTCTTCCGAGATGTCTTCATCATTCAGGTGAATCTCCGTTTTGACAGCATTGGGAATAAAGTCGATATGGATATCATTTAAGGCGGTATCAATCGCTTCCTGATCGTTCAAAGCGATATTATGACGTGTAAAATAGAGTGTTACTGCTCGATACATCGCGCCACTGTCAATAAAGGCAAATTTTAATTTTTTAGCCAGAGCTTTTGCCAGTGTACTCTTTCCACAAGAAGAAAAACCATCTATGGCAATGATAAAATTGTGTCTTGTGCTCATTATTCGTTTCCTCCTATGATGACACCGGGTTTATTTACCAAGGGAACCTTAGTCAGGTTACCATCGACGATGCTTTCGGGTAAAAAGATATATTTTTTATCGTAAATAATATTGTCAATATAAAAACTCAACCAATATTCATTGGTCAGGCCAAATACCTGCTCGTCGATTGCCTCGACCCGATCAAAGGATTTTGCTTCAATATTTCCGATGAAATGCCGCAAAGTGGTGGTTGTTACTTGCCGACCATCTTTTTCACCGTAACCTTTTGAGCTGATCAGCACATTCTGTATCGCTATATTTTTATCGTTAATGACATACACTGTCCAGTTTTTTGTCTCCACAGTCTCGCCTTCCAAAACCACGGCAATCATAATATCTTTTACTATATTTTCTGGCAAATCTGCTTTCATCCTTATTTAGACTTTGTCGTTTTCTTTGCTGGAGCCTTCTTTGCTGTCGCTTTTTTAGCAACTGTTTTCTTTTCGGCAGTTTTTGCTTTAACAGCTTTACCTTTCGGTGCATCCGCTTCCGCCCACTTCAGCACATCTTCATAGCTGATTTTTTCGATTTCTGTTCCTTTCGGAATTTTCAGATTCTGCTTTCCAAAACGAATGAATGGTCCCCAACGGCCCTGTTCGATCTGTGCATCCGGATTTTCATCAAATACACGGATCACTTTTTCAATATCTTTCTGACGTTTCTCCTGAATAATCTGAATGCATTCCTCTTCGGTCACGTCCAACGGATCTACGCCTTTTGGCAAGGAATAGAAAGCGGAGTTATGACGGATATAAGGTCCAAATCGACCGATGGCAACTGTCATTTCCTTATCTTCAAATACGCCTACTTTTTTGGGAAGTTTAAATAACTCCATGGCATCTTCAAAGGTAATCGTTTCAATCATCTGTCCTTTGCGCAACGATGCGAATCGAGGTTTTTCCTCATCATCTGGCGAACCGATCTGAACCAGAGGCCCGAATTTTCCGATACGCACAGAAACCGGTTTTCCGGAAACTGGATCTATCCCCAGTTCACGTTCATTATTGGCGCGATCAGCATTTTCCAGCGTATCCTCCACTTCGGAGTGAAAAGGGCCATAGAAATCGTGCAGCATTTTTGTCCACTCGGTCAATCCATGCGCAATATCGTCAAACTCTTTTTCGACATTCGCCGTAAAGTGAAAATCTACAATACCATTGAAATGCTCTACCAAGAAATCATTCACGACAATACCGATATCAGTGGGGAACATTTTCCCTTTTTCGGCGCCTGTAATTTCTGTTTTGGTAACTGCTTTCAGTTCGGCATTCTCGAGGGTCAATACCCGATAGTCGCGTGATCTTCCTTCCCGTTCTTCTTTAACAACATAACCACGATTTTGAATTGTAGAAATGGTTGGCGCATAGGTAGACGGTCTACCGATACCTAGTTCCTCTAATTTTTTTACTAATGCCGCTTCCGTATAACGTGCCGGAGGTCTTGTAAAGCGCTCTGTAGCTGACATGCTTTTCAACGTCAGCTGTAATCCGACCGTCAATGGTGGCAGGATTGCGTTATCGCTATCTTCATCCAGTGTTGTCTCCTGATCATCATCCACGGATTCCATATAGACTTTCAGAAAACCGTCAAACTTCATCACCTCTCCTGAAGCATTCAGATCTTCCGGACGTGTAGAAATGGAAATCTTAGCCAACGTACGTTCAAATTCTGCTTCACTCATCTGAGATGCAATTGCTCTCTTCCAGATCAGTTCATATAACCTCTTTTCAGCCGAATCACCTTCAATGGTATGTTCCGAAAAATAGGTAGGACGTATAGCCTCGTGTGCCTCTTGCGCACCCGAAGTTTTTGTTTTATATTTTCTTACTTTATGGTATTGATTGCCATAAGCCGATTTAATTTCTTTTTCTGCTGCTTCAATAGCTGTATCACTCAAATTGACGGAATCCGTACGCATATAGGTAATACGTCCCGACTCATATAAACGTTGGGCAACCTGCATCGTCCTTGCGACCGAGAAGCCAAGTTTTCTACTTGCTTCCTGTTGTAAGGTTGATGTGGTAAATGGCGCAGCCGGTGAGCGTTTTGATGGTTTTGTTTCCAGATTTTTAATCGCAAACAAAGCTGCTTTACAGTCTTCCAAAAATCGTGTCGCCTCTGCTTCTGTTGCAAATCGTTGCGGAAGCTCGGCTTTAAAACTATCTTTGATCTTACCGGTATGGAAAAACGCAACAATCTTAAAAGCCGCCTCCGGTTCAAATTTGTTAATCTCACGCTCACGGTCTACAATTAATCGAACTGCAACAGATTGTACACGGCCTGCAGATAGCGAAGGCTTAACCTTTTTCCATAAAACAGGAGATAATTCAAAGCCCACTAGCCGATCTAAAACCCGTCTGGCCTGTTGTGCGTTAACAAGATTATAATCTATTTTACGGGGATTGTCGATAGCTTTTAGTATCGCTGGCTTTGTGATCTCATGAAACACAATACGTTTTGTACTTTCATCCTTTAATCCCAATGTCTCAAATAAATGCCAAGAAATAGCTTCTCCCTCGCGGTCCTCATCGGATGCAAGCCAAACAGTTTCTGCTGCCTTAGCTAATTTCTTCAGCTCGCTCACAATAGCTTTTTTATCGGAGGGAACCTCGTATTTCTGTTCGAAATTCTTCTCTGTATTAATCGCATCATCGGTTTTCACCAAGTCACGGATATGTCCATAACTTGACTTTACCATAAAATCGCTTCCTAAATATCCTTCTATCGTTTTTGCTTTCGCTGGAGACTCAACTATCAATAAATTTTTCGCCATCTAATTTGAGATTTGTGCAAATAAAGGGAATTCTAAAAGGAATGACAATAATTTCTTGCAAAAAAGACAAAAAAAATAGATTTCATCTTGGTATATAACTGTATTTTCTATTGCAAAACAACGTCAACATTGTCCCTAAGAGTATCCTCTTCTCGTAAAGTAAGGTCAATCTAACAGATTTTTAAAGCTCCGCTTTTCTTCATTTCAACAATTTCGAATCATTTTAGTTCGTGCTATTTTAAACGCACTTTCGAAATAGAAAATCAAGCATGCAAAGTCGCCGAAATAAAATAGGTTGTGTATATTCGCCTATTCAAAACGGGATAACCCTTATTTTGTTTTAAATATAGTAATATAATGAAAAAAAGTCTACGTAGAATAGCGTTTTTTAGTGTAATATCGTCCTTTATATCTTGTTCAGTAATGAAAGATTCCACTCAACCGGCAAACAGTTTTCCTAAACTGAGTTTGGAAGCACACCGTGGAGGACGCGGCTTATATCCAGAAGAGTCTATCGCTGCAATGAAAAATGCAATTGACCTGCCTCAAGTAACTACACTCGAAATGGACTGTCATATTACCAAGGATAAGAAAGTTGTTGTTTTTCATGATGACTATCTCAATCCCAAATTTGTATTAAAACCGGATGGCAATGAAATCCCTGAAAAGGATAAATCCCTGAAGATCTATGCAATGAATTATCAAGATCTCATTAGGTATGATATTGGATCGAAGTTTTACAAAGAATTTCCTGAACAAAAAAAACAGGTGACGCGTATAGCAAAACTCGCTGACCTCATTGATAGTACAGAAGCCTATGCCCTCCAAAAGAGAAAAGCACCCATGTTTTATAACATCGAGGTAAAAAGCAACGAAGATAAAGATGGTATCAATCATCCACGAGTGGAGGAATTTGTCGATTTAATTGTACAGGTCATCACAGAGAAAAAAATTGCCGCACGTACAGTTATTCAATCCTTTGATATTCGTGCTGTTAAGTATCTCAACACTGCCTATCCCCAACTAAAAGTGTCTTATCTTATTGATGCAAATTATTCAAAAAACGCGCAAGAAACAATCGATGCTCTAGGTTTTACACCCTTCATTATAAGCCCACACTATAAGTTAGTGAACAGCGATTTTATTCGCCAATACCATAAAGTGAATGTAAAGGTAATTCCATGGACAGTAAATACGAAAACTGTTATGGCGCAACTAAAAACTTTGAAGGTGGATGGAATTATCAGCGATTATCCAAACTTATTCTAATTCCTTGATGTTTTAAAATCAACTTGTTTTAGTATATAATGATTTAAATCTAAAAGACTAAACCAAGAGCGCGCAAACTGTTATCCTATTTTGGTCTTATTTTTAAGAGCGTTATCGATATACTCCCGTCCTTTTTGAACTAAAAATTCAGCGCGGTGATAATCCCATAAATTACAGATATTGTATGGGATGTCCACAACGACATCCGGACGGTATAGATCAATAATCATACGGCTCATTTTTCTACGCATCACATAATAGGAAGCCTGTAAAATGTCCAAAGAATTGGATGTTTTTGTATCGAGCTTTTTGATAACAGAATATTGTTTATCAGGTTTCGACTCCAGGTTGACGGCAATAATTAAATTTTCTTTTTTTGTAACATGATTGATGGGCAAAGGATTAAGTACCCCCCCATCTACATAGACATGGGTATTATCTTCTACAGCGGTAAAGACAGCAGGTATCGCGATAGAGGCCCGAATAGCATCATACATACTTCCAAAATCCAATACAACTTCTTCTTCATAGTTTAGGTCTGTCGCAACGGCCTTAAATAAAATGGGGAACGTTTCGATATTGGCATCAGGAATCACCGATTTCAATGCATTGAACACTTTGATCCCCTTCATCATCCCCAACCCCTTCCAGCTGAAATCCATCATATTGAAAACCGATTTCTTTGTTAAATTAAACATCCAATCTTCCAACACATCCATCTTTCCCTGGGCGTAAATGCCACCGACCAATGCTCCTATGGAGCAGCCGACTATTTCATCTATCTCAAAGCCCATTTCCTCTAATTTCCGGATAACACCGATATGTACCAGTCCTCTTGCTCCGCCACCTCCAAGGACAAGTGTTACTTTACGATTCAAAAAATCTTTCTCTGACATATGCTTAGACCCGCATTATAATGATGTTGACATTGGTACAACAATGTAATCCGATAATCACCGTTATAATATGTATTTTTGATTACAATATACGGAGTAAATTAAGAAATATGAAGATAGAAATTTGGTCGGACATCATTTGTCCTTTTTGTTATATTGGTTTGACAAAGCTTGAGTTGGCCCTGCACGAAACTGCAGATGAAGCACAAGCAGAGATTACCTGGAAATCCTATCAGCTCAACCCCGATTTTCCAGAAGATGCGGCGGGAATGCCTACGTACGATTATCTCGTCCGAACAAAAGGAATGAGCATGGATGACGTGGTGGCGATGACAACACAGCTCAGTGAGCAGGGGAAAGAATTAGGTATTGCGTTAAATTTTGATAAAGCGATCGTTGTAAATACCAAAAAGGCACACCGCCTTATTCATTTTGCGCAGGCGCACAACAAAGGAACAGCATTAAAAAAATCATTATTCAAAGCACATTTTACCGATGGTTTGGATGTCAATGATAATCCTACCCTTACTGAACTGGCTAGACTAGCAGGCCTTCCTGAGCGCGGAGTTCGTGAACTTTTGGATTCCGACAATTATGCTTACGATGTCAGTCAGGATATTCAAGAAGGAGTCAACCTTGGCCTTCGCGGTGTGCCTTTCTTTGTGTTTGACCGTAAATATGCAATTCCTGGCGCACAGCCCATGGAGGTTTTTCACAACACAATAAAAGAATGTTTGGCGAGCCAAGTCACCCCGCTGCAACAAAGAGGTGAAGATGGGCCTTCTTGTGATCCTGAAACCGGAAAATGTGAGTAAAGAAAGAAAAAAGTTTTAGTTTAATTTACTATTTTCGCAAGCTTATAACGACAAACAAATTTGGTATAAATGCAGTTAACCAAACTAGAAATAAAAGGATTTAAAAGTTTCGGGGACAAAATCACGATCAACTTTAACGATGGTGTCACCGCTATTGTTGGACCAAACGGATGTGGGAAATCCAATGTAGTGGACGCAATACGCTGGGTACTTGGTGAACAAAGTACAAAGATGCTACGTTCCGATAAAATGGAGAATATTATTTTTAACGGAACGAAAAACAGAAAACCAGCCAATCTCGCCGAAGTTTCCTTAACCTTCAACAACAATAATAATATTCTCCCAACGGAATTCTCGACCGTCACGGTCACCCGTAAACTATTCCGCAATGGCGATAGTGAATACCGTTTGAATGACGTAAAATGCCGTTTAAAAGATATCACGGATTTATTTTTGGATACGGGAGTTGGTGCGGATAGTTATTCCATCATCGAATTGAAAATGATTGATGAGATCATCAACAACAAAGACAATTCGCGTAGGAATCTTTTTGAGGAAGCCTCCGGAATCTCAAAATATAAGGTCCGTAAAAAACAGACACTAACAAAATTAAGAGATACCGAAGCAGATCTCAGCCGCGTAGACGATTTACTCTACGAGATCACAAAAAACCTCAAATCGTTAGAAAATCAAGCAAAAAAAGCAGAGAAATATACCTTGCTCAAGCAAGAATACCGTCAAAGCAGCATTGATCTCGCTTATTATAGAATTGCTGATTTTTCGACAGAGCTTGACCGGCTTCAAACACAGGAGTCTAAAGTTCAGAAAGACGCCGCAAATTCTCAGGAATTGATCCTGAACGCAGAAACACAATTGCAGTCGTTGCGTCAGGTAAATTTGGAGCAGGAGAAAAATCTTTCCGTACAGCAAAAGGCAACACAGGAGTTTGTGAACAAAATCCGTGGCTATGAATCGGAAAAAAAGATCAAAAATGAGAAAGTAAAAAATCTTCAGGACAAAGAAAATAGATTAAATCTGGATATCAATAGCGACAAACAACAACTTAATCACGTTCTCTATACGATAAAAAGGTTAAACGAGGAGTTGTTTGATGAGCAGAATAAACTTGATTCATTAAAAGACAACCTGGAGTCCAATAAATCTGAAGTCGATGCCTTACGCGGTCAGCAACAGTCTGCTAAAGGCAAATTGGATATCTTTAACAAAAGTAATGCTGAACTCCAAGCCAAAATTTATAAACTGGAGAAAGATCTAGCTGTTTTTAATATTCAAAAAGAAGCCCTTCTTCAGGAAGCTGTACGCAATAGCGCGGATACCGAAGCAAAGGAAACCGAGCTAGTACAATTCGACAATGCTGTAGCTGAATTGGAAGGTCGTGTGGAGGCCCAACAAGCACAGTATGAATCGGCCAATGCGCTTGAGGAAGAGCTACAGGCGCAAATTCTTCAATGCCAAACAAATCTGGAGGAGTTTAAAGCGCAGCTTGCGAAAGACCTCAGGTTAGTTGATGCCAAACAGAATGAATATAACCTGACAAAATCTCTTATTGACAACTTGGAGGGGTTTCCAGATTCCATCCGATTTTTAAAGAAAAATGCAGGCTGGAAAAAGCAACCACCGCTGTTCTCGGATGTACTGTTCTGTCAGGAAGATTATCGCGTTGCAATTGAAAATTACCTGGAACCGATCATGAACCATTATGTTGTCGAAACACAACAAGATGCTGTTCAAGCAATCCAGCTACTGAGTGATGCCGCAAAAGGTCGAGCTCATTTCTTCGTATTGGAAGCAATTGATGCCGCGGTTAATTCTCCCGTCCCTCCAAATAATAATCTCATGTCTGCTTTGGATGTGATCACCGTGGATGAAAAATATAAAGCTCTTTATACCCTACTCCTTCAGCATGTCTATATATTAAAGCAGGAAAGTGAAAAGGAACTGGAACAAGAGCTACCGGAAACAGGTCGAGTGATTCTGCAAAAGAATGGTCGCTATGCCAAACATCATTTGGGACTTTCGGGTGGATCGGTCGGATTATTTGAGGGAAAACGCATCGGTAGAGCGAAAAACCTCGAGGTTCTCGCACAGGAAATTAAAACGCTCAATCAAGAGATTGCAAAACTTGAAGACAAGATAACAGCCGAAACAGCGCGCGTGGAGGCTTTACGCAGTAACTCGCAAAAAGAACGCATTGATGAACTCCGTTTTCAACTCAATAGACTTAACAATGAGCTGATCACGGTAAAAACGAAACAGGAGCAATACCAGTCTTTCATCAGCAATTCGCAGGTCCGTAAAAGAGATATCCAGGAAAAAATTGCAGGTATCGAAACCGATCTTACTCTTGCCGAACCTCAGCTGCAGGAATTGCGCGTACAAAAAGATCAGAGTGTAGCCGAGCTATCGGAATTACAGGATCAATTCCATGAAATTTCAGAGATTTTGAATGAAAAATCTATCGCTTATAATCAGGAAAATATCAGCTATCATCAGCAATTAAATAAAGTTTCTAACATTACAAAGGATCTGGAATTCAGAGAGACCCAAAAAGATGATTATGAAATCCGTATCGAGCGAAATAGCGTCGAACTTGTTGAAATACAAGAAGCATTGCGCACCACTATTCCGTTTGAGGACGAAGAAGATGCGGATTTGATTGCCATGTATGAGCAAAAGATTGCATTGGAAGACGGTCTAAAGGAGCTGGAAGAAAAGTACTATGCAGACAAGCAACAGATCAATAATCTGGAGGATGCCCTCACTCAGCAACGCCGATCAAAAGAGCAGAGTGATTTTCTTATCGGTGAGATTAAGGATAAGAAAACCGCCTTACAAATTGATCTCAATACGCTAAAGGAACGCCTCTCCGTAGAATTTAATATCGAACTGAAAGACCTGATTGAACGTGAAGATGTACCAGAAATTGCGGAAGATCAATCCACCTTAGCGGCAAAATGCAGTAAACTCAAAAAGCAGCTTGATGAATTTGGAACGATTAATTTAATGGCCAAAGAAGCCTTTGATGAGATGAATGAGCGCTATGACTTTATCAATAAAGAAAAGGCAGATCTGATCGAGGCAAAAGGTTCTTTAATGGCTACCATTAAGGAGATCGACGACACCGCCAAAGTGCAGTTTATGTTTACTTTCAATGCCGTAAGAGACAATTTTATTAAGGTGTTCCGCTCATTATTTAATGAAGAGGACAGCTGTGACCTTGTCTTGACTGATCCAAGCAATCCGTTGGATTCAGATATTGATATCATTGCTCAGCCAAAAGGAAAACGTCCATTGTCAATCAACCAGCTTTCGGGAGGTGAGAAAACGTTGACTTCAACAGCGTTATTATTTTCACTCTATCTTTCAAAACCAGCACCTTTCTGTATTTTCGATGAGGTAGATGCACCTTTGGATGATACGAATATTGATAAATTCAATAATATCATTCGCGATTTTTCCAAAAACTCACAGTTTATCGTTGTATCCCACAACAAGAAAACAATAGCAAGTACTGATATTATCTATGGTGTGACCATGGTAGAACAAGGGGTCTCGCGTGTTGTTGCCGTAGATTTAAGGGAAGTAGCATAAACATATAGATATAAAAAAATAGCAAAGCCCTGCAATTTATGTAGGGCTTTTTTCCGACTCATAGTTTGCTTGCCATTAATCAAATTCCTAGTCACCACGAAGTATTCGTCCTGTCATTATAGTTTGTTTCTTCTAGTCTAGTAAAAAAATAAAAAGCCCAGAGTGGGGAACTCTGAGCTTTCGTTAGCCATATATTAACCTATTTTATGAAAAGTATTTGTAATTAAAACGACGCTTGTTTCAATTAATTATATGCTTGCCAATCCTTTAACATTTTTTAACATTTACACAATATCGCATCGAGTAAATGGCATATTTTAGCTACAAATCCAAATCAGCAGACATTAAGAACGAACCCATATTGGATGAACAATTTATGAGAAATAATAAAGCCCGAAGTTGAGAACTCCGAGCTTACCTAACCAATTATTAACCTAAATTTATGAAAAGTCTAATTTCTACTCAAAGCAATATTTTGTATCACTTTAGTTTATAACGTTTACTTTTCCATTCATAGTACATGCACTGATCGGATTTATCTCAATTTTGACATTATTTAACATTTCATTAAGTAACTTTAGTTGAATAAACTTAAAATCAAAATATATTTATGGCAGAATACGATTTAAAAGAGCTTCAAAAAATCCGTCAAAACAAAGATGTACTTGATTATTTAGAGCAGCATGGAATTATAGATATTGAAAAATTTAACGATGTCTACGACTATGAAAAAGAGCTCTACGAGCTACAGGTTAGCTTGCTCAAATTACAATATGACATTATCGAGAAAGGAAAGCGTGTCGTTATTATATTTGAGGGTAGAGACGCTGCTGGAAAGGGAGGTACCATTGGTCGTGTGACGGAACATCTCAATCCCAAAAAGGTACGAGTGGTAGCATTACCTAAGCCTACTCCGGAGGAAAATGGACAATGGTATTTTCAACGATATATTAAACATCTGCCAAATGCCGGGGAAATAGTAATTTTCGACCGTAGTTATTATAACCGTGCTGTGGTAGAACCTGTATTCGACTTTTGTACCAAAGAACAGTACGAATTATTCATGAAACAAGTGCCTGAATTTGAAAAGCAGCTGATTGACGATGGTATTATATTAGTTAAGTTATTCCTCAGCATTAACAAAGAAGAGCAAGCTGAACGGCTGAAAGAAAGGCAAGAGGATATTCTAAAACGTTGGAAGGTTGGAGTTTTAGATCAGCAGGCGCAGGAAAAATGGGATGTTTACACGGGTTATATTAAAAATCTCTTTAAAACAACGGGGACCAAAAAATCTCCTTGGTTTGAGATTGATAAAGACAATAAAAAGAAAGCCCGATTGGCTTCATTTCGGGTAATTATCAATGCAATTGTCGGTAATGAACAAGAGAAACTAGATTCATTTGTCAATAAGTATGCGTAGATCGTATCTTTATAAACTACCTCTAGAAAGACGGTATCTTTCTAGAGGTGCTTTATTTACAGTTTGTTCGGTATTTTAGGCCAGTACTGTTGTAACAATCCTGGGGCCAGCCATTTTTACTGAAGCCGGCATCTCATTATCGAATTTTTCAAAGTTTTCAATAAACAGTTTTGCCAAACGTTTGGCCTGCATATCATAAGCTTCATTATTATTCCACATTCCCCTGGCATCCAGGATCTGTTCAGGGACAAATTCACCGCAGTTTGTTGGATAATCCAATCCGAAGATCTCATGTTTATTAAATCGAGACTCCAATAATGAACCGTCCATTGCAGCGCGAATTAAAGCCCGGGTATAGTTCAATTTAATCCGACGTCCGATACCGTATGGCCCAGCAATCCAACCTGTATTGACCAACCATACTTTAATATCAGGGTTCTGTTCCAATTTAGCGCGCAGTAAAGAAGCATACTTCGCCGGATGTAAAGGTAAGAATGCCTGGCCGAAACAGGTGGAGAAAGCTGCTGTGGGTTCTTTTACACCCACTTCTGTACCGGCGACTTTCGCTGTATAACCACTCACAAAATGATACACAGCTTGATCTACCGTCAACAGGGAAATGGGCGGCAATACACCAAAGGCATCCGCTGTTAGGAAGAAAATGTTTTCAGGGGCATTACCCACGCCAGACATTTCAGCGTTTTCCATAAAATCTATCGGATAGGAAACCCGCGTATTCTCTGTTTTACTGATATCATCATAATCTGGTCGGTCAAACTCGTCCAAAACAACATTCTCTAACAATGAACCAAAACGGATGGCATGATAGATCTCTGGTTCCTTCTCCTCCGTGAGCCCAACACATTTTGCATAACAACCACCTTCAAAGTTAAAAATACCTTTTTCGCTCCAACCGTGTTCATCGTCACCGATCAACTTTCTATATTTATCAGCCGATAGCGTCGTCTTGCCCGTCCCAGAAAGTCCGAAAAATAAAGCCGTTTTGCCATCCTTGGAGGTGTTTGCTGAACAGTGCATAGATAATACATTATATTCTAGTGGCAAAATAAAGTTCAGGATAGAAAAGATACTTTTCTTGATTTCACCAGTATATCCAGTCCCTGCAATCAATACTATTCTTCTTGTAAAATTTATTGCTACAAAATTTTCATTACGGATACCGTAGTGCTGCGGATTCTCAATTAGTAATGTTGGCGCAGCTAGTATCGACCATTGTGGTTGATGATTGATATCCTCCGCCGGTCTCAAGAACAGGTTATTCGCAAAAATGCTTTGGTATGCTGTCTCTGTAATAACACGAATGGATAATTGATATGCTGGGTCCGCCCCGGCAGCACAATCCCTAACATAAATTGTTTTCTTGCTCAAGTGTGTGCCAACCATCGAAAATAATGCATCAAAATTGGTCGGAGTCATGGGCTGGTTTATTTCTCCCCACCACACGGTATCCTTGGTCAGGGAATCCTCGACCAAAAAACGGTCTTTGGGAGATCTTCCAGTAAATTTTCCTGTATCAGCAGCCAATGCTCCAGTATCAGATAGTTTTCCCTCTTGATTCGCTAGAGCATGTTCAACCAGCGCTGAAACAGGTAATTGATAAAATACAGTTCCTGTATGATCAATTTTCAAATATTTCAAATCAGGCGCGTTTCCAATGTTACCCTTTTTCATATTTTTTGTTTGTTTTAAAATGTGCCCAAAGTTAAAGGCAAATTTCGCTAAAAACAAAACTTAATTATCTTAAAATCAAGCTTATTGTACAAAAAACACAAAAACAACAAGTTCACTAACAGCTACTTATGAAGATAAAAAAAATTAAACTTTTTAGCATATTTTTTTAGCAAAATAGTATTGTGTACTGTTCTTATCATGTAGATTTTTCGTAAATTGTTCCAAGCTTTACAAATATTAATAAGATGAAATTACACGCGATAGAAACTGGTTTCTTTAAATTGGACGGGGGTGCCATGTTTGGAGTAGTCCCAAAAAGTATCTGGAATAAAACAAATCCAGCCGATGCCAACAATATGTGCACATGGGGAAACCGTTTACTCCTCGTCGAAGAAGGTAAAAGATTAATGTTGGTAGACACGGGCCTTGGCGACAAACAAACAGAAAAATTTTTCAGTCATTATTATCTACACGGCGATGCCACACTAGACAAATCCCTCAAGAGCATAGGTTTTGACAGAAATGATATCACAGATGTCGTTCTGACTCATTTACATTTTGACCATTGTGGTGGTGCAATAATCCGTGAAGGTGAAAAATTATGTCCCGCATTTAAAAATGCCAACTTTTGGAGCAATAACGATCATTGGGCTTGGGCAACAGCTCCAAATGCTAGGGAGAAAGCGTCTTTTCTAAAAGAGAATATTCTTCCAATTCAAGAAAGCGGCCAGTTGAAATTCGTTGAAGATGTGGAGGAACCATTTGGCAAGGAGATCGATATTCGTTACGCCCATGGTCATACCGAAGCTATGATGTTGCCACAGATTCAATATAAAGGAAAAACAATCCTTTATATGGCGGATCTATTACCTTCTGTTGGCCACATCCCCATCCCCTATGTCATGGGCTACGACGTGAGACCTTTAATTACCATGGATGAACGCAATACGTATTGGAATGAGATCGTTGACAATGAATACATTCTGTTCCTGGAACATGACCCAATGAATGAATGTTGTACCTTACAACATACAGAGAAAGGAATCCGAGTGAAAGATATATTCAAATTAAGTGATATTTAGAACTCTCAGATTGCATATTAAATGCTACTACTCAAGATACAAATAAGAAGGGNNCCCTTCTTATTTGTATCTTGAAATCGTTAGAATCTAAAGCCCAAAGCCCAGTAGTTTTCAAAAAACCAGATCTGTTGTGTCGCTTTGTCCACACCTCTTCTTCCCGTTGTACGGATATTGTATAAATCTGTCCAGCCTGTCTTAAAGTTCCCTTGCAGGTAAAGGCCTTTATAAAAACGATAATGTAAACCAACTTTTGCTGACGCACCGTACCCAGCAATATTCCAAAAATGATTGGCCCCCTCACCAAAGAGATGTACATCAGATCGTGGTATCAAAAGTCCGACATCTACACCGGACTCCATGGTAAGCACCTGTTGACCTTTACGATTGTTAATGATATCATCGTAGCGTTCTAATCCTACAGAGGCAAAGTTGTAGCCATCTGTATGTTCAAATGTTAGCATCGCAGAATCCACGGTAATCATTTCGCCATTGTATTGTCCAGCCCGGTTTCCCGTCGGTATACCAGGATTTGAGATTTCTTCGCCGATATAACCTGTGATCTTAACCTGCTGTGGGATATCCATTACATATTTCATGTGATCCCAACCTAAAGAGATGGAATAGTTATCTTTGATATAATATCCAAAATGCAAATTGAATTGCGGAATTGTTAACCGACTAGGATCAAAATAGGTTGCGCCAAATTTCGTCGGACGATCTCCCGCTTTTACATCATGAAGGATGAAATCATAGTTTGGGCCTGTGAAATGAATGTCAGATTTCGCATAAGAAGAAAAGTTATATCCCCAAAAGAAGAAAAACTTCCCTTTATTACTTTCCGTCCTTAAATTCTTTGGCTTAAAAATGCTTTTTCCTATCTCGGGATTTTCCTGTGCAAATAAACTCGAAACACCTAGTGCAAGTGCTCCAATTGTCAAAAATATTTTTCTCATATCAGCGCTAAAAACGTTGGGCAAAAGTACCCCCATTCTATATTATAACCAAATAAATTAGATGGAAAATAGGAAAATATGACGAAGATCACAGAAATGTTCCCTGTCTTGAGCTCACAAAAAAAGCTGCTTTCGATGAAAGCAGCTTTTCTATTAAACTATTTTATAAAGTCAATTTATTTCGCTTGATTCTTACGAATGATATTCAAAGCACCACCGGCTTTAAACCATTCGATCTGCTGCACATTGTAGGTGTGGTTTGCCAAGATCTCCTCTTGCGTTCCATCTGCATGGTGCAAGACAAGAGTCAATGGTTTACCAGGAGCAAACTCAGTCAAGCCAAGGATATCAATCGTATCATTTTCTTGAATTTTGTTATAGTCATCCTTGTTCGCAAAAGTTAAGCCCAACATACCTTGTTTTTTCAGGTTCGTCTCGTGAATACGGGCAAAAGATTTAACCAATACTGCGCGAACACCCAAATGACGAGGTTCCATCGCAGCATGCTCACGGGAAGACCCTTCACCATAGTTCTCATCTCCTACCACAATTGATCCGATATTATGAGCTTTATAGTCACGTTGCGTTGCCGGAACAGGACCATATTCACCTGTCAATTGATTCTTGACGTTATCGGTTTTCTCATTGAAGAAGTTAACCGCACCAATCAGCATATTATTTGAGATATTATCTAAGTGACCACGGTATTTCAACCAAGGACCAGCCATAGAAATATGATCCGTCGTACATTTACCTTTTGCTTTGATCAATAGTTTCAAACCTTTTAAGTCTGTACCTTCCCAAGCTGCAAAAGGTTCCAATAATTGGAGACGGTCTGATGTCGGTGCTACGTCAACAACAATAGCACTACCATCTGCTGCAGGAGCCTGATATCCCGGATCATCGACAGCAAATCCTTTTGTTGGTAATTCATCTCCCACAGGAGGATCCAACTTCACTTGCTCACCTTTATTGTTCGTTAATGTATCCGTAACAGGATTAAAGCCTAAATCACCGGAAATTGCAATTGCAGCAACCAATTCTGGCGAAGCAACGAATGCATAGGTATTTGGATTCCCATCTGCACGCTTTGCAAAGTTACGGTTAAACGAGTGAACAATCGTGTTTTTCTCTTGTTTGTCCGCCCCCACACGATCCCACATACCGATACATGGACCACAAGCGTTGGTGAATATCGTCGCGTTAAGATCTTCGAATGTTTTTAATAAACCATCACGATCCGCTGTAAAACGAACCTGCTCAGAGCCTGGGTTGATACCAAATTCAGCTTTGGTGATCAATCCTTTATCAACAGCTTGTTTCGCAATAGAAGCGGCGCGCGACAAATCCTCATACGAAGAGTTTGTACAGGATCCGATCAATCCCCATTCCACTTTCAATGGCCAGCCATTCTTATCGGCCTCCTCACGCATGCGTGAAACTGGTGTATATAAATCCGGCGTGAATGGACCATTCAATGAAGGTTCCAGTTCCGAAAGATTGATTTCGATCAATTGATCAAAATATTGCTCAGGATTAGCATAGACTTCAGCATCAGCTGTCAAATGTTGTTTAATGGTATTGGCAGCATCCGCAACTTCAGCACGGCCCGTCGCACGAAGATAACGTTCCATGGACTCATCGTAACCAAATGTTGAGGTCGTAGCACCAATTTCAGCGCCCATATTACAGATTGTTCCTTTACCTGTACATGATAGGGACTCTGCTCCTTCGCCGAAATACTCCACGATAGCGCCAGTTCCCCCTTTTACAGTCAAGATACCAGCAACTTTTAGGATAACATCTTTTGCTGCTGCCCAACCACTTAATTTACCGGTTAATTTAACACCGATCAATTTGGGGAATTTTAGTTCCCAAGGTAAACCTGCCATCACATCACATGCATCAGCACCACCTACGCCAATGGCTACCATACCCAGACCGCCTGCATTTACGGTATGTGAATCGGTACCAATCATCATACCACCCGGAAATGCATAATTTTCCAATACAACCTGATGGATAATACCAGCACCGGGTTTCCAGAAACCGATACCATATTTATTTGAAACAGAGCTCAAGAAGTTAAATACTTCTGAACTTTCGTTTTTAGCACGAGCTAAATCTTTATCTGCACCTTCTTTAGCCTGGATCAAGTGATCACAGTGAACCGTAGAAGGAACTGCTACCTTGGGACGTCCAGCCTGCATAAATTGCAATAAAGCCATTTGTGCAGTTGCATCTTGCATCGCTACACGATCAGGAGCAAAATCAACGTAAGAAACGCCGCGTTTGTAATCTTCTGTCGCATTACCATCCCAAAGGTGGGCATATAAAATTTTCTCAGATAAAGTCAAAGGTTTGTTTACCACCTGACGAGCCGCAGCAATGCGTTCATCATAACGGCTATACACCTTTTTAATCATATCTACATCAAAAGCCATATCTCTCTTATTTATGTTATTTAATTAAGTTACTGAAACCCTGATAGCTTTTATTTTGTCGGAATAGGCGCAAATTTAGTTAAGTTAATGCCTTCGACAGCAGCTTTATATTCTTCAATATTAGGAATACGACCTAAAATAGCTGAAAGTACAACGACAGGTGTAGATGCCAATAAGGATTCTCCTTTTTTACCATCTCTGTCCTCTACGACACGCCCTTGAAACAAACGGGTTGAAGTAGCCATGACCGTATCACCTTTGGCCGCTTTCTCTTGGTTACCCATACAAAGGTTACAACCAGGACGCTCTAAGTACATGATATTTTCGTATTCTGTACGGGCGGTGCTTTTTGGCAATGCATCACTGAACTCAAATCCAGAGTATTTTTGCAAAAATTCCCAATCGCCTTCAGCCTTCAACTCATCAATGATATTATAAGTTGGAGCTGCAACAACCAATGGTGCCTCGAAAGTAACAACACCTTTTTGCTGTTCGATATTCCGCAACATTTTAGAAACGATTTTCAAATCGTCCTTGTGCACCATACATGAACCAACGAAACCTAAATCCACCTTTTTGTTTCCACCATAGTAAGAAAGGTCACGAATGGTATCATGCGTATAACGTTTAGATACATCTGCATTATTCACATCTGGATCAGCAATCATAGGCTCCTCAATAAGATCCAAATCAACCACAACCTCAGCATAGTATTTTGCATTTGTATCTGGAGCCAACGCTGGTTTCGCACCAGATTTGATTTCCTCAATACGTTTGTTTGCTTTATCAATCAAGCCTTGTAAAACCTTATTTTTATTTTCCATACCCTTATCGATCATGATCTGAATACGGTTTTTAGCAATCTCTAAGGATTCAATTAAGGTCTCGTCCTGAGAAATACAGATCGATGCTTTTGCTTTCATCTCTGCAGTCCAGTCTGTAAAAGTAAAGGCCTGATCGGCAAGTAGTGTGCCGATATGAACCTCAATGATTCTACCTTGGAAAACGTTTTCTCCAGCGAATTGCTGTAACATCTGCGCTTGCGTAGCGTGTACAACATCACGGAAATCCATGTGCTCTTTCATGCTACCCTTGAAAGTTACCTTGACAGATTCGGGAATTGGCATAGAAGCTTCACCTGTAGCTAAAGCCAATGCAACAGTACCCGAGTCGGCACCAAAAGCCACACCTTTAGACATCCGTGTATGCGAGTCACCACCAATGATGATTGCCCATTCATCAATTGTAATATCATTTAATACCTTATGGATCACATCGGTCATAGAATGATATACGCCTTGCGGATCACGTGCAGTAATCAAACCAAAATCGTTCATGAATTTCATCAATTTTGGAATATTTGCTTGCGCTTTCTTATCCCATACAGACGCTGTATGACAACCTGATTGGTAGGCACCGTCAACAGTCGGCGAAATTACAGTAGCGGCCATTGCCTCCAACTCCTGTGCCGTCATTAAACCTGTCGTATCTTGAGAGCCGACAATATTCACTTTCACACGAACGTCAGAACCAGCATGCAATACTTTTCCCGGTGTTACCCCAACAGCATTTTTGTTGAAGATTTTTTCTACTGCAGTTAAGCCTTGACCTTCAATGGTGATTTCTTTCGAAGGAGCAAATACTGTAGGTGCCTGGATACCTAAAGTTTGCGCCGCGAAGGTTTGGATTTTTTTACCAAATACGATGGCATAAGAACCACCTGCTTTGATAAATTCCATTTTTTGTGGCGTTAACGCTTTTGAAATATCAATTAGCTCTTGTTCACCATTATAGAGTTTTTTTGTTTTTGTATTGATGGTCAATACAGTACCTGTAGCTACAGAATAAACTTCCTCTAAAATAGGCTCATCTTTTTCATTGCGAACCACATTTCCGTTTTCGTCTACCTTCTTCACCCAGTTTTTAAGGTCAATACCGATACCACCCGTAACGTCTACTGTCGTTAAGAAAATTGGAGAAATACCATTTGTACCGCCGACAATTGGCGCGATGTTTACAAAAGGAACATAAGGACTTGCTTGCTTACCAGTCCATAAGGCCACATTGTTCACCCCTGACATCCGTGAGGATCCTACGCCCATTGTACCTCTTTCAGCGATCAACATAACGCTTTTACCCGGATGTTGCGCCTGCAATTCTTTGATTTGTTGCTGCGCTTCTGGTGTGATCATACATTTACCATGCAACTCACGGTCAGAACGGGAGTGCGCTTGGTTACCGGGAGATAATAAGTCTGTAGAAATATCACCTTCACCTGCAATAAAAGTAACCACCTGAATTTCTTCTGCTACTTCAGGAAGTTTCGTAAAGAATTCAGCTTTTGCATAACTTTCTAAAATATCTTTTGCGACAGCATTACCCTGCTCATAGGCTTCTTTCAAACGAGCTGTATCAGCATCATACAAGAAAACCTGTGTTTTAAGCACCTCCGCTGCTTGATTTGCAATCGTAAGATCAGTACCTAGCGTAAGGTCCAATAATACATTAATCGAAGGCCCGCCCTTCATGTGAGATAACAGCTCAAAAGCAAAATCTGGTGTGATCTCAGCAACAACTGATTCCCCTAGAATAATCTCCTTTAAGAACTGTGCTTTAACACCAGCAGCTGGCGTTGTGCCCGGCAAGGTATTATAAATAAACAATCTTAAAGATTCCGCTCTATTTTCATTGTTTAAATCTTTAATCTGAGCAATTACTTCACTTAGTAATTCTGCTCCGTCAATAGGCTTAGGATGTAATCCCTGGCCTTCTCGTTCTACAACCTCTTGTACGTAATCGTTGTAAATACTCATAGGTATCAATCTTTCTATTTTTAAGGGTAGTGCGGAAAACATATTCTTATCTTCCTAAACTACCGTGTCTGTAATATAATTAAGTAAATATATAACTCCTGTAGCTTCCTACATCCAAATTATAAATTGACCCGTTCAATTCGCATTTTTAAGTCGACTCATTTACCGTAAATCAACTATAATGACTAAATACAAAAATAGTGAAAATCCAACTTTAAACGCATGCATTCCATTTATTTAAATCAATTTGGAATTGTTCTAAACAGCATTTATGCGATCCTGCCATTTCCTTTCTGAAACTATTTTTTTTGTTATCCAGTTTTAAAAAAAAGAGGCGATTTATTTGATTAAATCACCTCTAAATACCGCTATATGCTTTCTATATTTATGTCAATATCTTTTAATGTTTTGATGGTTTCTAACGGGTCCTCAGCATTGAATACAAAAGAACCAGCAACCAATACATCTGCACCTGCTCTTAATAATTGAGCAGCATTTGCTGTTGTAACTCCTCCATCAATTTCAATAAACAGACCATCGTTGACACCTTTTGCCATTGCACGAAGCTCTTGTACCTTGGCATAGGTATTTGGAATAAACTTCTGTCCGCCAAATCCAGGATTGACAGACATCAAACAAACTAGATCCAGGTCAGCCAAAACATCCTTTAAAAGAGCAACGGACGTATGTGGATTTAGTGCAACCCCTGCTTTACAACCTAATTCTTTAATAGCTGCCAATGTACGATGCAAATGCGTACACGCCTCATAATGCACCGTAATCACCTCTGCTCCAGAATCCTTACACACTTGTAAGTAACGATCAGGATCAACAATCATCAAATGTACATCCAAAGGTTTCGTGGCATGTTTCGCAATAGCTTGCATAACCGGAAATCCAAACGAGATATTCGGTACAAAAACGCCATCCATAATATCGATATGAAACCAATCAGCCTCACTGTTGTTTACCATGATGATATCATCGGATAAATTTGCAAAGTCTGCTGCAAGGACGGAGGGTGCAATTAGATGTGATTTTTTTGACATGTTGTATTTTTTTTGCAAAGATAACAAGTATTTTTCGTTCGGCACAGTATTACGTACATTTAACACGTTCAAACTGCATCTGACAGAATTAACAAAAAATAAATTATAACTACATTTGTATATTAACATTATATAAAAACATCGTTCACAGTGGGAAGATTAAAAATAAAATACAAAAGAGAACTCAATACAACAGAAAATCTCATCCGAAAAATTGGATTAATACTAATCACCATTGTCCTGATTTGTATTTTTCTTCCCAAACAACCACGATTCCGATATGAATTCCAAAAGGGAAAAGTTTGGAATCATGAAAATTTAATATCGCCGTATAATTTTGCGATACTAAAAACACAGGAAGAGCTCAATGCTGACAAAAAAGGCATTCTGAACACCATCCAGCCGATTTATAACGTTAACATAACCACAAGTAAGGAGCAGATTGACCAGTTCAACACAGATTTGTCCGAAAAATGGCAAAGCAGTAAACTCGATACAACACATGAAAATATTAATGATTATCGAAGCGCTGGAAATGCTATACTAAATCACCTTTACGGAAAAGGGATTCTCTCGCTAAATAATCGGTTTCAAAACCGCAATAACGAAAAATCACCGGCCTCCAAACATTACAATTTCACCTTAATCCAGGATAAGGTTGCTTCTCAAAAAAATACAGCTGACTGTTATACCATCGAAAGCTCTTATAAATATATGGACGATTTGATGCCCAAGCTAACCAAAATCAAACAAAAGAGCTGGCTAGAGGAGACATTAAAAAATTATATCACGATCAATTACATCTATAATGACCAGCAAACCGAAGCACTTGAACAAAATGCTATCGCAAATATATCTACTACCCGGGGCGTTGTACAAAAAGGAGAACTGATTGCTGAAAAAGAAAAGATTATATCCAACGAGACTTACCAAAAACTTGAATCGCTACGTAAGGTATATGAGGATGAAGGCAAAATAAGTGGAAATCAAAACTATGTAACGTTAGGGCAATTCCTTATCATATCGCTGGCCCTTTCTATACTCATGGTATTCCTTTTCCTTTTCCGGAAAGACATTTATTTCAATAATAGGCTGTTGATGATTATTATGATTGTCATTATTGGCATGCTCGCTGTACTTTCCTGGGCCATTAAAATCAAAATACCAAACCTTTACTATATACCATTTTGCGCTGTTCCTATTATTATCCGTATCTTATTTGACACGCGGGTAGCACTTAACATCCACCTGTTGATGGTACTACTAGCAGGGCTATTTGTGCCAAACAGTTTTGAATTCGTCTTTTTACAGTTTATGGCGGGCATCGTTGCGATATACAGCATCAAGACATTGGTCAAGCGGGAGCAGCTATTTGTTTCTTCGGCTATTATTCTGGGCACCTACTGGGTGGCATACATTGGCTTGGTCGTTACCCGAAATGGGTCGATTGACACCATCTATTGGTCAGACCTCCTTCCCTTTCTTGTCAGCGTCATGATCACATTGCTGGCCTATCCGATGATCTATGCGTTCGAAAAGCTCTTTGGAATTGTATCCGATCTGACCTTAATGGAACTTACAAATAGTAATTCCAAATTACTGCGGGAACTCTCGTTTAAAGCTCCTGGCACCTTTCAACATTCTTTACAAGTAGCTAATTTGGCTGAGGCGGCAATTTACAAAATTGGCGGCAATCCCCTATTGGTCCGTGCAGGGGCATTGTACCATGATATAGGGAAACTGACAAATCCACAGTTTTTTATCGAAAATCAAAAAACGGAGAAAAATCCGCACGATGAACTTTCTCCGGAGCAAAGTGCACAGATTATTATCTCCCATGTCATCAAAGGTGTAGATATTGCCAAGAAACATCAGCTTCCCGAAGTGATCCTTGATTTTATCCGGACCCATCATGGCACCACCCGTGTGGACTATTTTTACAATGTGTTTGTTAAAAACAATCCGGACAAACTCGTGGACGAATCTTTATTTACCTATCCGGGCCCTATCCCCTTCTCTAAGGAAACAGCTGTACTCATGATGGCAGATTCGGTTGAAGCTGCATCTAGAGCGTTAAAAGAACCGTCGGAGGAATCCATTAATAATCTCGTCGACAAAATCATTGAACACAAATTGATGCGTGGACAATTCAACAATAGCAATATTACATTGAAAGATATCACGGAATCGGCCGTTATTTTTAAGGCTATGCTCAAAAGTATTTACCATGTACGGGTAGATTACGATTTAAGCAAAAAAACCTTATAATTTTAATTGCTAAACAACAAATTGAAATTCAAATGCTTATTGTGACATTACGTTTTTTTTGCATTTTTTTTGATATTTAGGCTTTGCAGATTCAAATAATTGCCTTATGTTTGCAATGTCAAAACACGGAAGGGTGCCTGAGTGGCCGAAAGGAACAGTTTGCTAAACTGTCGTACTGGAAACGGTACCGCGGGTTCGAATCCCGCCTCTTCCGCTAAGATTCCGAAAAGCTCAACATTAGTTTGAGCTTTTTTCTTTCATACCTCCGATCATTTCGCCGAATAAGCAATTCCTATATTCTCCCATAAAAATCACGTTTGAATTCCTCTTTTGTTCAACGGCGTCGTTCATCACAGCTGACGGAAAATTTTTCTTACCGTTACAGACTATCGGGTAGGAAAATACCGGAAACCAGTGATAATCTTAGCCTAAAATTCTTCTATTTTTGCAACAGCGAACAGGACAAAGATGAGTTTTAAGAATTTCACATGCGTATGCATAAGCTTATTACCCTTGCTGCTAAAAGCACAGGACAGTATCTCATTTGACGATGATTTTAACCTTTGGAATATACAGAAAGGACAAACTGCCACTATTTTTGTTGAAAAGGCCTACATCCGTTCCGCTCCTGGGCTCAGCTCAAAACTGGTAGATTCATTAACCCATGGCTCAACTATCACCATTAACAGCGATCCGTTTAAAGGCGCCACAATCAAAAATTTCTATGCTCCCTGGCACCAGATCAGCTATACGAAGAATGGCCAGCTTAAACAAGGTTTTATCTGGCTTGGCTTATTGGCACTTGGTAAGCAAGTCGACAAGGAAGGCCTTCAATACCTATTCGGTTTTGACCGCTTTATCAAACAGAGAAATGATGAAGAACCAGCGTATTTCTTAACTACAGCAAAGCTATTAAACGCTCAAGATTCGCTCATCGCAAGCCAATCCTACACATTTCCTTTTACTGGCCAACTAAGCGCTCAAGGTAAATTATTGTCCGGTATGGGCTTAAATACTGTAAAACAGATCTTACGAATGGAGTTTCTTTCAGGCGCATGCGGTGTTCCGAGCGAATATTATTACGTTGCCTGGACTGGACAAAAACTAATCAACCTCCCCAGCAGGTATGCTGTTACTGATGCAGGCGCCTTCTATTACGACGAGAAGATCCTATTCCCATCAGAACACAAAAAAAATAATCAATTGATTTATAAATACATCGAAGAGGGTGAAGTAAAAGATGATGGTGCCGAAACTCCCAACTATCGCATTTCAACTAGGGAAGAACATTTTCAATGGGATGGCATAAAGTTCACAAAACTCTCGCTTTCGAAATAATTTCAATAAAATTTAACATATTAGGGAAAAGAATAAAAAGAAAAGGTTAGGAATGGACGAAAAAAGTATATACGATTTATTTTACAGTGGACAACTGGATTTATTTATCATCGAAGGTGAAAATCAATTAAGACAAAACGAACAGGATGTGCCGCTTTGGACACATCTTGCTGTTGCTTATCACGATCAGGTATTCTACGAAGGACACGAAGCTATCTTTGATATCATCCAGGAGAAGATGATACCTTATCTTCAAAAAGCACTTAGCATAGAGCCCGAAAACGAAACAACACTCTATCATATGCTCAACTATGTCCTAAGTAACGAGGCCTCATTAGCTCTGATCAATCGCCCAAGAAAACACATTCATGAGGACAACAAAGACCAGTTTATTCGCTACGCAAGGCAGTTGATCGCCATACCAAAAATGACTTCGTATGGTTATGGCTTCCTGGCAAATATTTATGAAGGGCTTGAGAATGATAAAGCTTTATTGACAGTATTGGAAGAAGGGATCAATTATTTCAACGAAGCTTTTAAAGACGACCGCGAAAGTGCGGACCATAATTTCTCCCTATTTTGGATAAAGAAAATATATCTTTTAGACCGCACAAAGCAAATTTCCGGAGCCGCATTAACGGCGTTAATCAGGGCGCAATTTGACCGTTTCGTCAGCAGTCATGAAATGCAGTATGTGGATCTTGCTGAGATTGCTTATGAAAATAAAGATATAGATCTGGCTTTAAAGATATTATTAAAACTTATTAAAGGAGAAAATTCAGCGGCACATATCCACCAGGAACTGGTCAAGTGGCACGGCCGTTTTGAAGAACTGATCGCTGACGGCTATGAGCATCCGGAGGTATTCTATTACCAGCTGATCATTGAACGTAATTATTCCGAAGATATCGGTATACCATTCGATTATTATTACCTGCATGCATTGAAACTGATTGACCAGTATCCTGACTTTTACGCTGGCTATCATTTTGCCGGTGCATACCTTTACGACGATGGACAACACGAGGCTGCTATACCATATCTTCAACAATCTGGTGAATGCCAATGGAACGCTACATCTTGGCGGCGTCTTGTTGAATGTACCTACTTAACAACTGGTGATATATACACAGAGACTCCTACTTTTGACGACTTACCACGTGAACTCTATAATGAAGCCGTCAATTTAGCTGATTTTGTAGACGCACTGGACATTGTATCTACCGAAGATACTCTTGCCTTGCGCCAACTGTACCTTGCTATTTATCGCCAAGCTTATGATGCTTTCGCAGCTTATTTCGGAGAGGGGAAATATGAAAGCGATTATTTTGGTGGAAGCCACAATCGTGCAATGAATTGCAACAACCTAGCTATTGCATTAAAAAATGTTGACCTCCTTGAAGATAGCTATCAAATCGCAACCGAAGGACTAATTTACTCAGATTTTGAAGAGCTACACTACACCCGTACAGATGCCCTGTCTAAGCTCGAAGACTATGAACGCATGAGAGATGCTCTCACGCAATATTTCGACACCTATCAGGTCACATTGGGCGACCTTGAAGAAATGCAACACGAAGAAATCGAGGAAGAATCAACAGAAGAAGACTCAGACCTGGTATTTCCCAGCTGTTACCAAATGTTTGTTTACCAGCTTGAAGTGAATTATCACCTAGGCCTTTCCCAAGACATACAGGCCGAAGCGCAATATCTGTTGGAGCATATCTATCAATTCTATATCAATCATCCGACCTTGAACGACTATCATTACCGGGATTTTGAAGCCGCTAAAAATGGCGTGGAAAGTGTAATTTATGATATCCTTGAGCCGCATGACCGGGATTACCGAATCCGTTATTATACGGATATGGCGCGACAATATCCACATGAAGCACAGCCACAATACATTCTGATGCAACTATACAATGAAATATTCGACTATCGTGCCATTGTTGTTGCTGCACAAAAATACCTTAAAAACAAAAAGGAATTTATCATCAATGATTTTGATAAGGCAAAAACCTTATATCTCATTATTAAAGGGTATTACTTCCTATCGGAATTTAAGCTGGGCGAAGAAATATTTCAACGCTATGACAGCTGGGTTGCAACCGTCATGGATCCCGAAGACTATGTGCTCTGGATTAAATTTGGAATCATGTTGTTTGCCGAACAAGAAAACCTAGCGAAAGTCAATCACTACGGCGCGATCTTTAATGATGCATACGCACAACATGAATGGGGTTATGATGACGACTGTGAGTCCGTAAAGCTAGCTGAAGCACTCGTTAACTACAAAACGGGAAATTTGAAAAAAGCGCACAGTCTACTCAATGAAGTATTGGCATATTCCGATCACAGTCCACTAGCAGACGACTATAAAAAGACCTGGAAGAAACCCGGATTTCTATCGAATTTCAAGTTTTAACAAAAACCCGCGGTTTAAGTAAGTATAACGCGTAGTAAGTAATAAGCTGCCTACTACGCTTTATACTTTACGAAACAACAGGAATAATGCTGCAATATCCCCCGCTCTTCCAAGAATCTATACTGGTATGAATAGAAACAAAAAAGCTCGGACAAGCATCCGAATGGATTTAGTACTTATCCAAAAAAGCTTATCTTTGAACTGTGACCGGACTGAAACATCTAATCGGATTATTGCTCTTTCTTGGCTTATGGCTCAAGCCAATGGCTGCGCTATGCTGTCACCAGAGCAAAGTTCAAACTTGCCGTATGGACGGTACGGAATCTGAAAGTAAAAAAAATAATTGCTGTAAAAAGTTCCTCAGTAAGAAGAAAAACAAATGCCAGCACCACAAGCAATGTCGTGATTGCAGGTGCCACTGTACTCCCGTAACAAGTATATTAGCACTCTCGACAGCCGAGGTACAGCTTCCTAAAATCCCCTCTTCATCCTTTAAAAAATCATATAGCAGTTTGCTATTCGTTTACCTTTTAGACGGTTACTTTTACCCTTGGGTTCCGCCAAAAATAAGCTGACAAAAAAAACGGTTCAAGCTAAAAAAAGAGCGCCCGTATACTTTAAAAGAGAACGCATTTCAAAATCGCGATGGGAACCGGATAAGGTCGGATAAAGCCCATTTAATCAACCAAACATTTTAAAAAATTTGGAACACATGAGAATTCTAAATAACATCATAACAGCTAGCCTTTTATGCGTGAGCATATTTACTTATGGCCAGCATAATACCGTGACAACACAAACCGTAAAAATCAGTGGCAACTGCGGTATGTGCAAAAAAACAATAGAAAAAGCGGGAAACTCCGCGGATTCCAAGGTCGATTGGAACGAAGACAATCAAACAGCCAATGTTTCCTTTGATGCAAGCAAAACTTCTTTTGATGCGGTGTTGAAAAACATTGCACTTGCCGGTTATGACAATGAAAAGTACCTCGCACCAGCGACAACTTACGCCGATCTGCATGGTTGTTGCCAATATGACAGAACCTTAAGTGCCCCACCGGCCAATCCTGAAAATACTCCTGAAAGCAAAGAAGAAAGCGCAGGATCGTTATCTGTCGCCAAGGCGGGCAAGTTCCAGGCTATTTACGACCAATATTTCCAGCTGAAAGATGCACTGGTTGCCTCCGATCGCAAGACTGTCGCTACGGGTGCTGCAAAACTTGCAAGTCTGCTGACGACGTTAAAATCGACCGACCTAACTGCTGCCGAACAACAGGTGTGGAAAACACAAGCAAACGCGATAACACAGTATACAAAGATGCTCCAGGAGGCAAAGGATCTTGCAAAACAACGTGAGGCATTTGTATCGCTCTCCGAAGAGGTCTATAAACTGGCAAAAAGTTCCAAACCTTCACTTCTGGTTTATCAACAAAAATGCCCTATGTTTAACGATGGCAAAGGAGCAACTTGGTTGAGCCTCAATAAAGATATCAAAAATCCATACTATGGCGCCCAGATGCTAACTTGTGGGAATACAATCCAAACGATACAATAAAGAAACCAGCATCTCAAAAAGATCAGTCTCCATACCAAAAGGTTCGTCCACAACGCAGGCGGACCTTTTTTATGACATCGCTCGATTTGGCTACTCCATCTTGAAAGGGAAAAGATAAATTACCAAACGAAATTCTCATAAACTGATTATTTCGAAGAATAAACCTTAAATTATAGCTTCTTTTATTGATTCAAAATAGTATATTAGGAGAAGCATGATAACCATGTAAGGAGTGACTAATGAAGAGAAATAAAGGGATCAATTATGAAGCGTTTTAATCCATGGAAAAAGTAATTATTACAGGCGGAACAGGTGCAATTGGCCTTCATTTGACAAAATTGCTGGTCGCCAATTTCTATGAAGTAATCATCTTCACAAGAGATCCAAAGGCTCAACCTGAACAACATAACGTTCGGTATGTTGACTGGAATCCGAAAAAGCAAATTATTGATATAAAGTCAATCCAGGAGGCTGATTATATCATCAATTTAGCTGGTGCCAACCTCAATGCCTCACGATGGAACAAAGCGTACCAGCAAGAAATTATATCCAGTCGTGTAGAAAGCGGACAGCTGATTTATCAGACATTAAAACAGATTCCAAACCAGGTGAAAGCAGTCATATCGGCGTCAGCGATCGGTTGGTATGGGGCTGATGACAGTTATCAAAAAAAGCCATTTGAGGAAGGTGATCCCCAGGGTGGTGATTTTTTATCCTGGGTCTGTAACCTTTGGGAAAGCAGTGTCAAACCAATTGAAACACTTGAAAAAAGACTTGTTGTCTTTCGATTCGGCGTTGTGCTCAGTAAAGACCAGGGCCTGTTGAAAGAGATCAATCAATTGTTACGTTTTCGGCTGACTCCCATTTTGGGATCAGGCAAACAGATGTTGAGCTGGATCCATATGGAGGATCTTACTCGGATGCTCCTATTTGCAATACAAAACAACGCTATCGCCGGCGTTTATAATGCTTGTTCGTCCGAACCTTTGCAGCTTAGCCAATTCACCAAACGGATTGCAAGACGACGCTATGGCATACTGTACCTCCCTTTTCCCGTACCCGCCTTTTTGATTAAGTTAGTTCTTGGAAAAAAAGGAAAAGAAATGGTACTCAACGGAACCTGGGTGAGCAATAAAAAGATCCTCAATGAGAAATTTCCATTTCAGTATCCGACTTTGGACAATAATTGTATAGATAATTTACACATTGGTTAATTGTTAATTCCCGTTAAATTCCACCCTTTTTGGGACAAAATCCGTATATTTGCGGCTTATGAAGATTTTTAGATATGGCGCAAGGGGCTCCGAGAAGGCGGGAGTCATTTTAAATGAAAAGAAATATGATGTTTCAGAAGGAAATTTTCAATATAACCGTGATTTCTTTGCAAATACGGCAAATTTGGAAAAACTTCAGGCATATGTAGCAGAGAATAATGAAAACCTGAAAGAGATCGATGCCAATGAACGTATCGGCACTCCTTTAGAGACTCCTTCCAAAATTCTTTGTGTTGGATTAAACTTCGACGATCACGTTAAGGAGACCAACTTGCAACAAGCAGCAGAACCTATTGTATTCATGAAATCGGTTTCTGCGTTTAATGGACCTTTCGATGGTATTACATTGCCTAAAAATTCCGTGAAATCCGATTGGGAAACTGAGCTTGCTATCGTTATCGGCAAGAAAGCTTCTTATGTCAGTGAAGAAGAAGCGCTGGATTATGTATTTGGCTATGTATTGCATAACGATTTGACTGAACGGGAGTTTCAGATCGAAAGAGGTGGTACCTGGGACAAGGGTAAAGGTTGCGATACGTTCGCCCCTATCGGCCCGTTTATTGCCACAAAAGATGAAATTCAAGATGTAGATAACATGAGAATTTGGCTTAAATTAAACGGTGAACTGATGCAAGATGGTAACACGAGCGATTTTATCTACCGTGTACCTAAATTGATATCCTATTTAAGCCAGTTTATGTCCCTCCTTCCAGGCGACATTATCTCAACAGGGTCGCCAGCAGGTTCAGGTATGGGAAAATCTCCACAACGGTTCCTCCGCGATGGCGATGTAATTGAATATGGCATTGAGGGACTTGGATCTGGAAAACAACTTGTATCAGCTTACACCTTATCCTAGAAATCTGTTCTTATGGACCGGTCTTTCCATGCAGCAACTAAAGCCTGGAAAGACCGAATCAACTGCCATTTTTTTCGTCATTTCATTGTAATTTATCAACCGTATTTATGTACATTTATATCGACATCCACTTTGTTAACATAAATGCATAAATCCTTAAGGGGTCAATGATTCAATTAAACAACATATCTAAATCATTTCAGGTTAAATCCAGACGAATTGATGCACTGAAAAGCCTTTCTCTGACCATCGGTAAAGGAGAAATATTTGGTGTCATAGGAGCTTCCGGCGCCGGAAAAAGTACACTGATTCGTTGTGTCAATCTTTTGGAGAGACCGGATACAGGTCAAGTCATTATTGAGAATAACGACTTAATGTCTATGTCTTCCAGAGACTTAATGATGAAACGGAGAAAAATTGGAATGATTTTTCAGCATTTCAATTTACTATCATCCTTAACGGTGTTTGAAAACATCTCCTTTCCATTGCAGCTTGAAGGTAAATCAAAAACGTTTATCCGTCAAAAAGTTTCCGAATTATTGCATTTAGTTGGTCTCGAAGACAAAGCCGAAAGCTATCCGGCTAATTTATCGGGAGGACAGAAGCAACGCGTTGCTATAGCCCGAGCACTTGCCAATGACCCCCATATTCTACTTTGTGATGAAGCTACCAGCGCATTGGATCCTGCAACGACCAAATCCATACTTGCCTTATTAAAAAAAATCAATAAGCAACTGGGACTTACAATTTTATTGATCACCCATGAAATGGACGTGATCAAGAGGATATGCGACCAAGTAGCCGTGCTGGATCATGGGACTTTAATTGAGAGTGGTTCTGTTGAAACCATTTTTGCAAATCCGCAGCAAGAAATCACTAAAAACTTTATCCAGTCCTCATTGCAGGTTGATATTCCTTTAGGGTTTCAAGAGCGGTTAAAAACGCAGGGAAATCCACTTGTGGAGATTTACATGACATCAAGTGAAGAATCCATCCCTTTCATTCAACAATTGGAAAAGCAGTTTCAGGTTAAAACAAATATTATCACCGCACAAATCGACTACGTTGGAGAAATGAAATTCGGTGTCATATTGGCTGAATTGTCTGGTAATATCGAAAATATAATGGCGAGTCTCTCCTATTTAAAAGAGCAGCATCCGCAAACTAAAATATTAGGTTATGTCTGATCAAGTACTGGATTTACTTTTATCGGGAACGCTCGAAACACTTATGATGACTTTCCTATCGGGCTTTTTTGGATTTGTAATCGGGCTTCCGCTTGGAATCTACCTCTTTCTAACGCGGAAACATCAGCTGCTGGAAAACAAAACCATGCATCAGATTGTTTCGCTCCTAGTGAACGTGTTCAGATCTATTCCATTCATTATTCTCATTGTATGGATGATCCCATTTACACGTCAGCTTGTAGGAACATCAATAGGTATGTCAGCAGCATTGGTCCCCTTAAGTATTGGCGCAGCACCGTTTATTGCGCGATTGGTAGAAAATAGTCTACTGGAGGTTCCCAATGGATTAATTGAAGCCGCCAGGGCCATGGGTGCAAGTACACAGCAGGTCATCTTTAGAGTACTGCTCCCTGAGGCGCTTCCCTCGTTGGTAAACAACGCGACAATAACATTAATTACACTCGTAGGCTATTCGGCCATGGGGGGTGCTGTTGGAGCTGGCGGACTGGGGCAGATTGGCTATCAATATGGCTATGTAGGTTATGACACCTTTATCATGAATTCTGTTCTTATTTTATTAATTTTAATTGTATTCCTGTTGCAATATACAGGTGATTACATATCGAAAAAAGTAAACCATCGTTAACATTAATTGTATCATATGAAAAAATTGAACTATGCATTTGCGATCTTAGCTTTTAGTCTTACGACTATTGTAGCTTGTAATAACAGGGAAAAAAAAGAAAATACCCTTAAAGTTGGTGTGGTATCAGGTCCTGAAAAGGAACTTGCTGAAACGGCTAAGAAAGTTGCAAAAGAAAAGTTCAATCTGGATGTGGAACTCGTTTCCTTCAATGATTACGTTGTTCCAAATGAGGCCTTGAATCAAGGTGATATCGATATCAATGTGTTTCAGCATCAGCCTTATCTACAAGAACAGTCCAAACAACGCGGCTTCACCAAATTAACTATCGTAGGAAACACATTTGTCTTTCCAATTGTCGCCTATTCCAAAAAAATCAAGACGATTACCGAACTTCAGCCAGGTGCAAGTATCGCAATTCCAAATGACCCAACTAATGGTGGACGTTCGTTATTACTGCTTCAACGCGAAGGCATCATTGGTTTAAAGGAGAATGTGGGCATACAACCCAAAGTAACAGACATTGTGAGCAACCCGAAACAGGTCAAAATTATTGAAATGGAAGCGCCACAGCTACCACGCGTACTTGACGACCCTCAAATTGTAATTGCGATCATCAATAATAGCTTTGCTTCGCAAGCTGGACTGGATCCTGAAAAACAAGGTTTGTTTACAGAGGATAAAGAATCACCGTATGTCAACTTAATTGTTGCTCGTGCAGATAATAAAAATGATGAAAAAGTACAGCAATTTATACAGTCCTATCAATCACCAGAGGTAGAAGCAACAGCAAAAAAAGTATTTAAAAACGGCGCCATAAAAGGCTGGTAAATTGATATTGATTAAGTGTTAGAAATAGATGATTTATGCCCATGTGGCTCAGGTAGCTCTTACGGAGATTGTTGCCGGCAGGTACATCTTTCCCATGCCAAGGCGAATACGGCAGAAAAGTTGATGCGAGCACGTTACAGTGCATTTGTTGTACATGACGTAGATTTTCTATATGATACATTTCATCCATCGACAAGGAGGTTTCAAAATAAAAATGCTATTCGACGGTGGGCTCTCGAAAATAAATGGATGCAGCTTTCAATCCTCAGATCTACACCGCAAACTGTGGAATTCGAAGCTCATTACCTGGATTCAACAATGGAAATTCAGGTCCACCATGAAAAGTCTACATTTAAACAGCAGGGCAACCTTTGGTATTATGTAGATGGCCGATAAAAATATTTTACTTAAAAGCCATCGCAAAATAGTGGCACTACTTCCGAACACATTTATTTTATAAAGGAAAATATAGCTTCAGTAAATTCTTTATTTCGCTCGTAATATAAAACGTGACCGCCGTTAATTAGCACCGTTTTTTGGTTCGGAAAATTAAACTTCCGGTAATGATCCACTCCAATTGCATAATCCTTTTTCCCGGCAATGACCAAAACTGGCACCTTAATATCTTTCGTTTCTTGCCTAAAATCTTCAGTATAGATTTTATAACCCCACACATGTTTTGCAAAATCATTTGATCGCCCATAACTGTCATCAATATGATCCAACATATCGGTAGTTTTTTTATCATCCGAAAGCATCTTATATCCTAACCCTCTATTTGAAAGCGTACGCCTTGCCAACGAAAACATCGACAAAATAGAATCTGCGGGAGTAGCCTCAAAATTGGTATTGATTAATTCGTTGACATGCTGTATCTGAGCTTCTAATGAACTAGTAAGATCTAAAGTCGAATTCGCTAAGATTAAACCAAACAAATGATTCGGGTATTTTTTTGCATAATTTACTGCAATTACACCGCCAAATGAATGAGACAGCAAATAAATTTTTTCAGTTCCTAAAGCACGGCGAATATCCTCGATATCATCAACCATTCGATCTAATGAATAGTTTCTTTCAGCCGAAGTATCTGATCTTCCACAGCCTCTTTGATCAAAATACACCATCTTTAGTTTTTTTTCCAGATTGTGGCCACCCATCTCCTCAAAAGACTTGCTCCAGGCTCCAGGTCCACCATGAAGGAAAATACAAACCGTCCCTGTTCCGGCAGTCTTGACAAATAATTTAACATGGTCGGACGTTTCAATAAAAGGCAATGAAGCTCGCTTAACATCTGTTATTTTCTTTTGCGCAAACACAAAATTTACGAGTATCATGATTACAAAAAAAAGAAATATAGGCCGTCTCATTCTCTATGTATTAGTTGGTTTATGTTCGTCTATGTATTTACAATAATAAATATAACGAAAAAATAGCACCTTCTGGCTTGTCAATATCCATGTATTATAATAAAAAAGCAGTATTAACATGGGGGTTAATACTGCTTTTTTAAACGATAGCTTTTCAGTTATATCTTTTAGATCAATTCCTCAGTATCTTCACGATAAGGCGCCTCCTCATCAAACTCACCTTCCCACTTCGCCACAACAACTGTTGCGAGACAATTACCAACAACATTCACTGAAGTACGAGCCATGTCCATCAATTCGTCTATTCCCAAAATAGCGGCAATAACAAAAGTGGGTAAACCAAACTGATCCGCTGTCGCAATTAAGATAATCAACGAAGCACGTGGCACTGCCGCAACTCCTTTGGAGGTAATCATCAAAGTAAAAGCGATCATCAACTGCTCCCCGAAAGACAGGTGAATTCCTGCGGCTTGTGCCACAAAAATAGCGGCTAATGACAGATAAAGGGAGGTGCCGTCTAAGTTGAAGCTATAACCAGTCGGAATAACAAATGAAACGATCTTACGGGGAACACCAAACTTTTCCATTGCGCTCATTGCTTTTGGTAGAGCGGCATCTGAACTTGTCGTGGCAAAAGCAATAGATACAGGTTCTTTGATGGCATTGATAAAACGCCGAACCGGAATCTTTAAATAAAGTGCCACAGGAAGCAGCACCAAGGTCAAAAAGCAAAGCAAGGCAAAATACAATGTTGCCAATAGCATAAATAAGTTTTTCAAAATATCAACACCAAGATGCCCCACCGTATAGGCCATCGCAGCTCCTACTCCAACTGGAGCGAAATACATAATAATGTTCGTGAACTTAAACATCGTCTCGGACATACTTTCTGTAAAATCGACCAGCGGTTTCCGCTTCTTCTCATCGACCATTGCAAGTCCGATACCGAATAATATCGAAAAGACAACGATTTGTAGAACCTGATTATCAGCAACAGATTTTACGATATTTTCAGGAAAAAGGTCTCGGATAAACGAAGTGAATTTATAAACAGGATGTACATTATCAGGCAGTGATTTCAATACATGTTCGTCCATACTTTCTTTGGGAGCGGGCAGTTCTTCATGTGGCATATGTGCGACATCGACACCCACACCTGCACGGGTCAGATTAATGGCACCTAAACCAATAAAAATAGCACAAGTTGTAGCACAGAAGAAATACAACATAGACTTCCAAGCCATACGTCCTACTTGTTTTAAATCTGAGTGTCCTGCAATACCATAAACCAGTGTTGCAAAAAGAATAGGCCCAACAATTGTTTTTACCAGTTTGATGAATCCCTTGCTCAATGGCTGTAAAGAGATTGCCAGATTTGGAAAATCCAGGCCAACAAAAATACCAAGGATCATACAGGTCAGAATCCAAGTGGTCAAATTTTTCTTATAAAGCGCATTCACAACCAAAACGGTGGCAACTATCCAACGGACAGCCATTAGAAATTCATGCGAAAAGCCTACAACATCAAATTCGTATAATACAGCAATGATACAAGCTAATGTAACTGTGATGAGGGTGATTAACCCTATTTTGGTTTTTAACATTTAAAAGATTTTAATGGTCAAAAGAACAAAAATAAAAAAATCCTATTCTTTTGCAAATATTATTATTTAAATCACCCATGTTTCGCAACAAAATACCGATTACCCCGAAAAGCAAGCGCACAAAAAAAAGCAGGATAATTTCTTATCCTGCTCTATATTTTAACGGAATAAAAAATTATTCCGCGTGTAACCAAGATTTTTTCGCCAATAGCTCATCCTTAGACTCACGCACATCTTCGTCATCCACACAACAATCTACTGGACAAACAGCAGCGCATTGAGGTTCATCGTGAAAACCTACACATTCTGTACATTTATCCGAAACAATATAATAGACTTCATTTGAGATCGCTTCCTGTGACTCATTCGCATCAAGCGTAACGCCATCACCAAAATCTATAACACCATCCAGAGCCGTCCCATCTGAGAATTTCCAAGTTACACCAGCATCGTATATTGCATTATTTGGGCATTCCGGTTCGCAAGCACCACAGTTAATGCATTCGTCTGTAATTTTAATCGCCATTTATAACCTCACAATTATGATAAATAAACTATTTTTGCATTATCAATATGAAAACAAAGTCCGATTGTACAATAAGGCTAGTTGATTCACGTTGATTAATGTTAACAGCACAAATATAATACAAATTTGTGTATTCATCTTTTAAAAATTTAATATTTTGACAAAGCAACAACGAATAAATGCGTTTGTAAAACTGGGTGAACTGTTGCAGAGGCAGCCAGAGGATCTTACTCAGATCATTCATTTGGCGCAACATAAAAACCCTTGGTATACCATAAAAAATGTTGAAAAGGCACTTCATGCGATTTCATCGAACTTATCAGTAAAAAAGCTCAATTATTGGCTACAGGATTATCCCGATCTCGAATCAACAAAAACAGTAGGCTTGATTCTCGCCGGTAATATTCCGCTGGTTGGGTTTCATGATATCCTTTGCGTATTGATCAGTGGATTTAAAGCAAAAATTAAATTATCCTCTGATGACGCAGGCTTAACAACCTATGTACTCAATCGTTTAAAACAAATCGAACCCGCTTTTGAAGCATCTTTTGAAATTGTTGATAGACTTAAAGACTTTGACCTCGTCATTGCGACAGGCTCAAACAATACAGCCCGTTACTTTGACTATTATTTTGGGGCTAAGCCTCATATTATCCGACGCAACAGAAATAGTATTGCCGTTATTACAGGTAAAGAATCTGCGGCACAGCTACAAGCTTTGGGACATGACATCTTCGATTATTTCGGACTCGGCTGTCGTTCCGTTTCCAAAATTTTTGTTCCAAAAGACTATAATGTCTCCCATTTTTTTGAAGGAATAGCAGATTTTAAAGATGTGGCCGACCACTATAAATACAATAACAATTACGATTACAATAAATCCATCTATTTGATCAATGGGGACAAACATTTTGACAATGGTTTTCTGTTGCTCAAACAGGATGAACGTACAGCATCTCCACTATCTGTCGTTTATTATGAAGAATACAACAGCCTTGGGGATGTCGAGAACGAGCTGAATCAACAAGCTGAAAACATCCAATGTGTAGTTTCCGAAGTGCAATTGAATATTCAGTCGCCCGTTTTTCATTTTGGTGAAAGTCAGTGTCCTGCCTTGAATGATTATGCAGACGGGATGAATACCTTAAACTTCTTATTTGCAAACAAGTAAGCTTCGGTTAATTTCGTAGTACGGAAATTACATTAAAAATACTAACTTTGAAATCATGTATATCATTAAAGTAAGAGGTGTCGCCAAAATCCCCGACTATGTGCAGCTGCGAGATGATGCCTTCACCTTGTTGGCATATTTTAGAGTGGATCGGCCTGACAAATCTCTTGATAAGATCGGATTGGGAGAAAAGGCAGAATATATCATGCAATTGGTCAAAGAAATGCCCTTTGGCCAGATTAAAAAATTAGAGTTTTAACGCCCATGATTGAAAATAAAGTAATTACATTAAAGAACGTTGATATTTTTCAACAGAAACATCTAGTATTATCCAATGTCAATTTAAGTATCGGCAAGGGAGAGTTTCTCTACCTTATCGGACAGTCTGGCAGTGGAAAAAGTAGTTTATTAAAAATCATCTATGGCGATTTGTATATCGGCAATGGCGAAGGAATGATTGCTGGCTTTGATTTAAAGAAACTTCATGAAAATGACGTACCTTATTTACGTCGGAAGCTAGGAATCGTTTTTCAGGATTTTCACTTACTATCGGATAGAACAATAGAGAAAAACCTTGAGTTTGCCTTAAAGGCGACGGGCTGGAAAGATAAAAAAATGATCGATGGACGTATCTTGGACGTCTTGGAAAAAGTTGGACTTCGCTCCAAATTAAAAAAAATGCCCCATGAACTTTCTGGTGGAGAGCAACAGCGGATTGTTATTGCCCGAGCACTGCTCAATAATCCGGAGATTATCTTGGCAGATGAGCCTACAGGTAACCTAGACCCCGCCACTTCAGAAGAGATTGTCCTTTTACTACGCGACATTGCCAATTCCGGAACTGCAATTTTAATGGCTACCCACGATTATACAATCATTCGCAGTATGCCTTCCCGGATTATTAAAACGGGCGACGGTATTCTACAAGATGATGTCAGTATATAAAGGAAAAACTGACAGCTAAAAAGACATTTTTTCAAATTCCGACAAATTGTTAGGCTTTTTTAATAAAATCTGACAAGCTGTCGGAATTTTATTGTTTGGCAAAAACTTTGACAAAAGAAAATATAGTAAATTTTTGAATCTATTTAGCATTGAAGATATGAATGAGCAAGATAATTATTATGATGAGAGTCAAGATCAAGTAGAAACAAATTCTTCTGATCAACAAGAGCAACCTATGGACGATCAGGTAGAACTATCTCCTGAAGAAAAGATGGCTGCAGAATTGGCAGAGGCAAAGGATAAGTACATTCGTCTTTCTGCTGAATTTGACAATTATAGAAAACGTACGAGCAAAGAACGTGTTGAATTGATTCAATCTGCAGGAAAAGATGTGATCAGTAAATTATTACCTACTTTAGATGATTTTGATCGTGCGTTAAATGCCATGGAAACTGCAACAGACGTGGTATCTGTCAAAACGGGAATGGATATCGTTAACAACAAACTGAGACAAACATTGTCTCAATTGGGGTTAAAAGAAATGGAAACAGTTGGTCAAGCATTTGACCCCGAATTACAAGAAGCTATTACATCTATTCCAGCACCCACCGCAGATTTAAAAAATAAAGTGGTAGACGTAATCGAAAAGGGATACTATTTAGGTGACAAAGTGATCCGTCATGCTAAAGTAGTTATAGGTCAATAATATTAAGACGATGTCAAAAAGAGATTATTACGATATACTTGGTGTCGCGCGTTCAGCGGACGAGAAGGAGATTAAATCAGCCTATCGCAAGTTGGCGATTAAATATCACCCGGATAAAAATCCTGGAGATCATGAAGCTGAGGAAAAGTTTAAGGAGGCTGCTGAGGCATACGATATCTTGAGCAATCCACAAAAACGTCAACGTTACGACCAGTTTGGCCATGCAGGCAATTCCGCGAGTGGTGGCTATGGTGGTGGAGGTATGAATATGGATGATATATTCAGCCAATTCGGCGATATTTTTGGTGGCGGACACCCCTTCGAAAGCTTCTTCGGTGGAGGCGGTGGAGGTCAACGCGGAGGCCGCCGTGTAGCGCGCGGAAGCAATTTACGTATTAAAGTTAAATTGACTCTTGAAGAAATCGCTAAAGGTGTTGAGAAAAAAGTTAAGGTCAACAAACAGGTCGTTTGTCACAGCTGTGACGGTTCAGGAGCAAAGGATAAATCCTCTTTCCATACTTGTAAAACCTGTGGTGGCTCTGGATCGGTGCGAAGAGTGACCAACACCATCTTAGGACAAATGCAGACGACCAGCACCTGTCCTACCTGTAATGGCGAAGGTGTTGAAATAACTGCAAAATGTACAACCTGTCGAGGCGAAGGATTAGAGCGTGGAGAAGAAACAATCGCGATCAATATCCCTGCAGGTGTGAGCGAAGGAATGCAGCTCTCGATGAGCGGCAAGGGTAACGCAGCTCCTCGCGGTGGTATTCCAGGAGACCTCATTATATTAATCGAAGAAGTACCGCACGAAAGCTTAAAACGGGATGGCCTAAATGTCATCTATGATCTATACATCAATTTTGTGGATGCCGCTTTAGGCACTAGCGTAGAAGTTCCTACAATTGACGGAAAAGCCAAAATAAAAATTGAACCTGGAACGCAGGGGGGTAAAATATTACGTCTAAAAGGAAAAGGTATTCCCGAAGTCAATTCCTACCACAAAGGGGATCAACTTGTATATGTAAATATCTGGACACCAAAAGCTGTGTCCTCCGAAGAAAAAGAATTATTGAATAAATTGAAAGAATCACCAAACTTTAAACCACAACCTGGTAAAAGTGAAAAGTCATTCTTTGAACGAATAAAAGAATATTTCGAATAAAGTCAGCATAAACGACAATGAGAAGAGCCATATATCGAATTGATATATGGCTCTTTTTTTTCTTCCTTACATAGTACTGACAAATAATTACAAAAAGTCAACACTCTTCAGATATTGTTAAAACAATAAGCAATTTATAAAAAAAAGCATAAAATTTAATCAATTGAACCACTATAATTTACGATTTTGGTAAAACATCTAGACAATATAGTGACAATAAAATAAAATAACTTTACGATATTTGACTAATGAATTTAAAAAGTCAGGAAGTAATTACTGACTCATTAGAACAAACTATTAAAATAAAAAGACATGAAAAAAGTTTTACTTACATTAACTGCCATTGCAGGTTTAACAATTGCAGCAAACGCACAAACTGAAAAAGGAAAAATTATGGTTGGTGGTCAAGTCGGCTTCGAAACTTCAAAAGTTAAAGATACAGACCATAAAAATAATTCGTTTTCGATCAACCCAACTGTTGGATACTTTGTCAGTGACAACTGGGCAGTAGGTACTGGTGTTGGTTACAATTGGAGCAAAAACGAAGCTGACAAAAACAACAGTACTAAAGTTGATGCTTTTCAAGTAGCTCCATTCGTAAGAAAATACTCTGCTAATGGTCCATTAAGATTCTTTGCGCAATTATCCGTACCAATGTCTTGGGGAAAAATGACAGCTGAATCAAATAACGTTGAAACAAAAAACAAATTCGAAAACTATGGTGTTGAATTAGCGCCAGGTTTGGCATACTTCCCAACAAGCAAAATTGGTATCGAATTAAAAGTTAGAGGTTTATACTATAACTATAACAAAGATAAAACCAACGATATCACAACAAATACATTCGGTTTAGATGCGAATTCCTTAGCACCAACTTTAGGTGTACAATTCCACTTCTAATCGGTAGTTGATAGGAAAGGAAAAGGCTATAGGTATTGGATACTTATAGCCTTTTTTCATCCTTAGGTATAGCGTTTAATAATTCGCAATTTATGCGAATAGCGATTCAATTCCTGATTAAAGATTCCTTCATTGTCCATCCGGTCAATACGCACTTTAGCTGAGGCATGAATAATGGTATCCCGATCTAGCATAATGCCCACATGGGTAATCCGTCCGTCCGCGTTGTCAAAGTAAGCCAAATCGCCGACTTTAATTTCCGAAATAAAATCAACTGTCTCCCCAATTTCTGCTTGCTGATACGCATCCCTTGGTAAATCTATCCCAAAACTACTATAGATTAATTGCGAAAAACCGGAACAGTCAATTCCCCACTGCGAACGTCCGCCCCATAAATACGGACTGTTTTTATAGCTTAAGGCGAGTTCAGCCACTTTAGCCTCAAAATCGGCCTTAGAAAACAAATTGAAACTCCCCTGGTAGACCATATCCAACTGGGCTAACCTAAATCTATTTGTTTCATCTAAATAAAGCTTTGTACCATGGCAGAGCTGAAGTTGATCTGTATCATTAAACAACACCCCGCCCTCTCTTCCGACTAGACTTGGCTCTCCCTTGAGATAGTGCTCCATCGCCAGGGTTTCAAGCGCTTTAAACTGACCATTCTGAATCCAGCCCAAGTAACTTGTTTCTAACAACCTTATCGCGGTCCAGTCGGGTTGTATATCCAGTATCTCAAATAATTCACCAAATAACACCTGAGAAACCATCTCACTCCGATGCGTTTGCTCCGCACGCAATGGAACGAGAGCAAGTGTACAAATACCATATTTCATTGGTCAAGCAAAACAAAATTGTCAAATCTATGATTATACATTATAAAACGAAGATAAATTAATTATAGTAGATATGGAGAATACAAATTTAAAATTCAAAAGAATACTCGTTGCAGTTGATGATGCTCCATGTTCAGAAAAAGCCATTCTATACGCCAAAGAAATGGCTCAGGTATTTAGCGCCGCTATTGCCCTTGTAACGGTAATACCGCCCACTTCCCCCACCAATTTTGGAGCTGATCCCTTACTGGGCCAACAACCGATAATTGTACCGGAGGTATCCGAAATGGAACAGGAAAATGCGCAGAAGTATCTAGAAAAATTAAGTCGGGAATTTACCGGCCCAGGAGAAGTGTATCTTTTCAACCGAATTGGATCCATCAAAGAAGAAATACTTGCTACCTCTCACGAATGGTCGGCGGATCTGATCATTATGGGATCTAATGGAAGAACTGGATTCGACCATTTTATCTCGGGTTCTGTCTCTGAATCCGTTATCCGTAAAGCAACCTGCCCGGTGTTAGTCATTCCGAGCAAATGTGATTAATAGAATTCAGACATCATTAACCAGAAATATAATTAAAAGCCTATTCTTTTCTAAAAGAATAGGCTTCTAATTACCAATAGGCCAACTCAGTTACTTTTTTATGAGTCGGGCTACAAACATGGTATCTGCCCGTTCAGTATAGCCTTCCAGACAGCGCATACTTTCGAGCTCAAATCCCAAATTATTTAAGATATAATCAACAACGTCTTCATTTTCTGCCTTAAATATGGAGCAGGTGATATAAATCAGTGGTTTGCCTACTTTCACATAACCAGCGACATAGCTCGCAATTGTCTTCTGTAATGTACTAAATTCCTCAATCTTGCTTGTTTGAAATTGTCGAATCATCTCTGGTGTACGCCCCCAGGTGCCCGAACCGGTACAAGGTGCATCCAATAATACGCCATCAAATTTTTCATTTCCCAATATAGGGTATGGATCTTTTGTCAAATCAAGTATTTTCTTTCGATAATGCTTAATACCAGCCTGATCAAATCGTTCATCCAGATTTCGAAGAATACTCATCCGAAGATCAGACACCAAAAGGTTAACCGAAGGACAGGAATCCATTAATAAAAGAGATTTACCGCCAGAAGCAGCACAAGCATCCCACCAGGATTCTTTTCCCTCAGGTTTCATAAACTCGAGTGTACGCTGCGAAGATAAGTCCTGCACTTCAACGATGCCTTGCAGTGTTGAGAATCGTTGTAATGAGGTACCATTTGCCAAAGAGATAGTTTGTTCACCCAATTCACGATAGGAAATTTGGTTTTCGTCAAGGATGGCACGAACAATTTTATTTTTCCCCTGTTTGATTCGGATATATAGGTCAGGTTGAACCAACTGACTTCTCAAAAAAAGCCTGGTATCAATCTGGGGCGAAAAATAAGCCGTGAAAGGAAATAGATCATGGCTTTTCAGTAGGCCTTCAGATTCAAGAAAAGCTATTTTTTCATCCAAGGTCAACCTTAATTTATCGATATAAGCAGGTTCAAGCGTCCTTACCAACGGACTTTCCTGTTCACATAAAAATTCCGCAAGAACCAGCCGTCGTTGCTGCGACAGCTGCGAAGCTGCTAATCCTAGACGAAAATAATTATAACACAGACGAGAAGTAGCCTTACGGTCTGAAGATCCCATCTGTTTATTGACCTTAAAGAAAGTTGTCAAATACCGCGAAAATGGCTGATCCTCCTCAAAACCATCCATTGCTCGCTCAAAATTACGTATCTGCTGGTACACACGTTTTTCACTGAATTCAGCCATTCAAAGATTATTTTCTTTCAAATTTCTTATTGTGATAGACCATTATCCCCAAAGCTCTATTGGCATATCCCCACTTCGGATAAAACTCAAACCTGTAATCACTATTCAGCCCTGAGAATTTTTCTTGGGTGATATGGCTTACATAGTCAACACCATATTTATGCAATAAACGGCCAAAATAAACAGCCGCATCATAGCCCTTGTAAGAAAACTCCGAAGGATCTACCTTGTACAGCGATTTATAATTTGATATAAATTTTTTTGTGTCACTATCCGATTCATCGGCCAAGCTGGAAGAAGTAATGGTCAGGCTGTAAAAATCCATGTTTTCAAAATTCTCGAAAGTGAGTTTTGAAAGATTTGGATGCCCATATAATTTAAATTGGTTACCAGGATTCAAAAAACGATCATCCATAGCATCCAACAGCCCCTTTACGAGGTTTTTATTAGCCGTTCCGGATATAATGTGATTCGTCCCTGTCAAGACAAGACTATTGTTGAGCTCATTGATGCTCATAACCGTTTTTACTTTTGCCTGTGCATTTGCTTTTGCAACTTCATTGGAAAAATTAACTAAAAACTGTTTGCTCTCATCGTCACCAGCATCATAAATTAAAATCTGGTCACCATTATAATATTGTTCGGCCACGTACTTCGCCAATATTTCCGAGTGCGTGCGTATCGAGGGGGTCATCGACACGAGGTTGGGAACACTAAATTCCGAAGCCATAGTAGCCGCCAATGGGGACACCTGAAGAACATTTTTGTTGGCAAAGGTTTGCGCAAAACTTTTAATTTCGCGCGGATAAACAGGGCCGACAACAATAGCGGCGTCTTTCACTGTTGCCGATGTACCCAAAGACGCATTGTAGGCTACATTATCACGCGAGTCAATCACCTGCAGATCAAACAGCATTCCGTCTTTAGCGATCTTATCCAGACCTATCTGAAAACCTTGGTAAAAATCCAATGCCAGCGCAGAGCGCTCGACATCTTCGGTAGTCACTGTTTTAGCGATACTATTTAATTCAAATGGCAAAAGAAGTGCAATTTTATTATTTTTAACCGAATGGCCATTTACATTTTGCACATCGCCTACATTTACGACCGGCTTATCTTTCTCTCCGTTTGGTTTAGTGACAGCAGTTTGCTGTTCGCCCCGACTAGAAGAGGGCGAACGCAATACGGTGCTTTTCTTGGTCGTACAACTCGCTAGGCATAGTGCCACGAGAGCTGCAACCCATATTTTATTCCCACTCAATCGTAGCGGGTGGTTTTGAACTGATATCATATACAACTCTGTTTATTCCTTTCACATGGTTGATAATTTCATTTGAAATTTTTGCTAACAGGTCATATGGTAGATGTATCCAATCCGCAGTCATTCCATCAAGCGATCCTACAGCTCTTAAGCTGACGACATGCTCGTAAGTACGTTCGTCACCCATTACCCCTACCGAGCGTACAGGTAAAAAGATCGTGCCAGCTTGCCATACTTTATCATACCAACCGGATTCCTTTAAGTTACTGATAAAGATTGCATCGGCCTCCTGAACAATTCTTACTTTTTCGGCAGTAATATCACCCAAAATACGAATGGCCAAACCAGGACCTGGAAACGGATGTCTACCCAAAATTGCCTGATCTACCGCTAATGCCTTCCCGACTCTTCTGACTTCATCTTTAAACAAAGTCTTCAATGGTTCAACAACTTTTAACTTCATAAAATCAGGTAAGCCGCCGACATTATGATGCGATTTTATGGTTGCTGAAGGTCCTTTAACCGAAACTGATTCAATAATATCGGGATAGATCGTACCTTGTCCCAACCATTTCGCTTCGATTCCTTCCGGTAATTCTTTTTGGATTTCCTTCGCAGCTTCATCAAACACATCAATAAAGGAATTACCGATGATCTTACGCTTCTCCTCAGGTTCGGAAACTCCTGCCAAACGACCATAGAATAAGTCTTTCGCATTAATTCCCTTAATATTTAAACCCATATTTTTGTAAGAATCCAATACTTGTTCGTATTCGTCTTTACGAAGCAAGCCATGATCCACGAAAATACAGTGTAACTTCTGTCCGATCGCGTGGTGTAATAAAACTGCCGCAACAGTAGAATCCACACCACCAGATAAAGCCATGATCACATGGTCTTCACCCAGTTGTTCTTTCAAGGATGCTATTGTTGTCTCCACGAATGCATCTGGCGTCCAGTCTTGCGTACAACCACAGATACCGACAACAAAATTTTTCAACAAAATAGCACCATCCGTACTGTGTGTTACTTCGGGGTGGAACTGTATACCATAAGTACGCGTACCTTTTACCTGATAAGCCGCTACGCGTACTTTATCTGTACTGGCAATGATATCAAAATTTGCTGGGACCTCTTTAATCGTGTCGCCATGTGACATCCATACCTGAGATTGTACGGGTACACCTGCCAACAATTCATTTTCACTATTGACAAATTGCAGATTTGCACGACCATATTCACGGATTTCAGATGGCAATACATTTCCGCCCGATTTTTGAGCAATGTACTGCGCGCCATAGCACACACCTAAAAGTGGGAAGCGCTCCTGAATAGCAACAAAATCAATTTGAGGTGCATCTTCTTGTCGAACGGAAAAAGGACTTCCCGAGAATATAACACCTTTCACAGATTCGTCAAAATCTGGCAATTTATTAAACGGGTGTATCTCACAATACACATTTAGTTCTCTGACACGTCTTGCGATCAATTGCGTGTACTGAGACCCGAAGTCTAGAATGATAATTTTTTCTGGCATGCTGCAAAGGTAAGTATTACGAATGAATTATTAAATGTCAAATCAGGAAATAATACCTGCTTTTAATAGTTCAATTTCCATTTCTTTTTGCAGTTTCAAGGCTTCCTCACGCGCGCGTTCTGCAAAATCGCGTCCTTTTGAAGCGTATATAATTCCCCTGGTACTATTCACCAAGAGTCCACAATCTCTATTCATCCCATATTTGCAAACATCTTCTAACGAACCGCCCTGTGCACCTACCCCCGGAACCAATAGAAAATGTTCCGGTGCATGCTCACGAATCTTAATAAAGCCTTCTCCCCTTGTTGCGCCGACGACGTACATTAAATTGTCTATATTCCCCCAAGTATTTACTTTGTCAATAACCTGCTCAAATAATTGAAGTCCTTCCTTGTTTTCAAAATTCTGAAAGTCCAGGCTCCCTTCATTCGATGTTAATGCCAATACAATAGCCCATTTATCTTTGAAATCCAAAAACGGTGTGACCGAATCTTTCCCCATATAAGGAGCAATGGTAATACTGTCGAATCCTAAACCTGAATTTGACTCATCAAAAAATGCCATCGCATAACGGCCGGAAGTATTTCCGATATCGCCACGTTTGGCATCAGCAATACTAAAGCAATTCTTTGGCAATGCGGCCCAGGTTTTTTGAAGCGAATGCCATCCTTTTAATCCATAACATTCATAGAAGGCAATATTTGGTTTATAAGCGACACATAAATCAGCTGTAGCATCTATAATTGCTTTATTAAAACTATAGATCGGATCCTCATCATCCAAAAGGTGCTCAGGAATCTTAGTAAGGTCTGTGTCCAATCCGACACATAAAAACGAACGTTTCTCTTTGATTTGATGAATAAGTTCTGCTCTGGTCATGCTAATGTATAGATCGTAATTATTTATTGATTAAATCTTGAATAAAAGTTGCCACATCGGGTGTAGAATAGTCGGCCATGCCCTCATGTCGTGTTGCTAAGTTGCCGTCCTTATCCAAAATAACTGTACTTGGAATAGACTCTGAAAGCCATTCTTTCGGGATATCACTGTTCGGATAGCTGATGGGTAAAGTTAGCTTTTCATTTTTGACAAAAGCAGCTGCTTTTTCCTTATCACCTTCTATCTCCACAATTAGGAATACCACATTGGGATTGTCTTTGAATTTATCATAAAGCACATTGATGGAAGGCATTTCCGCGCGGCATGGCCCACACCAGGTTGCCCAAAAATTGATAAACACCACCTTGCCTTTTAAACTCGCTACCGGTACCGTTTCACCTAATTGATTCACAAACGAAACGGCCTTACCAACATTTTCTATCCCCGCACTGAGAGGCTCCGCAACCTGTTGTGGTACTTCCAATTTCGGTTTAAAAAAGCCGATTTTCATCAGCAGCTGATGAAAATAACTCCTGCTCGTCGGCCATATTAACAAACCAATGAGCAGCACAAATACAACATTGCCAATTATCTTTTTTGTTTTTGGATTCATAAATAAGATTAAGAATCAAATTTATCCAACAACTTCAGCAAAGTCGCAAAATCCTTCGGATAAGGTGCCTCAAACACCATCTGCTCGCCATTCAATTCAAACTCAACATGCTTGGCATGCAAGGCAAAACGTTTCATGATCGGTTGTTCTTCTTCATCCTTGGATAAAGTATAGCCTCTTTTCTTGATCTGCGAGAGATAAACAGGTTTTCCGCGGTACATGCTATCCCCCACGATCGCCGCATGCTGTGTAGCCAAGTGAATACGGATTTGGTGCATGCGCCCAGTGATCGGTTTACACGCTACTAATGTATAATTCTTATAATATTTAAGGGAATTAAAGATTGTTTCGGCAGGCTTGCCATTTGCACGGTCAATAGAAACATTTTTATTACCTACGTTTAAAATAGGTAAATCGACTACAAGATCCTGAAAGGTATGCGTCCCGCCAATGATGGCATGATAAATCTTATTGACCCTGCGCTTTTCAAATGCGATGGAAATCGAACGGTAAGTCTCCGGATTTTTCGCAATCAACAAAATACCTGAAGTCTCCTTATCCAAACGATGGCAGACTTGAGCGTCAGCATGATATTTCTTTGCCAAACGGAGAATGTTAATCTCTCCCCCCTCCCTTTCATCCAAAGAAGCAACAAAAGGTGGTTTATTTATAACAATCAAATTTTCATCCTCATGGATTATTAATTCTGAAAATTTGGGAAATTTAAATAGACGGGTTTCATTCTGTATCATTTTACAAAAATACAAAACACAAGGCAGAATATTGGCCAATGTATGATAAAAACCTTACTTTTGAACTTACAATATAAGTTAAGATGTCTGTAAACAAAGAAATAAAACGAGTAAGCACAGCGATGCTGCAAGCAATGAAAGAACGCCAAGAGAAGATTTCGATGCTGACCAGCTATGATTACTCCATGGCCAAAATGGTAGACAGTGCCGGTGTGGATGTTATTCTGATCGGAGATTCTGCAGCCAATGTATTTGCTGGCTACGAAACTACCCTACCCATCACGCTCGATAATATGATCTACCATGCAGCGGCCGTAGCTAGAGGGACCCAGCGCGCCATGGTTTTGGCAGATTTACCTTTTGGGAGCTACCAGGGCTCTGCAAACGAAGCTTACAATGCCGCTGTACGCATGATGAAAGAATCCGGCGCCCATGCCCTGAAATTGGAAGGCGGCCTTGAAATTATTGAAAATATCAAAAAGATTATTTCCGGCGGAATCCCAGTTTGTGGACATTTGGGTTTAACGCCACAGTCTATTAACAAATTTGGAAATTTTGGCGTCCGAGCCAAGGAAGAACAAGAAGCAGCCAAACTTATTGAAGATGCACTAGCCCTTCAAGAAGCAGGCTGTTTTGCCATCGTATTGGAAAAAATTCCAGCAGCTTTAGCCAAAACGGTAACCGAGAAATTGGCCATTCCAACAATCGGAATAGGTGCCGGTGCCGATTGCGATGGCCAGGTATTGGTCATTAATGACATGTTGGGTATGAATGCGGATTTTAAGCCCAAATTTATGCGACATTTTGCTAATCTTCACGAGCAGATTACAACAGCAGTGAGCAATTACGTTGCTGAAGTCAAAGCGGTACAGTATCCAAACACAGAAGAACAATATTAACAAAGCATTATGAGATTGTTGATCGTTGGACTAATTCTCCTAGCTGCTTATCTTCTGATCCGGAAAAAGTTTATTTTTTCCGGATCAGAAGATACAAATTCCAAAAATTTAAAATCGGGTTTTCAATTGATCGAAGCACCTGCAGCGCTCATTCAATCTACCCTTAAGAAGACAATCTCCAATGCCCTAATGGGCGTGGTTCTTATTCTCATCACGGTATTGCTCTTTGTCAAAATTAAGATTGTATTATTTTTGCTCCCAATGGCCTTTTTTTTAATTGGGTACCTCTTTCTTTTCAATAATCACTTCAGCAAGATCAAGAGCCAGCAGATCTGGTTTAACGCCAAAACAAATGAAGTTTTTGTGGAACAACTTAAAGCGGCTAACTATACCTTTAATATTTTCCAGGATGTCCAGGCCGTACAAAAGATCGAATCAATTCAGACGACAAGAGGTTTGTTATACGGCTACTATCGTATAAAACTAAAAGATCACATCTTAGAGATCCCTTATTTCGTTGCTGAAAATAGACCTGCCAATAATTTGTTTTTTGATACCATCAACCACAACTTTAAAATTGTGACACAGAAAAGAATTTTTCCAATTATTTAATACTAAGTAAATTGCAAATCCAAAAGGAAAATGGTATATTTAAACTTATCAATAATGTATTGTTAAAACCAAAATATTTTATACTATGGGAAAAGGTGATATCAAAACCAGAAGAGGAAAAATATCAAATGGTTCTTTTGGAAAAAGAAGACCACATTTATCGAAAGCTTCCATCAAACCAAAAGTAGATGATTCGACGCCAAAAGAAGTCGAAAAGAAAACAGTCAAAGCAAAAAAATAATAAACATAAAGCTAGAACAAGATTCTAGCTTTTTTTTATTGCCGGCATATTGCGCTATCAACGGATAGATGGTTGCTCTGTATTGTAAAATCCTTTTGACAACCGGTTTCATCATTAGAATAAACCTATCTTTATCCGTCAAATCAAAAACCACATAAGGACTATACCACAATGAATAAAAAAACGACCATCTACATCCTTCTAGCCTGTGCTGTTATCGGAGGTGGATATTTCCTCATAAATCCAAAAAAAGACAAGAAAGAAAGTGCTCAATCTGCTGTCAAAAAAGATGCGCCTGTCGCCGCCCAGGCGATTATTGCAAAGTCATCTGTAGCAGATCGGTCAATCAATTTATCTGGGAGTATCGATGCCGAAGAAAAAGTTGAAATCAGAAGCGAAGTCAGTGGTCGAATTACAAAAATTTACTTTTCTGAGGGGCAACGTATCCAAAAGGGACAGCCTTTGATCAAGATTGATGATATCGAACTTCAGGCACAACTAAAGCAGGCACAAACAACAAGTCAACTCAACGCCGAAAATGAGCGTCGGGCAAAACTGTTACTTCAGAAAGGGGCGATCAGTCAGGAAGAATTCGATATTGCAAGTGCCGCATTAAAAACTGCACAGGCACAGATCCAGTTGATCCAAGCACAGATTTCCAAAACAACGGTACGCGCACCATTCAGCGGCATGATCGGCTTAAGAAATATTTCAGTTGGAGCGATTGTTTCATCCAATACGCTGATTGCAAATTTGGTCAAAGACAATTCAGTCAAGATTACATTTGCTATTCCCGAAAAATACAGCAACGTGGTCAAGTTAAATACGCCAATAGAATTTAGTGTTGCCAATGATCCTACAGTCATCAAAGCAAACATTTACGCGATAGAGCCTGAAGTATCCCTAGATACCCGAACATTGACTGTCCGGGCACGGACAACGAACGAACAAGGTCGGCTCCGGGTAGGGTCCTTTGTCAATGTTATCCTTCCTATTGAAGTAGAAAATGATGCTATCGCCATCCCAACGGAGGCCATCGTTCCTGTTCAGGATGGAAAAAAAGTATTTATCCTTCAGAATGGACTGGCTAAAGAGACCAAAGTTGAAACTGGTGCCCGCACCGATAAGGAAATTGTGATCTTATCTGGGATAAGTGCAGGTGACACGGTATTGACAACTGGTGTTCTTGCATTAAAAGACGGAGTAAAGGTTAAAGTTTCACTAGCTAACTAACTGTACATGAATTTATCTGCCGTTTTTATCAAGCGCCCCGTTTTAACCATTGTAGTCAATATCACGATTATTCTGTTTGGCTACATTGGCTTTAGTTTTTTGGGTGTTCGTGAATACCCTTCCATTGATCCGGCTATCGTATCGGTACGGACCAACTACGCCGGCGCCAACCCCGACATCATCGAGTCCCAGATAACCGAGCCTCTGGAAAAGGCAATCAACTCTATCGATGGAATCCGCAACATATCCTCCTCGAGCAATCAGGGATCCAGCAATATTACAATTGAATTCGATTTAAAGAAAAATCTTGAAGAGGCCGCTAATGATGTTCGTGACAAAGTGTCTCAAGCCGTTAGAAGTTTGCCTCAAGATATTGATGCTCCTCCTGTTGTATCAAAAGCCGACGCTGACTCGGACCCTATCATTACACTTACCTTACAGAGTGAAACCAGGGATAAACTTTCATTGAGTGATTACGCTGAAAATGTCATTTCTGAAAGACTTCAGACCATTCCCGGTGTCAGTAGTACACAGATTTATGGTCAGAAACGTTATGCCATGCGGCTCTGGCTCAACCCCGACCGAATGGCCGCTTACGTCATTACAGCATCCGATATCCGCACTGCACTGAACAATCAAAACGTAGAGTTACCTTCCGGCAAAATTGTCGGCAATACCACCGAATTGACCGTAAAAACAGTAGGAAATCTTTCCACACCCGAACAGTTTAATAATATTGTCCTAAAAGCAGATAGTACTAGACTCGTCAAGTTTATCGACATTGGTCGGGCAGAAATTGACGCTGAAAACTTGGAGACAAAAATGGTCAGCAACGGTAAACAGCTGGTCGGTGTTGCCATTATCCCACAACCGGGAACAAATTATCTCGATATCGCGGATAACTTCTATAAGATGCTCGATCAGATGAAAGAAGATATCCCACAAGATATCAGCATCAATATCGCATCTGACAACACCAAATTCATCAAAAAATCGGTTATTGAAGTAGCTGAGACTTTACTGATCTCCATTATTTTGGTTACCCTGATTATCTATTTTTTCTTTCGCGATTGGGGGATAGCCTTACGTCCCTTATTGGATATCCCCGTTTCACTGATAGCGACTTTTTTCATCATGTACATTTTTGGCTTTTCGATCAATGTACTGACCTTGCTGGCGATTGTATTAGCGACAGGACTCGTGGTCGATGATGGAATTGTCGTTACCGAAAACATTTTCAAGAAAGTTGAAGAAGGCATGTCGCCTATTGAGGCAGCCTTAAAAGGCTCGAAGGAAATTTTCTTTGCAGTCATTTCTATTTCGGTTACGCTCGCTTCTGTATTTTTGCCAGTGATATTTCTTGAGGGATTTGTAGGTCGTCTCTTTCGGGAATTTGGCGTGGTAATCGCATCCGCTGTGCTTGTATCCGCCTTTGTCTCACTGACCCTGACCCCCATGTTAAACGCTTATCTAATTAAAGGCGGAGGTCATAAAAAGACCCGCTTTTACGAATGGACCGAACCCATGTTTGTGAAAATGAATAAGGGATATGCCAATAGCCTGGATAAGTTCATGAAGTTCAAATGGATCAGCTTCCCGATCTTATTGGTCTGTTTTGCCATCATCGGGATAATCTTCTCCTCAATCAAAAAAGAAACAGCCCCTTATGATGACCGAAGCAGTATTATGGTCAATGTCACCGGACCTGAGGGAGCCACCTATGAGTATATGGACCGTTATATGCAAGAACTGGACAAGCTCGTTTACGATTCCATTCCCGAAAATAAGATTAGTTTGAATATCACTTCTCCGGGTTTTGGCGCCAGTTCCGTCAATTCCGGACGGATTCGCATGACACTAGTCGATCCTGAAGAACGCACAAGATCACAGGACGATGTTGCAAAAGAACTGACAAAATGGACAAAAAAATACGATGGTGTACGTGTCAATGTATCGCAGACACCAACCATTTCGATGAACCGCAGAGGTGGCTTACCCGTGCAATACATTATTCAGGCGCAGAATTTTGAAAAGCTTCAGGAAAAGATTCCTGAATTTATGAATGAAGTGAACAATGATCCTACATTCTCTACTACAGACATTAACCTCAAATTTAATAAACCCGAACTTCATGTCGAAATCGATCGATTAAAAGCATTGAGCATGGGCGTGTCTGTACTCGATGTGTCTCAATCCCTCCAGTTACTGTTAAGTGGGCAACGTTTCGCTTATTTTATGCGCGACGGAAAGCAATACCAAGTGATCGGACAGGTCGAGAACGATAGACGGGCAACGCCAACAGATCTGACATCAATTTATGTACGTAATAATATTGGACAACTTATACAGTTAGACAATGTTGTCAATGTCAAAGAAGAAAGTAGCCCACCTCAGCTTTACCATAATAACCGGTATATGTCGGCTACGGTTTCCGCTGGACTGGCTCCCGGCATGAGTATGAGCGACGGTATAGCTGCAATGGACCGTATCAAAGAAAAGGTACTGGATCACAGCTTCACAACCGACCTTAGTGGCGAATCCCGTGATTTCGTAGAGAGTAGTTCCAATACCCTATTTGCATTTGGATTAGCCTTACTGCTGATCTACTTGATATTAGCCGCACAATTTGAAAGTTTCCTAGATCCTTTTATCATCATCCTTACCGTACCAATGGCCGTAGCTGGTGCACTGATAAGTTTATGGTTATTTGATCAGACCTGGAATATATTCAGCCAGATTGGAACCATTATGCTGATTGGACTCGTGACAAAAAACGGTATATTGATTGTCGAATTTGCCAACCAGATGCGAGAAGAAGGCATGGAAAAATTTGAGGCGATCATGCATTCTGCCGAATCACGTTTGCGACCTATTTTAATGACCAGCCTTGCCATCGCACTAGGTGCCTTACCAATCGCCATGTCTCTTGGAGCAGCCTCGACAAGCCGTATTGGTATGGGGGTTGTCATTGTGGGAGGTACTATATTTTCGTTAATATTGACCTTGTTCATTATTCCGGCAATCTACTACATGTGGTCAAGACCGAAGAAGCACAGACCCGAATTTGATAACATTAAAAGCTACGAATAGATCAGACATGAAGAGAAATATAATCATCGCACTGTTGCTTAGCTTCATCCTGTTTCAAGCCCGTGCACAACAAGTATTAACACTAGAGGAGGCCTTGACAACCACCTTGAGCAACAATTTCAACATCCTGTTGGCAAAAAATGACAGCAAAATAGACATCGAAAATACCAGCCTCGGTAGTGCAGGAATGCTTCCTGCAGTCACCGGCAATTTCAGCCGGAGCAATTCAATCCAGAATTCCCGGCAAGTAAGGGCCGATGGTCAAGTACAACAGATTTCCAATGCCAAAAACGACAACATGTCTTATGGTGTTAACCTCAACTGGACAGTATTTGATGGATTTGGCATGTTTGCCCGTCGCGATAGATTTAAAGAAATACAGCGTCAAGGTGAAGCCGAAATCAAATTTGAAGTGATCAGCCAATTGAGCGAAGTCATAGCAACTTATTACAATTTGGTACAGCAGAAACGTTTATTAAATGCTTTAGACACGACCATTGCCCTATCCCAATATCGCGTCACGCTAGCTGAAAACCGTCTGGAAATCGGAAAGGGATCCAAATTAGATTTACTGAACGCAAAAGTAGACCTGAATACAGATCAGACGAATTTGCTGCGACAACAAGAAAGCTTCCAAAATACGAAGACCTACTTGAATCAGCTAATGACCCGTGACCTGGGAATAGATTTTCAGGTAGAAGATGAGATGACGCTGGATACCGAACTTAAACTGGGCGACCTGATCCAGATAGCTGATCAACAGAATCCGCAAATTCAATTGGCACTTATTAACAGGCGGGTTGCTGAATTGAACCTAAAATCTGTAAAGGCCGAACGTTATCCCAAAATAGGACTGAATACAGGATATAATTGGAATGAATCTCACTCTTCATTGGGTTTCTCCACGGAGAACAAAAATAAAGGGCTCAACTATGGCGTCACTGCTTCGCTGAATATCTTTAATGGATTCCTACAAAATAGAAATGAACGAATTGCCAAATTTCAGATGCAAAGCACGGAAATACAGATTCAACAACAAAAGCAAAGTATACAGGCGCAAGTTCGGACACTATTTCAAACCTATATCACCAGTATAGAACTGGCAAACGTAGAGAAAAAGAACGAAGAGCTGGCCAAAGAAAACCTCAATATCACGATGGATAAGTTTCGTATCGGAACAATCACGACATTGGAAGTTAGGACAGCGCAATTAAATTACATCAACGCGATGACCCGCAGCTATACAGCTCAGTACAATGCTAAAGTTTCAGAAATACGCCTAAAAGAACTAACCGGCGAAACCTATTGAAAATGCTGAGTTATTTGCCTCAAAAGCGCAAACTGAGACCTTTCCTTTAGGATTAAATATACAAAGAAAAAAGGCTCCTGAATGTATTCAGGAGCCTTTCGTATTAATAGTCAATTGCAATAATAGACCGCAGTGGGATTAATACGCCACTTTTGATCTGAATATATCTATCAGTTAATGACCATACTGTGGTTTCGATACGCTTTGGTCCGGAATCTGTTTGAAAGGCTATTTCAGTTTTGGATTTAAATTCGTTTCCTAACCGAAGTGCCCCTTTCAATTTATCCATAAATGTCGCTGACTTATCTTCACTCGCAGGGATAAATTTAAATTGAGGAATTTCCTCTTTAGCTATTAGTTCTCCAACCATAATATTAGCATTTAATGTGTAAATTTAATGTTCGCGCTACATTAGATATAACGCGATAAAACCAATCTTATTTTATTATTTTATGCCATTGGCTTATTTAAATCTACCTAATCTGATGATAATAATCAATTAAATATTTGAAAACTATCATTTATTTTACAATAAAAAAACGATTGGCGGTTTTCGCTTTTTTGTTCTGTTAATGCCTGAAATTTGCCATACAATACAATATTATCCGAATATCTTAAAATTATGTCATTTCATTTTGATTTAAGGGATCAAATCAGTCATATTGCCTAATTTTATAAAAAACTAGACAACAGATGGAAAAATCAGTCTTTGAGAAAAACTGGGAAATTTATTTTACACAATGCTACTCCAATGGTCGTATCCGTTTCTCCGACTTATCAAATATCCTTCAACTTACTGCTGGCGAACATGCGACCAGCGTTGGTTTCGGTTTTAAAGACATGGCTAAGCACAATCAAACCTGGGTACTCAGCCGAATGCGTATTGAAATCAACAGACTGCCCAAATGGATGGACATCGTTCAGGTAAGAACATGGATACAGGAATTGGAAGGCGCGCGCTCTACACGTAATTTTGAAATTTTGGTGAATGGGCAAGTGTATGTCACAGCCACAAGCTATTGGGCAGTGATCAATACCGTAAAGAGGAGTTCTGAAAATTTGGCCATTTCAGCGGATGATTTTACAACTTACCCAGACCGGCCCGCGACACAGCGGCCATTCTCAAAATTGGATATTTCGCAGCCTGTCAAAAATATTGATCAATATAGCGTCAAGTTATCCGACCTTGATATTGTCAATCACGCCAATAATGTAAAATACCTGGACTGGTGTATGGATAGATTACCGATCGAACTGGTGTTGACCAATCAGATCAAATCCTTGGAGATGAATTACCTCAGAGAACTCCGCTACAATGACAGCGTGGACATCAATGGCGATTCAACTAACAATGGTTATTTTATGACTGTGACAAAACAAAAACGCGTTCATTTTGCGCTGGAAGTAGAGACTAAATAAAGAAGGGGGCTAAGCCCCCTTCTTTATGTTAAGCGAATGCTTTATCTCCTTTTTTGTACGGAAGGTTCCCATCATATTTTCCAGGGATTTTGACAAAACGCAATGCTTTTGTACAGCCTAATTCCGAATTAAAGAAACCTGTCAACGTCAATTGTTTAAACATCGTGAACCAGTGTGGTGGATCGTTTTCTACGTAATTATACAATTGATTTTGTTTTTCTTTGTTTTTCTCCAGAATATCCTTTTGGTCTTCGGCCTGTTTTTTATTAAACTCATTTGATTCTTTATCCAAAGCTGCTGCTACTGCTGTCCGATCCGCAGCTGAAAGCTCAAGGAAAGGTTTTCCCTTCACTTCCTTCGCTTTATCGTCCAAGCTGGCAAAACCCGTCATAAACGCTTTTTGCTGCTTCTCAGTGTAGCAATCGCGCACCATGACTGGGATAAAGCTCCCAACACCAGCTTCTTTTGCTCCAGGAGTTGCTGTTGCTGGTAAAATAGCTTCGGCTAAATCACCCAATAAATCTGTTGTTTTTGCTTCGAATAAGGCTTCCACATCCTTTGTAGCCGAACGCGTACAACCTTCCAAAAATAAATTGGCGCCGATAACGGTACCTCCTAAAATCAAGGCAACCCGTTGTAATGCTTCTCTTCTATTCATACTACTAAATATCTTAATTTTAGAAATTATACTTCATTTCCCAACCTTGTCTATAGTTCCGTTTGACGTATTGATTCACGTGATCAAAATTTGTCACACGCATATTGTTGTTATCCCATAACAATTTCAAATTACGTCCTGGATATTTTCCGTCCATACGTAAGTCAGCACCTCTGATCGCTAAATTAGCCATTAACAAAGCCTCAGTCAAAGGACCAGCGATTTCGAAAGGAGAACTCACCTCTTTCTTACCATAACCTGCTTGACAAGCTTCTACCCATTGTGCATAGTGACCGGCCTCTTGTCCTGGTACACGTGCATATTTCTGAGCGACCTGATCTTTTCTTGATGTTGGCAATAAACGTGCATTCTGACCGTACGTATCGGCCAAAATTTTACCTTTTGTACCTACCAATAAGATACCGTTGCCGCCGTCACCAAAGATTTCATTTGGACCCAATTCATCAGGACGTGCAGGTTGAATACCACCATCCATCCAATGTAATGTTACCGGGCCATTTGTACGCGGTGTTTTAGGGAAGGTCAATGTTGCGTGGCTTGACGGAGGACAGCTTTCAGGGAAATATCCACGTTTAAATTCATCCACATAGACAGATCCTACTGTTGCCTGCACATCTTGTACGTAAGTCAATCCTAATGTACTGAAAGGAACTTCCAATAAGTGGCAGCCCATATCACCCAATGCACCAGTACCATAATCCCACCAACCACGCCAGTTGAAGGGCACCAATTTATCCACATACTCTTTATATGGAGCAGTTCCCAACCAAAGATCCCAGTCCAGCTCTTTCGGAATCTCTGCTTTACCTGTTGGCCATGCAATACCAGAAGGCCATACCGGACGGTCAGTCCAACAGTATACCGTATGAACATCACCGATTAACCCAGCTTCATACCATTCACGTACAAAACGTGGCCCATCGTTGGATGCCCCCTGATTTCCCATTTGGGTCACCACTTTATATTTCTTCGCTGCATGCGTCAATGCTCTCGCTTCCCAAACATCATGTGTCAGTGGTTTCTGAACATAGACGTGCTTGCCCAGTTGCATTGCCGCCAATGCCTGGATCGCGTGTTGATGATCTGGTGTCGAAACAGAAACAGCTTCAATGCGTTTATGCTCTTTGTCCAACATCTCACGGTAATCTTTATAATATTTTGCTTTTGGGTAACGTTTCAACGCACCTGCAGCACGACGATCATCCACATCACACAAGAAAGCGAGATCCGCCTTACCTGAATCATGAAATGCGTTAATGTCGCTGAACCCTTTACCACCTACACCAATACCAGCCACTTGTAACTTATCACTAGGAGCGATGAAACCATTACCTCCTAATACATGACGAGGAACGATCATGAAAGCTGCGGCAGCGGTTGCCGCAGTCTTTAAGAAATCTCTTCTACTCGACTTATTTGAGTTATTTTCCATTGTTATCAATCTTTAGCTATTAGATATTACCTTTTTTCAATTCACTAACCGCAAAATCGACCGCACGTGCAGTAAGTGCCATATATGTAAGCGATGGGTTAACACAACCAGCAGAAGTCATACAGGCTCCGTCCGTAACAAATACATTCAAAGCATCCCATACTTGGTTATTGCCATTCAATACCGATGTTTTAGGATCACGTCCCATACGGGCTGTTCCCATCTCGTGGATACCTTGGCCAAATCCATATACATTATCGTAAGTATAAGTATCCTTTACGCCAATGCTCTCCAACATTTCCTTCATCTCATTTTGCATGTCACCACGCATTTTTAACTCATTATCTTTGATTTCAGCATCAAACGACAATACAGGTAAACCCCATTTATCTTTTTTGCTCTTATCCAGGGTAATTTTATTCTCATGGTAAGGCAAAGTTTCTCCGAATGCCGTAAAACCTACGCTCCAGTCGCCAGCTTCACAGATCGCATCTTTCCATGCGCCACCAACTTCCATCTCCGCAACCGCCCCAGACCAACGGCCCCGACTTGCTGCGCCCTGATAACCAAAGCCACGAACATAATCACGTTTTTTGGTATCTCCTTCAACGTTCACAAAACGTGGTACATAAAGACCTGTAGGACGACGTCCATAGACATAACTATCCAAATGGCCATCTATTCTACCCCCAGCTCCACAGCGGAAGTGATGATCCATTAGGTTATGACCGAGTTCTCCACTACTGCTACCCAATCCACCATCCCATACATCTGTAGCTGAGTTCATCAATACCCAAGTTGAATTTAAGGCAGATGCACATACAAAGATTACTTTAGCAAAAAATTCGTATGTTTTATTTGTTTCAGCATCAATAATTTCGACACCTTTTGCCTTTTTCGTATTTTTATCGTAAATAATCTTTGTGACAATAGAAAAGGGACGTAAGGTTAAGTTATTCGTCTTTCTTGCTGCCGGTAAAGTCGCCGATTGAGTACTGAAATAAGCACCAAAGTTACAACCCAACCAACATTGGTTTTGATATTGACAGTTGACACGGCCTTCGTGCGGAACAGTGATGTTCGCAGTACGCCCCATAATAAAGTGGCGCTGTCCGCCATATTGTTTTTTCAAACGTTCAGCAAGATCCTTCTCCACAATATTCATTGGCATTGCCGGCATATAGTCACCATCAGGAAGAGAAGCAATCCCATCTCTATTTCCAGAGATACCAGCAAATTTTTCAGCATAGCTATACCAAGGAGCAATATCTTTATAGCGGATCGGCCAATCTACACCGTGGCCATCTTTCAAGTTAGCCTCGAAATCCAGATCACCTAAACGATAAGATTGTCTACCCCACATTAATGATCTTCCACCTACATGATATCCGCGGAACCAGTCAAAACGCTTTACCTCTGTGTATGGGCTCTCTTTCTCATTTACCCAAAAATCCAAATTTTTCTCATTTAATGGATAATCTCTGCGCAATACAGGGTAGTCTTCGATCATCTGCTGCGTGCGACCACCCGCATGAGGCCATTCCCATGGATTTTTGTTTGGCGCAGTATAATCCTTAATGTGTTCGATATTACGACCACGCTCTAGCATAATTGTTTTCAGTCCTTTTTCTGTCAATTCTTTCGCAGCCCATCCACCACTTATCCCCGAACCGATCACAATTGCGTCATAAGTATTTGTTGCCATCTCTCTTCTAATTATTTGTTTTTTAAATAGTTATTTTTTTCGTTTAGTGTGTAGCATTGGTACTATCTATTTTCTCATCTTTGAATAGTGCTAGAAAGATAAAAAATACCACTGCTGCAATAATAGCAGGAACAACCCAGGTATGATTCCAAAATCCTGCTAAATCAGTTGTTTTTAATTCTTTATATTTATCACCTACATAACTTGCTACCCAAAAGCCAATCAACTGACCAACACCGTATGTTGCCAATGTAATCAAGCCCTGCGCTGCAGATTTGTATTTAATGCCAGCTTTACTATCTGTATAAATTTGTCCCGAAACAAAGAAAAAATCATAACAGATACCGTGTAAGGCGATACCAACAAGTAACATGAATGAAAGTTCACCCGCGTTGCCATAGGCAAATAGCAGATAACGGATCACCCAAGCCAACATCCCTACAAGGATGGTTTTCTTAAAGCCAAATTTGGTAAAGAAAATCGGAAGCGCCAATAAGAACAATACTTCTGATGCTTGACCAATAGTCATCTTACCGGTTGGGTTTTCTAATCCGATTTCGGTAAGAAATAAGTTCGCGTTTGAATAGTAGAATGCTAAAGGAATACAGATTAAAACGGAGGATACAAAAAAGATCAAAAAATTCTTGTCTTTCAACAATTTGATGGCATCCAAACCAATAATTGATGCAAATGATGGTTTTTCACCTTCATCGAGTTTGACTGGAGGTGTTTTTGGTAAAGCAAAGGAAAATACCCCTAATACCAAAGAAGCAACGCCTGACATCAAGAATGTATTTTTCAAGGCACCATCAGATGCGGCAGCATCCCATTTAAAGATATAGCTAATTGCCAAGCCCGCTACGATCCATCCAATTGTTCCCCAAATGCGTATGCCTGAAAATTGCTTTTCCGGATTAGTCAATTGGCGAAATGAAACTGAGCTTGCTAACGCTAATGTTGGCATATATAAAACCATATAAGCCAATACATACGGATAAAAAGTAGACATGTCGGCCGCCCCGTACATCTGATACATTAATACGGCACCGACTAAGTGCAAAACACCCAAAATACGCTCTGCATTAAAATAACGGTCGGCAATCATTCCTACGATAAAAGGAGCGATGATCGCGCCCAATGATTGCGTCGAAAATACATTGGCCATTTCAAAATCCGTTGCATGCAGATTCTTACTCAAAAAGGTGCCTAATGTGACAAACCATCCCCCCCAAATAAAAAATTCAAGGAACATCATGAAGGATAGTTTAAATTTTATTGTTGATGAAATCATAAAAAAAATGGTGTTTTACAATACTACTAATTGGTTTTACCTGCTCAATTTAAGAAATTAAATCTAATTGTCAATAGTACACTATTAAAATATTACAAAAAGCTATCTACCTCACGGTAGGCAGTCACCAGTCTATCTTCTCCCTCCTTGCCAGGCTTAGAATTCCCATGTTCCATGCCCATTATACCTTTATATCCCTTACTATGAATGAGTTTGAAAACATTTTTGTAATTGATTTCACCAGTAGTAGGCTCTTTACGTCCCGGATTATCACCAATTTGAATGTAGGCAATTTCTTCCCAACAGCGGTTCATGTTTGCGATCAAATCCCCTTCCGTACGTTGCATATGGTAGATATCATACAAAATCTTACAAGAAGGACTGTTTACGGCTTTACATAGCGCATAAGTTTCATGCGTTTGCTGTAAAAATAAATCCGGTGTATCACTTAACGTTTCGAGAACCATCACCAAACCATGTGGTTCAAAGATCTCTGCTCCTTTACGCATCGCTGTAAGGATATTACCGAATTGATTCCCCCAGGGGAGTCTCCGCTCATAGAACCCGGGAACGACCGTAAGCCATTTCGCATTACAGCGTTTGGCAGCCTCGACGGACTTATGACAAGTTTCTATAAATTTATCCAAAAATTCCTGTTTACCTGTCGCCAGGGAAGGCATCCAATTTTGACCACCATCAACCACAAATACCCCCATTGTCATTCCCAATTTGGCCAATAGATCACCTATCTTCTTTTGCTCATCCAATGTACGGCCGAGGTAGCCATTGTCTTCAATTCCGCGAAATCCTAGATCATACATGTAGCGGATTTCGTCTAGAAAGTTGTCCCCAGCGTGATTCTTGAACATTCCTTGATGTGGTGCGTAATTTAAATTAAATGTCTTTCCTTTATCCATCATATTGGTTGCATTTTGATGTGTTGAAGCAAATGTATGACCGGATAATCCGGCCCCAGCAGCCAAAAGGCCGCTTTTGATAAAATCTGATCTCTTCATTTTGTTTATAGTTGATTAATTTTTGAATAATTTACCAAATCCATCCGAATAAATCGTCTGAATCGTCTGCTTTTTATCATGATAAATGACAAAAACTTCTATGCCTTTCAACGTCTTGGCTTTAGCAATAATTTCAGCGGGCTCCATTCCCATAAAGTAGTTATCCAAGGCGTCTGCATCCATGGCGGTTTTGGCATATACCGAGACGCTTAAAACACACGTTGTATAGGGAAATCCTGTCATCGGGTTTATATGATGGCCCATCTTTTTATTCTTATATTGAATAAACTTTTCAAAACTACCAGCTGTGGTTAAAGCTCCGGATCGGAGTTGGACAATGGCCGTTATAATCTCCCCCTGTTTATTTTCATCGGGATGTAAAATACCAATTGAAAAGCCCTGTTGCTCAGGTGGCGCTCCCGATGCCCTGATTTCGCCTCCCACTTCCACCATATAACTCGACAGCCCTTTATGTTTTAGGTAGTCAGCCAGCACATCTACTGTATAGCCCTGTGCAATACCATTCACATCAATCTTAACACCCGGTTTTTTCTTTATTAGCCGACTGCCCTTCACGTTGAGATAGTGCATACCAACAAATTTCTTTGCCTGATAGACCGTTGCCGAATCTGGTACAACTTCGCTTCTTTTCACACCAAAGCCCCAAAGGTTGACCAGTGGGGCAATGGTAATATCGAATTGGCCGCTGGATAGCTTGTTGTATCGGAATGAGGCAGCGATGACATGAGCCATATGTTTATCCATTTCGATATGTGTCGCAGTATCCTGGTTGAACAGGGATATCTTCGAACCCTTATGGTAGACCGACATCGATAGATCAATAACTTTTAAGATACTATCTATTTCCTGACGCTTGACAACGCTATCCGATGCGAAATAAGTAACGTGAAACTGTGTGCCTTGTGCAGGGCCCTCCATGCGAATCTTGCGCAATTCTTTTGAAACCGTTTGCGCCTGTATAACAAGCGAGCATAGCATAAAAAAGAATATATAGCAAATTTTACTGTTTAGCCCCATCACCGCACAGCTATTAAATATAAAGGTTTGTATTTTGACCAGGATTAGCTACGGCATAAAAACCTTCGGTATCAGGCAATAACTTCGGTTTAGCATCCCATGCGAGTACATCTGGTCCTAACTTGATGCTGGATTTCAATGCTTCATCCCATTTGATAACCTTACCTGTATAACAAGCAATACGACCAATAATACCGGTTAGCGTACTGTATGCGCCATACTCTGCATTCTCAAACTTATACTCACCTTTAGAAATCGCCTCGAAAAGTTCTTTGTGCTCCTGTTGGTAAGGGTTAGGATTACCTTTCGCATCATGACGATAGATTTCTTTACCTTTCCAATCATACAATACAGCTTGTCCACCGGCTGAGAGGTATACACGGCCTTTTGTCGCCTGAAACTGCTCGTCGACACGATTTTGTATTCCTTCAAAATGTCTACATTGGCTATATACCACACTGTTGTCCGCATAGGTCAATTCCAACGCAAAATTATCATAGATCTCACCATACTCTTTACCGGTACGATGCGCCCGGCTTCCAGTCCCTTGGATAGACACCGGATAAGATCCTTTCACCCAGTTGGCAATATCAATATTGTGTACATGTTGCTCAACGATATGGTCTCCGCACAGCCAGTTAAAGTAGTACCAATTCCGCATCTGATACTCCATTTCTGTTTGCTCAGGCTTACGTGGGCGTACCCATACCCCACCCGAGTTCCAATAAACCTGTCCCGAAGTAATATCACCGATTGCACCATCGTGAATACGTTTGATCGCTTCGCGGTAATTTGTCTGATAGCGACGTTGTAACCCAACGACAACATTCAGCTTTTTACGTTTAGCTTCGGCTGCCGCACGTATGACCTGTTGTACCCCCGGAATATCGACCGCAACAGGTTTCTCCATAAAAACATGTTTTCCTTGACGGATAGCTTCTTCAAAATGTGCTGGCCTAAATCCAGGAGGCGTGGCCAAAATAACAACATCAGCCAATTTTATAGCCTCTTTATAAGCATCAAATCCGACAAATTTATGATTATCGCTGACATCAATTTTATCTTGCCATTTTTCCTTAAGCGTATTATATGTGCTGTCTAAATTATCTTTAAACGCATCAGCCAAAGCAACAACTTTGATATTTGCACCCGAACTTAGCGCATCGAAGGTAGCCCCCGTACCTCTACCCCCACAACCTACTAAGGCTATTTTGATAACATCAGAGCCAGCGGCGTAAGCCCCGGATAAAGGCAGTGAGCTCAACATGGCACCGCCTGCAACCACGGCAGAAGTTTTAATAAAATCTCTTCTTTCTAGATTTTCCATAATAGTTTTATATTGATATTGATTATTTTATTTTTTAAAAATCTTTTATTGGTTTTTTATCATAATAAGCCATAATTTCCTCTTGGCTAGGTGGGTTGACCGGTCTAACTAAACGCAGACCGACAAATGGTGCTTCTGGAAACCACCAATTGCTTTTTGGAACTTGTGGATCTAATTGTTTCCATATTGGATCCGAAGCAGCACGGGCAGCCGAACGAAGGTCCGCAGCTGCACTGTCGAAAGCACCACCGCGAACGACATGTGGATACAAAGTCGTTGGAACAACAACCGGATTTATCAACACTTTATCCTTGCCTTGGGCATAACTATCTGCCTTATATTGATCATAGGTCCATTCGCCGACATTACCATAAATATCGTAAAGACCCCAAGGATTTGGCTTTTTCTCTCCTACAGCATGTGTTTTTTGCTCGGCATTGTCTTTAAACCATGCATATTCAGTGAGCTGAGCATCATTGTCACCAAAGAAATAAGCAGTACTAGCTCCAGCGCGAGCAGCATATTCCCATTCCGCCTCTGTAGGAAGACGATAGAATACGCCTGTGCGTACATATAGCCACTTACAAAATTGAATCGCGTTATAATGAGTCATAGCAAGTGCTGGATGCCCCTCTTTACCAAAACCAAATGTCATATCAAGATAGGGTTTTGTAGGTCGGGTTACCGCATCTATTTCTGGGGCAACTTTACCATCCTTACTTTTCGCGATTTCATAATCTTTGTACAAAAAGGGTTCAAACAAATCCCAGGTTACTTCGTACTGCCCCATCCAAAATGGGTCGAGCTTAACTTCATGTACCGGTTTTTCATCTTCTTTTCCGCCAGAAACGGATCCCATTTTAAAACTTCCGCCGGGGATAGCCACCATTTTAAACGAAAGATTGGTCCCCGCAATGGCCTGCTCATAAGGATCAAATTTCGTCTGAGCAAAGGTATGTGCTCCAGCTAACAGCAAAACAGGAATTAAGAATCTTTTTAACATATTTAGGTTTCTATTTAAGGACTAAAATATAAAATAAGGTGTACACTTTACACTTTGATAGTATAACTTTTTTATTACAGTTTAATCCGTAGCAAAAGAATCAATCATAATAACGGTTTAGCAAATCGAACTTGCCCTCTCTACAGCACTCAACAAATCAAAAAGATAATCCTGTTCATAAAAAAGGTTTTCCATGTACATGGAAAACCTTATTATCTTTTGCTGTGCTATAGTTTTTATAACAGGATTTTTCGGCTTACCGTTTTGTCAATGGTAATGTATCCTGGATAAAATACCGATTGCCCAGCAATATTGATCGAAGGTTTAATTTTTAACGTAAATATTCCTTTTTTATTCTCATCACTGGACATTAAAAAATTTTGCAGGTCTGAATTTACCAAAAGATCATAAATATTGGTCGCAATACGCACATTAGCTATAGTAGACCCGCCTGGTTCAATTTGTAAGGATTGATTGACAATCCCCTCGACAAGTTGCTGGCCACCATAAAGGATGATATACTGAAATTTATTGATTGATGCTTTCTTTAGGGTTGGATTATCTATTTTGAGACGGATAACAGCATCCAATGGAATATCCTTCCGTAGGTAGGCCAAAGCCAAGCTAGGTGCTGCGCCTAGATCAACCTGATTATTTTTGATCAGACGCTGTAAAGATGTTCCTGCCAATCGAATACTATCAACTGATTCCACATCAAACTTACATTTTGCCAAGTTCTCGATCTGTGCTTTTTGACGATTCACCCCACATCCGGAAATGAATAAACCTAAAAATACTAAACACCCAAATAAAATTTTCTTGCTCATAGCCACTATTTTCCTCCAAATTTATACAAAACTCCTAGTGTAAACAATGGATACCCCGCTTTTAAATATGTATTACTTTTAAAACCGAAAACCATACCATTTGTATACTGTAACTTCCATCCTTTTCCAAGCCCCATCCTTGTATAAAATACAGGTTCAATGAGCATGTTGTTTTCTTTCTCCACTGGCAGACCATCAATGGCAAAATTCTTCATCTGCATATTACTCAGTCTTATAATAGTCCCATAATCGATATCATGTCTATTACCGAACAATTTCAGGGCATCTTTCTTTTCGGACGAAAAGTTTACTTGCACAAACACCTTATCAAAATCCATATCCTGCGTCTCCACAATCGCCTGTCCCATTGTTGAAGATCGTTTGTCAACTACACTTGTAGTCCCCAGTCCGTATCCTCCATATACCTCAAATACACGATTATTTTTTCTACCAAAGCGCGTATAATACCCGATCCCCGCTTCGCCCATTTTCTGTGCATAGTCTTTCGTATTGGATTTGTTATCCACATAAGACCCATTTGCAATGACAGCGACATGATCGGTCACCGCTACGCCTAGATTTGCAGACACATTTGCCTTTGTATTGATATTCCCTGAAACATACACCTCACCCGCTTCTGTAAACATGGGCGCCGAAGGCACATTGGGCATATAAATGGAACTACAGGAATATAATGAACAGGCAAACACCCCAACACACATACCATATCCCAACTTGTTGTATTTCATATGTAAATAATTAGTATTTTAAAGGCCATAGGAAGATCCCGATTATTTAAGCGCAAGTATTTAACCCCAGATGGCGTACATGCTACTGCCTGGTCATTTGTATTTTGCAATCGTGGATAATTCATAAATCGGTATTTATCTTAAAAACACCTATCCCTTATAAAAATTGTACCAAAGCGGTTACATTTAACAGTAAATAACAGTTCGCCGTATCATTTAAGCGTATAATTTAGGCGTAAATTCAACACACTTAGCCTCAATAAATCTGCAATAAACTCATATTCAGCAAGATGAATCGCTTCAATTTTAACAAAATAGAATAAATCTGTTAAGTATAAAAATTTAATAACAGAAAGTACCTTACATAAAAAAGGCATCAATTGCTTGATGCCTTTTTCAAATATTGTTGCAAACCTTATGCTTGTTCTGTAGGAACTACAGATACATAAGATTTATTGTTAGCTTTTTTACGGAAAACTACTTTACCGTCTACTAAAGCGAACAATGTGTGGTCTTTACCAATACCAACATTTGTGTCAGGATTGTGTTGTGTACCGCGTTGGCGTACGATGATGTTACCTGCGATTGCTTGTTGACCACCGAAGATTTTGATACCTAAACGCTTGCTATGTGACTCACGGCCGTTCTTAGAACTACCCGCACCTTTTTTGTGTGCCATTTCTTTATCTTAATTTAAGACTAATGTCTGATTAAAAATTCAATTATAACGTAATACCAGTGATCTGGATTTTAGAAAATTGTTGACGGTGACCGTTTTTCTTTTTGTAGCCTTTACGACGTTTTTTCTTGAAAACGATAACTTTATCGCCTTTTAAATGAGACAAAATTTTAGCCGAAACTTTTGCACCAGCAACGCTAGGTGTACCAATGGTAAATTTACCACCGTCTTCTGCTAACAATACATTGTCAAATTCAATACTAGCGCCTTCATCTCCTTGTAAACGGTGTACAAAAAGGAACTGGTCTTTTGCAACCTTAAATTGCTGTCCTGCTATATTTACTATTGCGTACATTGTTAATTAATTAAATGTGTTATTAAATGAAGGGCAAAAGTAATTAGTTTTTACCACAATTCAAAGATAAATCTATCTTTTTCCCTTCATTTACTCCCAGCTGATCCGCTACTACCATCGGAAATAACAGAATAGCAGCTATTAACAGCTTACCAAACTAAAATTCTTTTTTCGGGTGCAACGTACATTTTAGCTGTAGGCTGCACATTGAATGCTTTATAAAATGCTTCCATATTATAAACAGGTCCATTTACACGAAATTGCTCTGGACTATGCGGATCAACCTTCAAACGTAAACGCATACGTTCATCGCTGCTTTTTACCCGCCAAACTTGCGCAAAACTCAAGAAGAAACGTTGATCGGGCGTAAAACCATCAATTTTCTCACTTCCCTGCCCCTGTTTGGTCAATTTAAAAGCATCGTAAGCAATATTCAAACCACCGATATCAGCCAAATTTTCACCTAAGGTCAGTTCCCCGTTGACATGTTGATTGTCCAACAAGGTAAAGCTTCCATATAATTTAGCGACTTGATTTGCACGTTCGGTAAATTGTTTGGCATCTACTGCTGTCCACCAATCGTTTAAGTTACCAGCTTTATCATATTGTCTACCTTGATCATCAAAACCATGTGTCATCTCATGACCTATTACAGCACCAATAGCACCGTAATTAATCGCATCATCCGCATTGGCATCAAAGAATGGAAATTGCAGAATTCCCGCTGGGAATACAATCTCATTGTATGGTGGATTATAGTATGCATTGACTGTCGGAGTCGTCATCAGCCACTCTTTTTTATCAACCGGTTTACCTATTTTATTTACCATTTCTTTGTAGGCATGCTTAGCTGAGGATTGAAGGTTGGCATAGTATGTATCTTTCGCTACTTCCACATCACTATAATCTTTCCATTTTTCCGGATAACCAATCTTCTTGACAAACGCTTCCAATTTTTCAATTGCTTTTTTCTTGGTTTCCGGCGTCATCCAGTCTAATTTTTCAATTCTTGTCTTGTAGACCTTTTGCAAATTATCGACCAATTCCATCATGCGCTGTTTTGCTTCCGGTTTAAAATAGTCATCCACATAGAGTTTTCCGACAATTTCGCCCAAATTTTCATCAGCCGAACTGACCATCAATTTCCAGCGTTCTTTCTGTTGTTTCTGTCCATTGAGGGTCTTGCCGAATAGCTCGAATTTAGCATCTCTAAATTCCTTGCTAAGCGCACTTGCCGATGCATTCGCTAAGTCAGCTTTTAACTTTGTTTTCCAAACATCTACAGACTGCGATTTCAACAAATTGTTCAATGCGATATAAAACTTAGGCTGCTGTACCAAAATCGTATCGGTCTTTACCTCCAAGCGCCCGAGGATCTCTTTCCAATTCAGATTTGGGGTCTGTTTCTGAAAATCCTGAACAGCAAACTTGTTATAGTTTTTAATCGGATCCCTTAATTCAACAGGTGTCAAATGGGATTTCGCAATTTCTGTTTCTAGCTTGAGCACTTCTTGGGCAGATTTTTGAGCACTTGCCCCCTCACCGATCAATCCAAACAGTTTAACCAGATAAGCAATGTAGGCTTCCCTGATCTTTTTGGCCTTATCATCCTGATCCAAATAATAACTAGCTTCCGGTAGATTCAATCCACCTTGAAAAAACTGGAGCGCATTTTTAGTACTGATTCGATCATCTGCAGCCACATAAAAGCTAAAAAGGTCGCCATCACCATTTTTGAATCCATCGGCCGCATAGGCGATCAGTTCATCGACATTTTTCAGCGCATTGATTTTCTGAACAGCCTCTTCTATCGGCTTGGCACCTAATTTATCGATGGTTATGGTATCCATTCCACTCGCATAGAAATCACCAGCTTTTTGCTGATCGGATCCCTTTTTACTGTTGGATTGAGCTGCATTTTCCAAAACAGTTTTTAGTTTCTGCAAATTTTCATCTGCCAAAATATAGAATGACCCCCAACCTGTTTCAGAAGCTGGTATCTGGGTATTTTTCATCCATGCTCCGTTCGCATATTGAAAAAAATTATCGCCAGGATGGACCGTTGTATCCATGCCAGAAACATCAAAAAAGCTGGTTCTGACTTCCTGAGAACTCTCCTTGCTCTTATTTGACTGACATGACATCATCATTAAGACGATAGAGAGCGTCCCCCATTTGAATTTTTGTATCATACTTTATTAGATTAAAGAATATAATTAAAGCTAAGCATATTTTGAAGTCCTTCAAAAATACAGGTTAATTATTTCAAAAGTTTTACTTCATAGAGATCTTTGCGTCGATCCTTTTTAACTTTTACAGTGCCATATTCATGCAGATCCCTTAAAGCATAAAGATCCACATCTGCAATCAGTACCATCTCCGCATTGGGTGTCGCTTCGGCCTTGATTGCATTGTTCGGAAATGCAAAATCTGACGGTGTAAAGACTGCAGATTGCGAGTATTGAATATCCATGTTGTTGACACGTGGCAAGTTCCCGACAGAACCAGCAATTGCCACATAACATTCGTTTTCAATGGCCCGCGCTTGTGCACAGGTCCTGACCCGGATGTAGCCATTCTGTGTATCAGTCATAAAAGGTACGAAGAGGATCTGCATACCTTGGTCAGCCAATATACGACTGAGTTCCGGAAACTCTACATCGTAGCAGATCAGAAGGCCGACTTTACCACAATCGGTATCAAATACCTTCACCTCGCTTCCACCTACCATACCGTAGTATTTAAATTCATTTGGCGTAATATGAATTTTCTTAAATTCATCCAGCTTACCATTACGATGGCATAGGTAAGAAACATTATAGAGTTTCTTATTTTCCATCAGCGGCATAGATCCCGCGATAATATTCACATTATAGGAAACAGCAAATTGCTGAATACGATCGATAATATCTGAAGTATGCTGTGCCAGCCTTTCCATCGCCAACCGCTCGGGAAGATCATTATACGGGCTCATTAGTGGCGTGTTGAAAAACTCCGGAAACATAATAAAGTCCGTTCCATAGTCACTTACCGTATCCACAAAGAATTCAATCTGATCATAGAAAGCTTCTATATTATCAAATAAACGCATTTGCCACTGTACCAATCCCAGACGAATTGTCTGTTTGGTCGTTGAGATCGATCGGGTTTCTGATTCGTAGTAAATATTATTCCACTCCAGCAAGGTGGCAAATTCCATAGACTCGGCATCTTCCGGTAGATAATGTTTCAGCACCTTTTTGACATGAAAATCATTGGAAAGCTGAAAGGTCAGTGTCGGGTCATAAATTTCCTTACGTTTTACCTTCTCAATGTATACTCTCGGACTCATTTTGTCCGCATAATTATGGTAATTGGGAATTCGGCCACCGGCCACGATACATTTTAAATTCATCTGTTCACACAGCTCCTTCCGTGCGTCATAGAGGCGTCGCCCTAAGCGCAATGCACGATGTTCGGGATGAACAAACACTTCGATGCCATATAACGTATCTCCGTCATCACTGTGTTTACTGAATTTCCCATCATCAATAATATCGTAATAACTATCGTAGATATTATTCTTTTTGGAATTAAGGATAATAGACAGCGCACAGGCCACTACATGCCCGTCGATCTCCACGCACAATTGTCCTTCGGGAAATATTTCGATCAAATCCTGAATATTTTCCTTTGACCAGGTATCCCCTACACCATCATAAGCTTGCTCCATTGATTTTTTCAAATCAACATAATCCTTCTTTGTCAAGTTGCGCACCTGAATATCCATATATAAATCTCCTTTTGAAATAAGTTTTCCTAAAAATAGTAAAAGTCGGGCCCGAGCCCAAATATCGGGGTAGCCAGGCAACCACAAATTGAGACAAAAAAAGACGCCAATTGTTTTATTGGCGCCTTAAAATATCGATAGATTGTACTACTGACTATGCTTGACCTTGAGGAGTTCCGAATGGAAATGCTACCGTTGGGTCACCACCTTGTTGAGGTTGCTCCGCAACACCTACATCCATTTTGATCGGACCGTTCAATGCTTCGAAACGATTCACGTTATCAACCAATGCACCTAACAAGCGTTTTGCGTGCTCTGGAGTCAAAACGATTCTTGATTTCACTTTTGCTTTTGGCACTCCTGGCATCACACGGATAAAGTCAACCACAAATTCTGTATTAGAGTGAGTGATAATCGCAAGATTTGAGTAGATTCCTTCTGCTACTTCTTCTGTCAACTCAATGCTCAATTCGTTTTGATTTTGGTTATTTTCCATAATAATTCTAAATGATAAGTTAATATAATCCTAAATTCTATTTTGTAAAAGTTCTAAAGTCCTGTCCATCCTCGATATTCAACAATGTCTGATAAATCAAACGGATCACATTGTCAACATCCTCTTTGTGTACCATCTCAACAGTCGTATGCATATAACGTAGTGGCAGGGAAATCAACGCCGAAGGTACACCGCCATTGCTATACGCAAAAGCATCCGTATCTGTCCCAGTATATCGCGAGCATGCCTGACGTTGGAACGGAATATTGTTTTGCTCTGCAACTTTCACCAACAGTTTATTCAAATTGACCTGAACTGCTGGCGCATAAGACAATACCGCGCCTTTTCCGGAGAACAAATCTCCCTGGGTGATCTTGTTGATCATTGGTGTCTGCGTGTCATGTGTTACATCAGTCACAATGGCCACATTGGGCTTAATACGATCTGCAATCATCTCAGCGCCCCGCAGACCAATCTCTTCCTGCACCGAATTTACAATATATAATCCAAACGGCAGTTTCTTTTTATTCTCTTTTAGCAAACGCGCAACCTCAGCAATCATAAAACCACCGGCACGGTTATCTAAAGCACGTCCGACATAATAACGATCATTCAGGATCGAAAACGTGTCTTCGTAAGTAATCACACAGCCTACATGTACACCCAGTTCCTCCACTTCTTCTTTAGAACTACAGCCGCAATCCAAAAAAATATTTTTCAGGGATGGATTTTCTTCCTTCTCCCCCGAACGGGTATGAATAGCAGGCCAGCCAAATACAGCCTTTACAATCCCTTTTTCTGTATGGATATTGACACGTTTGGAAGGAGCAATTTGATGATCCGAGCCACCGTTTCGTACCACGTAGATTAATCCATCTTTTGTAATGTAATTGACAAACCAGGAAATTTCGTCGGCATGCGCTTCGATTACCACTTTATAGGCAGCCTTTGGGTTGATAACGCCAACAGCTGTACCATAATTATCAACGAAAGTGTCATCGACATAAGGCTTCAGGTAATCCAACCATAAACGCTGACCGTCCCATTCAAAACCTGTGGGTGAAGCATTATTTATATATTTTTCAAAAAATGAAAGCGAATCTTTTGTTACGACCCCAGTTGTTTTCTGTTCTTTTTTCTTATTCTTTTCAGCCATCTTGTCCTTTTCTATTTACTTTCGTCAAAATATGAAAATTTCAATGAAATGCAAAAGTAAAAATGTTTTTTGGAATATTCCTTTTACATTTCACTTTGATTTTATTGAAAAATAAGATTAAACCCTATCTTTACCTTAGTAATTTAAACAGACATAAAAAAATATGAATTCAATACTAAGTGCAATACACTGGAATGTAGATCCCGAGATGTTCAACTTTGGCGCTTTTGCCCTACGCTATTACGCCTTATGTTGGCTCCTCGCTTTCTTTGTGTCCTATGTTATTATGTTGCGCATTTTCAAAAATGAAGGCCGCACGCAAGAACAACTGGATCAACTATCTATCTATATCTTCCTCGGTACACTGATCGGCGCACGACTTGGTCATTGCTTATTCTACGATTTTGATTATTACAAAGACCATATATTGGAAATTTTTCTTCCTTTTAAATGGGATAAAAACGGATTCCACGTCACCGGTTTTGCCGGTTTGGCTTCGCATGGAGGAGCGATCGGCATCCTTGTTGCACTCTACCTATACTGCCGTAAGACGAAGACCGATTTTTTATGGCTGGCAGACAGATTAGTTGTGGTTGTACCTATCGCTGGCGCGCTGATTCGTATTGGCAATTTTTTCAATTCAGAGATGGTCGGTACACCAACGGACTTGCCTTGGGCAATAATCTTTGAGCGTCATGACAATATCCCCCGTCATCCAGGCCAGCTCTACGAGGCTATAGCCTATATTATCATCTTTATTATCATCGGTTCCTTATTCAAATCAGACCCGAATCGTCAAAAAGGAAAATTGTTTGGTATTTTTATGGTCTTATTATTTGGTGCACGAATGGTACTGGAGCACTTTAAAATTGATCAGGAAGCTTTTGAACAAAGTATGCTGCTCAATATGGGACAACTTTTGAGTGTGCCTTTTATTTTGGTCGGCCTCTATTTTATCTTTCGCAAACCAAAAGCTTAAAATATACGGCAATCAAAGACAGTTTGCAATGTCGATATATAGCTGGCATCTTTCTTACAAAAGATGCCTTTTTTATAGTTATATGCAAAAGTTATACATGCTCCATCGATGCTTCGGCTTGTGTTCGACCGCGGTAGCGGCCTGTTCCGACACTGCACCACCCTCTAACCGCGATGAGTCCGCCGTAAATCCGATATGAGTCCGTAGTGACTCCGAGTCTAACACACATTTACCATAAACCCATCCCGCTTCGATATTGCTGGCAGTTGCCTTCAGAGACGAAGCAGCCTCGAATTATTTTGCCAGAGAGAGAGAATATCCCTCAATTAGCGCTAATAACACGGACTGTATAAGCGATAAAAATGAGTCAAATCCAATGAGCTAAATCCGATCCATAAACAAAATCATCTTGTTTTTTTTCAAAGACTCCAAAGATCACTATATTTAGGCTTCTTTAATGAGCAAAATTTTTACAACAAGAAACTTAAGCCTAAAATGAGTCTAGAAAAGTGTGCATCTGTCGAAGCGAACGAAAACATGCTTCAATACAATGGTAAATATGGTGAGTATGGAGGATCTTATATCCCACCTGTCCTAGAAAATCAGTTAAACAAATTAGCCGATTTTTTTGACAGCCATGTTCAGAAAGAAGAATTTCAGAAGGAATTCATCTCCATCCTCAAACACTATGTGGGACGTCCTTCACCTTTGTATTTTGCAAAGAATCTGAGTGAATATGTAGGATCCAGGATCTACTTAAAACGGGAAGACCTGAATCATACAGGTTCACACAAAATCAACAATTGTATCGGTCAGATCTTATTGGCAAAACAAATGGGAGCTACGGAAATTATTGCCGAAACCGGAGCTGGTCAACATGGAGTTGCAACCGCGACCGCCGCTGCTCTCTTAAATATTCCATGCAAGGTGTTTATGGGCGAAATCGATGCCGCCCGTCAGGCCTTGAATGTGAAACGGATGGAGTTGCTTGGCGCTGAGGTTGTCACAACAAATCTAGGAAGCCGAACACTTAAAGATGCTGTTGACGCCGCGTTGATGTATTATGTTGAAAACCCGACATCTTATTATCTTCTTGGTTCACATGTCGGACCGCATCCCTATCCTAAAATGGTGGGCTATTTTCAGAGTGTGATCGGCAAGGAAGCCCGGCAACAAATTCTTGAACAGGAAGGACGCCTTCCTGACAGTATCTTTGCCTGTGTAGGCGGTGGATCAAATGCCATTGGATTATTTTCAGGTTTTCTGGATGATCAAGAAGTTGAAATCAATGGCGGTGAAGGCGGCGGCTCAGGTACTTACCCTAAAACAGCCGCTACCCTATCTTTTGGTAAACCGACTGTATTTCAGGGTACCTATTCCTACTGCCTTGTTGACGATGCAGGCAATCCGATCCCATCCACATCCGTATCTGCTGGACTGGATTACCCGGGCATCTCGCCTCAGCATGCCGATTTAAAGGACAGTAATCGGGCCAACTATTATCCGGTTACGGACGACGAAGCAATCGACGCCTATAAATTGCTTTCCAAATTAGAAGGAATCATCCCGGCAATCGAGTCCTCACATGCTGTTGCCTTGGCGGTCAAACTATTGAAAGATAAAAACAAACTTGCTATCGTCAATCTATCTGGCCGTGGAGACAAGGATGTCCACCGTGAATTTTAATAGATCACTGAATTTAAATAGCTATAGCGGATTGCTCATAGGGCAACTCGTTATGGCTATTGATATGAATCCGGGTTTTCCATGTAAGCTAACCGATCCATTTAGATAATAGCGATTCTTATGAAACGAAATAAAAACCGCCGCAACTGGCTAAAAATCGTTGCTGTCGTATTCCTCCTATTGGTTTTGGGGACTACCGCCTATAACCTCTATCCTGAACCCCGCTTACCAAAAAATGCGGTGATCGACAAACTTGTAGTCTATAAATCCAAACGAACCCTATCGCTTATGCGCAAGGCAAATTGCTCAAATCCTACCGAATATCGCTGGGCGAAAAGCGATTAATCCCTAGCGTGATCAGCGCTGCAGAACCATTGGCGAGACAGGCTGTATGTGGCTTGCCCAGCAGAAGGCACCAAAAAACTACAACATATCGCCTAAATCTTACAACCGTGTGTCTTATTAATTTGCGATCTTTGAGTTTGGATTTGTAACTTGTATAAAAAAAATCGAATGAAACTCGCAATAAAGAATATGGTATGCAATAGGTGCATCATGGTTGTCGAAAATGAATTGACCAAGCATAATCTTCACATTAAACATATTTCTTTGGGACAAGTTGAAATTGAAGAGACACTGGACAGGCTCCAATCCGTTCAATTAGCCGAGAGTTTTTCTGCACTTGGCTTTGAACTAATCGATGACAAGAGATCCGTATTAATTGAACAGGTTAAACATTTAGTCTTGGACTTAATCCGTAACCAACATAATAATACAAATTTAAATTTATCAGAAATAATCAGCAACCAGATTTACCATGATTACAGTTATGTTTCGAATTTGTTTTCAGATGTGGAAGGCATGACAATCGAGAAATATTTTATCAGCCAAAAAATTGAATACGTCAAGGAATTATTAGTTTATGACGAGCTGACTTTAAGCGAGATAGCCTATCAATTGAATTACTCGAGTGTTGCATATTTGAGTAATCAATTCAAAAAAGTCACCGGACTGACACCTAGTCATTTTAAGCATATTAAAGAGAACAAACGCAAACCGTTGGATAAAATACATGATGCTTGATAAATTTGTCTAGTAACATTTATTCCCGATGGATAAGATCATTATCCAAGCTTAAAAGGTAAAACAAGAAAAGGCTTCCGAGCGGAAGCCTTTCTTTTTAAAATTGCCCTTTCAAATTAGCAACCCTTATTTTAAATATCTCTAATTCTTTTTGTTGTTGATTGATAAAGGAATTCTCCTCCAACTTCCCAACGACAATATCCCGTTCCTCATCATTGGCATATACCATATTCTTGAACGGGTTTTTGTAATCTTTCGCTCGCGATTTATAGATCTGCTCACCTATCCAGATCCGCTGCCCTAAAGCCTCATCTAACAAAGATACAATTTTATCTTTGGATATTTCAACACCTTCCAAAGTAAGAATTTCAATAAGGGACAACAAAGCATGCTTACGTTTATCCAATGGATAATCCTTACTTCGTTCATGATAAAATTCGTGAATATCATCCCAAGAATCAATGCTTTTGGATTTGATATCTTCTAAGAAAAGGTGTAAAGCATTGCTTTCAATAAGCTGTCCACCAATATTTTCCCAGCTTGTCCGCTTTTCAGCAGAAAGATTTTCAAGGATATCATCCAACGATAAACCAGACTCCAATGCATCCATCAGGTGCAATACACCATAATACTTAATGAATGAACGATAAAGATGATAAGCTTCACCTACTTTTTGGATTACGGTAGGTCTCCGTGAGTTCTCCGCGCCAGACAGAACGATCGTTTTATCTTTCAGATCAATATTGTTGGCAAGTAAGTCACGTCCCGCCAGGATCCGCTCCTCTTGCGTCTTATTTTCTCCAGGTTGAAGGCTTTCCGATACGGCTAAGGCCAAAGCATCCATTCCGGCAAACATCTCATTAACCGTGTCGGGTGCCAACATATCGTATTCAAAATATTGATTTTTAAAATGTCTGTTGTCCCGCGCCTCATACTTATTAGCATTACGCACCAGCGCGTACATATTATACATAAACCAATATCCTGGGATCAGCACAAGCCTATCGTGCTGTACATCATTGCTTACTAAGGTAAAAGGTAACTGTATGTCCAGTTCATGTAAAAAATCTCCTTTTACGATCAAACAATAAGAAGCAAATCTAGAATTGTGTTTGAGGCTCACACATAAACCTGGCCAGAAACCACGGCCTGCTATAATCTCGCCGTCAGCAGCTCTGGAATTATGGTTAGACCCCACGGTAGCCCCAGCAGCCATGTTACTTTGTCCCATAACCAATGCCGCGCATAAAAAGGAATTATTATGATGCTGCTCATGTGCCGGAAAAATCAAAGAATTAAGCACTTCACAACAGGAGATGGTCGAGTTATCACCAAGATAGGAATTGATCAACCGCGCTCCATATTTTAATTGTGAATAAGAAGCCAAAATAAAACGTACCGCTTTTACTCCATAGAAAATACGGCAACCATAGCCAATGATCCCATTGACAAGCTCACAGCCTTCACCAATTTGCGTATAGGATTCCTGTGATGAATTGATGGTCACGTTCTTCAACTTGTTAACCCCTTTAATATAAGCATCTGTGCCAATCTTCACATTTTTGATTGTGAACGTATTTTTGATCACACAGCGATCACCGACCTGACTATAATAACCACGTTGCGTACCAAACTTTTGATCTGTCAGTTCCTCAAAACGGCGCTGTAGCTGATGATCGTGGCGATTTCGTGTCCATAAATAGACATCCGCTGCCTGCATGCCATCGAAGGGATAAACGGAGCGTGCGCCATTTTCATTACAGAGCTCCAATTGAATGCGTTTACCCGATTCTTCACCGTCGCGAAGAATGCCATTTCCAAATTTAGCCGTACTACCGGTCTCCATCTCCTTGATTTGACTCAGCAGTACTTCATTACCCACAATAAAATAGGACAAATAACCTACATGGTGTACAGCAACATCGTCGCCAAAATCGGAACTGATAATGGTCGAATGATATAAACCTATAGGAAGTTGCAGGTTGCGGTATTCCAGGTAACTAGGGCTCAGGTTCCCGATACGTACCAAGCCATAAAATTTGCAGTTCTGAATTTGCTTGGGATCAAAGATTGCTGACACTTTCACCTTCGACCAATCACTGGACCAATTCCCATTTGCAATGAGCTCCTGAATCTCGCTTGCCGTGAGGTCACGGTAATCATCGCGTGGATTTTGTTGAAAACGCAGGGTATACTCATCTTGCCCTTCTTTAAGAAATTCATTTGGGATAAAACCATATCCCAAATGTTCCAAAGGCCTTTTCTTTAATACACTCATATGTCTTCTTATTCTACTGTAACAGATTTGGCCAGATTACGTGGTTTATCGACGTCTAGGCCTAATTCCACACCAATATAATACGACAAGAGCTGCAGTGGAACCACGGAAATCAAAGGTGCAATAATCTCATCCGCTTCCGGGATTTCCATATAGTCATCTGACAGACTTTCAGATACTGCGTCACCTCTGGTGACAACCGAAATAATCTTTCCTTTTCTTGCTTTTATCTCCTGAATATTGGAGACAATTTTTTCATGATAAGCATCTTTCGTTGCTACGAAAACAACGGGCAAATTCTCATCCACCAAGGCAATAGGGCCATGTTTCATCTCTGCTGCTGGATAGCCTTCAGCGTGAATATAAGAGATTTCCTTTAGCTTTAGTGCACCTTCCAAGGCCACTGGGAAGTTATATCCCCTACCAAGAAACAAAAAGTCCCTTGCATCTTTATATTTTTTTGCTATTTGTTGGATCTTTTCGATCTGTGTATCCAAAATCCATTGAACTTTCTCCGGAACCGTATGCAATTCTTCTGATAATTGTAGAAAACGTTCTTCAGAAATCGTTCCTTTTAATGCAGCTATTTTTAAGGCAATTAGATTTAAGACAGTAAGTTGGGCGGTAAATGCTTTGGTACTTGCTACTCCAATTTCAGGTCCCGCATGTGTATAAGCACCTGCATCTGAAAGACGGGCAATCGACGATCCGACAACATTGACAACTCCTAAAATAATGGCACCTTGCTTTTTCGCATTCTCAAGGGCAACCAAGGTATCTGCGGTCTCACCACTTTGCGAAATAGCCAAAATAACATCTCCGGGCTGGATCACTGGGTTGCGATAACGGAATTCAGAAGCATATTCCACTTCAACATTGATGCGGCATAATTCTTCAATGATATATTCAGCAATTAAACCAGCATGCCAGCTCGTCCCACAAGCAACGATAACAATCCGATTGGTATTGCTGATTTCATGTGCGTATTTCTCTATTCCACTGAGAATAATTTGCTTGGCCTGCAAGTCCAAACGACCACGCATCGAATCGTAGATCGTATCAGGTTGTTCAAAGATTTCCTTTAGCATAAAGTGGTCGTAACCACCTTTCTCTATAGCTGATAACTCTAGGTCTAACTTTTGGATATATGGGGTAATCCGCTCATTGCCCAGGTTCTTTAGAATTAATTCGTCAGGAGTAATAATCGCCAGCTCGTAGTCATTGATATAAACGACCTCTTTGGTATAAGCTAACATGGGGGAAGCATCTGAACCCAGGAAGTGCTCATTTTTACCTATTCCAATTACTAACGGACTTCCTTTTCTTGCCGCAATAATCCGATCTGGGTGACCAGCTTCCAATACAAGGATTACGTAGGCACCTACAACCCTTTTCAAGGCAATGCGAATTGCCTCCTCCAAGGGACACTCATTCTGTAATTGGATTTCTTCAATAAAGTTAACGAGTACTTCTGTATCTGTATCACTTTTGAAATGGTAACCTTTATTAATTAATTCCGATTTTAAGGAAGCATAGTTCTCTATGATACCATTATGAATCATCGCGATGCGACCACTATTTGAATAATGCGGATGGGCATTCCTATCAGAAGGCTCACCGTGGGTAGCCCATCGTGTATGTCCTATTCCTGTTGTTGATTGGAGATCTTGACCGTATACGAATTCTTCCAAATTCACCACTTTTCCGGTTTTTTTGTAAACATCAACATGTTCACCCTTGTGCAGCGCTACTCCTGCACTGTCGTAACCACGGTATTCTAATTTTTTTAATCCATCAATGACGATACCATACGCCTGACGGTAACCTGTGTATCCTACAATTCCACACATGCTTGTCTCAATTTTAAGTATATATTTTTTTTGTTAATGCGGCCGCAATGTAATAAAAAAAAATTACGCAATCGATTGATTAACCTAAAATTAATACAAAAAAAAGGAGACCAATGACTTAGCCTCCTTTTTTTTGTAAAATTGATTTATACTTAATGTTCAGCTACATCAATATGATCGTAGTCCTCCACCATTAATGCTTCATAGTCATTCTTTTTCTTTTTACCAAAACGGCGTTGCAAACTGTCGAAAATCGAATAGACAACAGGAACGACAACCAGCGTCAAGAATAAAGATGACAACAGACCGCCAATGATTACAATTGCCAAGCCTCTATTCATATCGGCACCATCACCCGTCGCTATAGCTATTGGAATCATACCGAATACCATCGCAATTGTCGTCATCAAAATCGGACGAAGACGGGCATGGTTCGCAGCTACTAGAGCATCATGGGTATTATCCCCTGCCTCCTTACGGTGATTGGCAAAATCAACCAGCATAATCGCATTCTTGGCTACCAGACCGATCAACATAATGATACCCAAAATCGTAAATATATTCAATGTTTGATTTCCCAAAGCCAAGAACAATAATGCCCCAATAAATGACAAAGGAATAGAGAACAAGACAACGAATGGAGTGATAAAACTATCATATAAAGCAACCATTACCAAGTATACTAGGATAATAGATGCCAATAAGGCAATTCCCAAAGTTCCAAAACCTTCGGTTTGGTTCTCCATGTTACCACCCCAGATAAATACGATTCCTGGTTTGCGCGGTAGTTTTTCAAACTGCGCCTGCCACTCCTGAGCTACTGTACCCATCGGTCTACCGATCGCCTGCCCTTGAATAGATACCGCTGGCGATTTGTCCCGGCGTTCCAACAAAGTGGGGCCTGAACCATAAGTGACGTTAGCAAATTGCTCCAATGAAATCGAAGCACCCTTATCATTAATGAACTTCAAATCACGGACATTATCAATATTTGCACGACCACTTTCGGTATAACGGATATTAATATCATATTCGTTATCTCCTGCCCTATATTTATTATCGGTATTTCCCGAAAATGCAGTTTGCATAGTCATACCGACAGTCGACACATTCAAACCTAAGGATGTCATTTTATTACGGTCAATCTTCACATTGATCTCTGGGTTACCCGCTTCAGAGGTCAATTTTACTCCTGCAGCTCCCGGAATTTTGCGCAATTGGTCAGCAGCTTTCTCCGCAAATTCTTGCGCGTCTTCGACAGATGCACCAATAATGGTCAACTTCAACGGCGCTTGCTCTGCTCCCATAATACCAACGTTCACGGTTTTGACCTTGGCACCAATCAGTTTATTTTCCAATTCGCGTTTTAAGGTTGCAGAATACACCTGGGAATTTCCTTCAAAATTCTCCTTGTCTAAAATAACATGGATTTCGGATTTATAACGAGATCCAGTAGTGGAAGCCATACCGTCCGAAGACTGACCGACCGTAGTGATTATTTCTTTAACATCTGGCTTAGATTTAATATAAGCCTCCGCCTTTTGCGTCAATAAGTTTGTTTTTTCCAAGGAAGCGTCTTTATCGAGTTCCAATTGGATAAAAAATTCCTTACGGTCGATACCTGGGAAGAAATCCGAACCGATATAGCCCTTCACTACCAATGAAAATGAAGCAATCAAAAGTCCTATCGCTAGTCCTAGCGTAGCCAGTTTAGTCAATCGTGTTTTTAAAGACCACACCAATAATCCGGATACCCAATGCGTAAACGCAGTCAAACCACTTTCAAATCCATAGATTATGCGTCCAAACAAAGATGTTTTGCTCAAGTGTTCAAGTTTTCCGAAACGCGAGTACAACCAAGGAACTACCGTAAATGACACCAATAAAGATAACATGGTAGAGATAATCACGGTCACACAGAATTGTGCCAGGATATTTGCAACCAGTCCTGTAGACATTGCTATTGGAAGGAATACGACAACGATAACCAAAGTAATCGCCGTAACGGTAAATCCAATTTCGGAAGCGCCATCAAATGCCGCACGCACCTTGTTTTTACCCATCTCCATATGGCGGTGAATATTCTCGATAACAACGATCGCATCATCCACCAGGATACCCACCACAAGGGATAAACCTAACAATGACATCAAGTTTAACGTGTAGCCCATCAAAAGTAAGCCGATGAAGGTTGCAATCAACGACAGCGGAATCGCGACCATTGTAATTGCGGCATTTCGCAAACTCTGTAAGAAAAACAACATAATAAAACCTACTAAAGCAATTGCGATCATCAAATCATGAATGACGTTGTCGGCTGCATTCAAGGTAAAGTCAGAAGAGTCATTTGCAATAAGTATTTTGATGTTGTTATCTTTATAATCTTTTTCTACCTGTCCAATAGTTTTCTTTACACCTTCAGACACAGCTACTGCATTGGCATCAGATTGTTTAAAGACCTGCAACAAGATGGTATTCTGGCGGTCCAAACGAGCCACTTTTTCAATTTCTTTGATACCATCCTGAACGTCTGCAATATCACGCAAATAGATCTGTACCCCTGCAGGCGTTGTAATCGGCAAGTTACGTAACTCTTCAATTGACGTTACCTTTCCGGCCAACCGGATCGTGGTTCTATTATCACGGGTGCTTACATTCCCTGTAGGAAAATCCAAGTTAGATGCCGCTACAGTTTGTTGCACCTGTGAAATTGTCAATCCATAACCTTCGATTTTCTTCGGATCCACAGAAATCTGAATCTCCCGCTCTTCGCCACCGATCATGTCTACTTTAGCAACCCCATTTATGCGTGCAAAAACAGGTTGGATTTTATTGTCCAAGAGGTCATATAACTCTTTCTCGGACAAGTTTGAGGTAACCGCCAAACTCATGATCGCTACATCGTCCAACGAGAACTTGGACAGGGAGGGTGTCTCCACATCATCAGGCAGATCGTTAATGACAGCATTGATTTTCCGCTGCGCATCGGTAAGCAGAAAGTTGACATCGGCGCCATTATTAAGGGTAATCATAACGATCGATACCCCTTCAAGCGAGGTCGATTCTACTTTTTTGATACTTTCCAAGGATGAAATGGCATCCTCAATTTTCTTGGTGACAGAGCTTTCCACCTCAGCGGGGGATGCTCCTGGATAGACCGTCTGCACCGTGATGACGTTGATCTCAAATTTAGGGACTAGCTCGTACCCCAATTGAGTATAGGAAAACAACCCGCCTAATGTGAGTATTATAAATAATACGATAATTATACTGGGACGTTTTATCGATATTTCGGTAATTTTCATTAGAATTATTTGTTTTTAATGGCAATGAAACCACGACTTCATTTGCTACTGGTTATCAGTATACATTATTTAATAATTTCAACAGGACTCTGATCAAACAAATTGATTTGACCAGAAACAATCACTTGATCGCCATTTTGCAAGCCACCCAAGATTTCGATGTAATCGCCAAAGTTTCTTCCGGATTTCACCTTGGTCTCAATTGCTTTGCCATTTTTAAGAACGAATATTTTATTGTCGCTCACACTACCTACGAATGCATTACGAGGGACGATAAGCGTATTGCCGGCAACACCCTCGCCAAACATCGCTGTGCCATACATACCGGCACGCAATTGATTGGATGAGTTATTGACTTCAATTTCTACCGGAAAATTTAAGCTTCCGTCTGATTTGGGCGCGATAAACGTCACTTTACCGGTGAACCTTTGATCAGCATAAACACTTGCCGATACATCCACAGATTGACCGATTTTTAAGGTTGCCACATTTTTCTCATCCACATTGACACGTAATTTTAGTATACCGACATTTACGATATCGAAAGCCGGAGTTCCCGGACTTACATAAGCACCGGGTTCAATTTTACGTGCATTGACAATTCCTGCTACCGAGGTTTTAATAGTTACATCACCTGCTTTTAATTTAGCTGAACGTAGGCTATTTTTGGCACTTTCCAATTTCAATCTTACTTCATCTACTTTTTGTTGCGTGACACCGCCTGTTGAAAAAGCATTTTCATGACGTTTCATATCCGCTAACGCATTATCATAAGATGCCTGTGCATTTGCGACATCTACATTTAATTTGTCACCTTCTATAATTGCCAATGTCTGACCAACACCCACATGTGCTCCCTCATCTACCAATACACGGACAACACGTCCTGCAGTTTCTGCTCCAACAGTCACTTCCTGCTTCGGTTCGAACGTCCCGTTAGCAGTGTAACGTAAGTCCATCGAGCTTACTTTCGCAGTGTCAATACGGACCGCGATAGCCGCATTTGTCTTGGCAACTTCTGCTGTTTCGGCTTCATTTTTCTTTTTATTTTTGTTCAGTACAAAAAATATACCTGCCAACCCGGCAGCAATAATCAATAAGGTAATAATTCCGCGTTTCATATAGTTGTAGTCAATTATTCTTTAATTAATGATTTCAGTTCACCATTTGCCTTTATAATCTGTACTTCGGCAACCTTATAATTCAATAAGCTGGTATTTAAATTGTTTTCAGCATCCGCCAAGGCCTTCTCTGCATCCAATAACTCCGTCAATGTCGCAAGACCGTTATTGAAATTGTTTTGTGTGTCACTCAAAACATCTTTCGCCAAGATTACATTACGACGGTTATTATCAATATTCAATAAACTGATCTTTACTTGTGATTTGGCATTCTCTTTCGCCAAATTCAGGCCGAGCTTTGTATCCTCCAAATCTACCTCAGCCTGTCTAATCTGAATATCAGCCTGATTGATTTTGGCTTTAGTTGTCCCACCCGTAAAAATTGGGACAGAAAGGTTTAAACCTATACTTGAGCTTTTTGGCCAATTGAAACTGCTTCCAATCGGAAAACCTTTACCAAAACCATTAAAACCAAAGTCCCCGCCTAAGGATAATTTAGGATAAAGATCTGCAACTTTAGATTTTTTATTTAGTTGGTACAACTCAATTTGCTTTTTAGCCAGTTGGACCTCCGTGCGGTTTTCAACATTAGCTTCCTCGGCATTTAAGGCCGGATTTAGCTCAAATGTTTCTTTCGACAACTCAATATCTTCTTCAATTGGCTTACCAATTGCAAATTTCAAAGCATTCTCCTTGATCTGTACTGAATTTAATGATTGTTGCCGCTGCGCTTCCAAATTATTTACATTTACAATCAGCCGATCCAAATCAATTCGTTTCGCCAATCCAGCATTCACCATGCCCTCGGTCACATTCTTTGTTTTTGTTGTACTCTGAAGATTATTTTCAATGGTCTGCAATTTCAGATGTTCCTGATAGATTTCGTAATACGCATTTGCAACTTTTTCGATTACTTGTTCATCTGTCAACTGTGCGTTTATTTGATAAAACTCTTTGGTCGTCTTGGCCGCCTTTAAGCCCGTAAATATCGATTGGTTAAACAGTTGTTGGTTTAGTGAGACCATTGCAGTAGAATTCCACGGTTGCCCCATTTTAATTGTTTGCGTTTGCCCGCCTGCTTCTAATACCATTTCCGGAATCAGAACATTATATTTTAAGGATCCGCTCGCAGTAATTTGTGGCAATGCACCACCTCGGACTTCATCGATTTGGTACTGGGCATTTTCAAGGTCCAATTTGGCTTTTTTTGCTTCCTTTTTATTCTGTAAAGCAAATTTGATCGCATCACTTAGGCTTAACTGCTGTTGTGCATGACTTTGGAAAACCATCGCACCTAATAAAAGGCTGGCTAGTATTCTGATTGTTTTCATTCCTAATTTATTTGTCCTAATTTTATATCTACTTTTTATTTATACCGTTAAAAAACAACTTCGTAGCAAGCTTCTGTTTCTGTAACACTTCATCAAAGCGGTCTTGATTTGGTATACCAGAAATGATATCAGAAATATTGCACATCAACGATAGGCTTTTCATCAATTCTACATAGATTTCCGCCGTTTCATACAGATGTTCTTCATTGAGTTCCCCATTTTCTGCACCTACTTTAAATATTTCATAAAGCGCCTTTACATCACGGTTATGTAAGCACTGAAAGAAATCCTGCATTGAAAGTCCCTTAATCCATTCCAGATTTTCGTTCATATGCAACATATAGTACTTACGCACAAAAGCATCCCGCATCTCTAAAATTTTCATGATCAGATCATAAGTTGTCCCTGTATGTGCAGCAACCAACTTTTCCTCCTCCGCTCTATACTCATCTGTCAAACGTATAAGAACGTCCCGTATAAGCGCATTCTTCTCTGAGTAATAATAATATAAATTTGCTTTAGTGATTTTTATATCCTCTGCAATTTCATTCATTGTTGTCTTACTAAATCCATAATGCATAAAGCGTCTAATTGCGGCATCAATGATTTGCTCTTTTCTATCTTCCATTCTTCAAAAAACTCCTTTCTACTTTCTGACTTTTATCAGAAATTGTTCAAAAATATAAAAAGTAACTTCCTCTACAAAATATATTTCGAAATCCTTATTAATTTGATATTTAATTGACAACAAAAAAGGCAAACTTTTGAAGTTTGCCTATTCCTTAATAACTCTGATTTTATTAAAACGCTACAGTGTTCTGAAAATGTTTAAGAAATTTTCGTTTATCTAACTTATACAAGCGGGCAGCGCGGTAAGCCACACCTGTTTGTACTTCGTCTAACTCCTTTAGAAAGCCATAATTCTGCATTTTCTTTCTAAAATTGCGCTTATCCAATGTTTTATTTAATATCCCTTCATAAACCAATTGCAATTGAGTGAGGGTAAATTTTTCAGGCAAAAGCTCAAAGGCAATCGGTTTATAGGCCAAACGCCGCTGTAATCTTTCCAGACATAAATCCAAAATCTGCTTATGATCAAAAGCCAATTCAGGTACATTTCTAACAGGGAACCATTTTGCCTGCTTCATGTAATTTGTAACAGGCTTGGTTTTCAACTTTGTATTATCAAGCTGAATCAGGGCATAATAAGCGACAGTCAGAATACGTCCTTTCGGGTGCCGTTTGAGACCCGCAAAAGAATGCAACTGATCCATAAATACATCCTTCAGGCCTGTATTTTCATACAAAATTCTTTTTACGGCATCTTCCATTTCTTCGTCATTATCCACGAAAAAGCCTGGCAATGCCCACCAATCCTTAAAAGGATATTCATTTCTTTCAGCCAAGAGAACCTTTAATTCTCCTTCATGAAAGCCTAATATGACACAGTCTACGGTAAAATTACTATACAAAACTTCTAAATTTATTTATGTGCAATATACTGAGCTAAATTTATCGGCTACTAATCATCGGGTTATCTGTAACAATTATACGCTTCCTAAACGTGATGCGCAAAAAAATAATGAAAAATTTATTCAAAGTGTAGAATATACACTATAAAAATCTTATATTCGTAAAACCTAAAATATAGAGTGTGATAAAAGAAATTAAAAAAATAGGCGTATTAACATCTGGCGGTGACGCACCCGGCATGAATGCCTGCATTCGTGCTGTCGTCCGTACAGCCTTACACAAGGGCCTTCAGGTAACCGGGATTTACCAGGGTTATCAAGGTCTGATTGACGGAAATTTTAAAGAAATGGATACCCGCTCGGTGAGCAACATCATACAGCGTGGTGGTACGATATTAAAAACAGCGCGTTGTCTTGAGTTTAAAACAACTGAAGGACGAAAAATCGCTTACGATAATTTAAAGGCAGCAGAAATTGATGCTTTGGTGGTAATTGGTGGAGACGGAACTTTTACCGGTGCGAATTTCTTCTCCAAAGAATTTGAGATTCCCATTGTAGGTATCCCCGGAACAATTGACAACGACCTTTACGGATCCGACTATACCATCGGTTATGATACAGCCAATAACACTGTTATCGAGGCTATTGACAAAATCAGAGATACGGCTGCCTCCCATGAGCGCCTTTTCTTTGTTGAGGTCATGGGCAGAGACTCCGGATGTATCGCATTAAACGCTGGAATTGCAGGGGGTGCAGAGGCCATCTTACTTCCGGAGAAAGAGACGGCTATTGATGACTTAATCCGTCACCTGGAAGATGGTGCGATTAAAAAGAAATCCTCATCCATTGTTATTGTCGCAGAGGGCGATCAAAACGGTGGTGCATATTATGTCGCAAAAAAAGTAAAGGAAAAATTTGATCATTACGACACGAAAGTTAGTATATTAGGGCATTTACAACGTGGTGGATCTCCAACGAGTTTTGACCGCGTATTAGCCAGTCGATTGGGGTTTGCTGCCGTGAATGAAATTTTAGCAGGCAATACACGCATCACTGTGGGGCTTCGCGGTAATGAAATCAAAACTACACCGATTGAAGAGGCGATCAGCAATAAGGAAATTAAACTTAGCCCTGATCTATTGGAAATGGCTGAGATTTTATAATATAAAGCAAAGCAGACTATGATAGCAGTAGTATACAGTGGATCTCGATTCTCAGACTGGCGGTTGGCTGACAAAGGCCGGATAACCACCGGATTCCGCATGAATGGTATCAACCCCTATCTTCAGGATGAACGGTCCATACTACAGCATTTAAATAGAAACACCAATTTGATCAATAACGCTGAAAAAATTAAGCGTATTTATTTTTTTGGTGCCGGTTCTTCCTCCAAGGAACGCAAAGATAAAATCAAAAATGTCTTCGAACGCTTCTTTGTCAACGCAAGGGTCAAGGTAGACCACGATGTCATTGCTTCGGCAATTTCAACTTTCGGAGATGAAAAAGGCATTGTGGGCATCATTGGAAGCGGATCGAATGCGGCTTATTATACAGGGAAGAAAATCATAGAAAACAACTATGGCTTGGGCTACATCCTCGCGGACGAAGGTGCGACAAACTGGAATAGTCAGCAATTGCTAAAACACTATATGACGGACACCCTTCCGCTCGATCTGAAAGAAAAATTAGAAAAAGAATTTACCCTTGACAAGAAAAGTATTTTGGAGAAGGTGTACATAGCACCACAACCCACTAACTTTCTAAATTCATTTACGGATTTTGTGCTTGAAAACAAAGAGCATCTTTTTATCAATCAGCTAATCAAGAATGGACTGCGTATTTTTATTAAAACTTACATTAAGCCATTAATGAAAGAGTATCCGGATAGTGATGTGAATTTCACCGGTTCGGTGGCATTTAATTATGAAAATATCCTCCGGGAGGTAGCGACAGAAGAATTTAGTATCAGTATTGGCACCGTAGTTAAGGAGCCGATACATAATTTAATTAAATATTATATCAATAAAAATTAAGAATATGAAAATTGGAATTAACGGATTTGGCCGTATTGGTCGTTTAGCATTCAGAGCTGCTATCAATCGTCCAGAAATTGAAATTGTTGGTATCAATGACTTAGTTGAGCCAGATTATATGGCTTATATGTTGAAATACGATTCAACTCATGGTAAATTTGAAGGTACTGTAGAGGTGAAAGACGGTAACTTGGTCGTGAATGGCAAAACAATCCGTGTGACTGCTGAAAAAGATCCAGCAAACTTGAAATGGAATGAAGTAGGTGCTGAAGTAATCATCGAATCTACAGGTTTCTTCTTGACACAAGAGTTGGCTCAAAAACACATCGATGCAGGTGCGAAAAAAGTTGTTATGTCAGCGCCAGCAAAAGATGACACACCTACATTCGTAATGGGTGTAAACCACAAAGAATTAAAAGCAGATCAACATATCGTTTCAAATGCATCTTGTACAACAAACTGTTTAGCTCCTATCGCTAAAGTATTGAATGATAAATTCGGTATCGTTGAAGGTTTGATGACTACAGTACACGCTGTAACAGCTACTCAAAAAACTGTGGACGGTCCTTCAGTGAAAGACTGGAGAGGTGGCCGTGGTGCTTACCAAAACATCATCCCTTCTTCTACAGGTGCTGCTAAAGCTGTAGGTTTAGTTCTTCCTGAATTGAAAGGTAAATTGACAGGTATGTCTTTACGTGTTCCTACTGCTGACGTTTCAGTTGTTGACTTAACAGTACGTTTGAATAAAGGTGCTTCTTACGAAGAGATCAAAACTGCCATGAAAGAAGCTTCTGAAGGCGAATTGAAAGGTATCTTGGGTTATACAGAGGATGATGTAGTTTCAACGGACTTCTTGGGTGACGCGCGTACTTCGATCTTTGATGCAAAAGCTGGAATTTCTTTGAATGATAACTTCGTTAAAGTTGTATCTTGGTATGACAATGAGTGGGGTTATTCAAACAAAATTGTTGATCTCGTATTAGAAGTTGGTAAATTATCTTAATAAGATCCACTTGGACAATATCAAAGGGTTATTCAGATCGAATAACCCTTTATTTTTTCCACTTAGGAATCAGCAGGTTGGCGTTTAAACGCAAAAAAAAGCACTTTTGCCTTTTGTATTTCAAATAATCCCTCTATATTTGCAGCATCAATAAGGCAAACAGCTAATATTGAAAAGGTGCCATAGCTCAGTTGGTAGAGCAAAGGACTGAAAATCCTTGTGTCGCTGGTTCGAATCCAGCTGGCACCAC